>JAZLMI010000052.1:0-72564 GCA_045598545.1 Christensenellaceae bacterium | reverse complement strand
TTTTCATCGGTTATATCGTCCGAGAGTTTATGATACGCCAAAATTACGTTTAAAGCACCTATTTTTTCTGTTATTTCGTCAGGTACGGCAACGGGACGTTGTTTTATGTGATGCAAAATGCAACGTTCACCCTCAACTTTTACGTCTACCCCGTTAATATTATGAACTAAAATCGATAAAAAAGTCAAATCGTAATTTAATACAAGTCTTCCTTTGGTACCGCAAACCTTAGCTATACCCTTACAAAGTCCGCAATAAGCCGCACGGTATAACACCGTGTCTTTTACGAACATATTTGGCATATCGGTTTTTACGTATCCAAACATCTTTAACCCCTTTTCCTAGGAACTAATCCGACTTTTTTATACACTTTGTTAAGCGTTCTATAAGCAAGTCTTTCAGCACGTTCAGCCCCGTCTTTTAGAACATCGTCTATATAATCCTTATTCTCCAAAAGTCTATTTTTCTCAAGTCTTATAGGTTCTACTTTATCGGCAACGGCTTGTCCTACAGTTAACTTAAAATCGCCGTATCCTTTATTTTCGAACTCTTTTTCCGCTTCTTCTATTTTTTTATCGGTTACAGCACAATAAATAGTTAGCAAGTTGCTTATTCCCGGTTTATCTTCGGGAGAATAAATAACTCTATTATCGCTATCGGTTACCGCACGCTTAAATTTTCTTATTATAGTATCTTTATCGTCGTCCATAGAAATAAAAGCGTTTAAATTTGCGTCCGACTTACTCATCTTTCTATCGGGTTCGGCTAAACTCATAACTCTTGCGGTCGATTTACTTATATACCCTTCGGGAATCTTAAAAGTTTCACCGTAACGATTGTTAAAACGTATAGCCAAATCTCTCGAAAGTTCCAAATGCTGTTTTTGGTCTGCCCCTATTGGAACAAGTTCGGTTTGATACAATAAAATATCCGCAGCCATCAATACGGGATAATCCATAAGCCCCATATTAACGTTATCTTCGTGCTTTTGACTCTTATCCTTAAACTGAGTCATTCTGGAAAGTTCTCCGGGATAACAAGCGGTATTTAATATCCAACAAAGTTCTGCGTGTGCGGAAACGTGAGATTGTGCAAACAAAATAGATTCTTGGGGATTTATACCACACGCCAAATACAAGGCGGCAAGTTCATAAGTGTTTTTTCTAAGAACGCTAGGCTCTTGCTTCACGGTTAAAGTATGTAAATCCGCAAGTGCAAATATACTGTTATAATCACTTTGTAATTTTTTAAAATTACGTAACGCCCCCAAATAGTTACCTATTGTAAGTATTCCGCTCGGCTGAACCGCCGAAAATAAAACTTTCTTATCTTCCATAATTATATATTTACCTTATTTATTTATCGCAAGAAATTCTTCCACTGCATCTTGCGTTTTATTTTTATCAACTATTTTAGTAAACCGTATATCCTTATTTTTTAACGACTTAATTTGATTCGGAATAGGCATAGCGGTTTCTTTTTCTAAATTTTCAGCCGCCTTAAAAGCGTCTGAAACCTTTTTACCCGTTATTGCTTTTAACACGCTTTGAGAAAATTTATATGGACTCGCCGTAGACAAAATTACAACGGGAATATCGCTTTTAGAATAATCTAAATAGGTATCCGCAACGTCTACCGCAACGGCGGTATGCGTATCTAAAACGTAACCGTATTCGTCAAAAATTTGGCTTATCATACTTAAACAATCTTCTTCTTCGGAATAGTCGGCGAAAAATATTTGTTCCATTTCGTTTTTCTCTTTTTTAGTTACCGAATATTTATTCGATTTTTTAAGGTCTTCCATTCTGGACTTGGTAATGTTAGCATCTCTTCCGCTAATTTCAAATACAAGTCTTTCAAGATTAGAAGAAATCAAAATATCCATAGAGGGCGAAATAGTCTTAAAAAATTCTCTATTTATATCGTAAGTTCCGCTTGCAAAAAATTCGGTTAAAACGTTGTTTTGGTTAGAAGCACATATCAACTTATCTATGGGAAGTCCCATTTTCTTTGCGTAGTATCCTGCAAGAATATTCCCAAAATTTCCCGTAGGCACTACGAAATTTATTTTATCTCCTAATTTTATTTCTCCTGCGTTTACCAAGTCGCAATACGCCGAAAAATAATAACTTACCTGAGGAACGAGTCTTCCGAAGTTTATAGAGTTTGCACTTGAAAACACGTATCCCTTATCTTTTATTTTTTTTGCAAATTCAAAGTCTGTAAATATTTTTTTTACCGCAGTTTGACAATCGTCGAAATTGCCCTTAACTCCCACCACGTTTACGTTATTTCCTTCCTGCGTAGTCATTTGAAGTTTTTGCATATCGGAAACTCCGTCACTAGGATAGAACGTCATTATTTTTATTCCGTCTTTATTCTTAAACCCTTCGAGAGCCGCTTTACCCGTATCCCCGCTCGTTGCGACAAGAATAAGTATTTGTTCCTTTATGCCGTTTAAATCCGCCCCCTTTCTCAAAAGATAAGGTAAAAGCGTCAACGCAATATCTTTAAATGCTAACGTCGGTCCATGAAAAAGTTCAAGCAGAAAAAATCCTTCGTCTATCTTAACTACAGGTGCTGCGTCGTTATCTTCAAACCTTGAATACGCTTCTTTACAAGCGGACAAAAGTTCGTCCTTATCATATTCTTCCAAAAAAGAAGAAATGATTTCACAAGCCCTCTCCGCATAATCTTTTTGCAACAATGTATCTAATTTATTCTCATAGTTCGGAAAGTATTCGGGAACGAATAATCCTCCGTCTTTTGCTATTCCTTTAGTTATCGCCAAAGAAGCGTTTTCAACGACTTCTCCACCTCTGGTACTGATGAACTTCATAATTATCTCCGCCAATAAAAAAGTCGGATTATCTCCGACTTTTATTTTACACTATTATTAACAAAAAAAGCAACTAATCAACGTACTTTAATACAAATTTCGGTAAATCTTGTTTAGACGCACTAACCGTAAGCACAAATTTTACGTCGTAATCGTTTTCAAGTTTCTCCATTGCCGAAAAAATATTTTCAAGTTGGGTTATGGGTTTTCCGGTAATTCTTGCAATCCCGTCTATAAATATGTACTCGTTATCACCGTTTGCCGCAACTATTCCTTTAATAAACCCCCTGAGTCCGTCTTCGCCTTGAATATCAAACCCCGTTACGTCCATAAACCTGATTTGATACTTTAAGTCGTAGGTATATTTATTACTGTCGGTAATAAATACAACGTGCCCTTTTGCTTTATCGATAGTTTGATTAGCATTATCGATAATAGCCTTAGTCTTGCCTGTTCCCTTTGGTCCGTAAATAATTTTCATAAATTTCCCCCTAGAAATTTCTTTTACATTTCTATTGTATAATACTTTTAGTTAAAATACAATACTTTTTGGAAAAATTTATTTTTTTATTCGGCCCAAGCGGATAATTGCTTATAGAAATTTTTATCGGTAGACCTTATTATATTAACTAACTCATCGTCTCCCATAACGCTACATCTTCCGTTAGCGTACTCTTGGTCAACTACTTGTTTAATTTTGGCGATAATCGGATGAGATTTGTCAACCTTATGAGATTCGGAGAGTTCGAAATAATCGTTTATCCAATAAGCAATACCTGCTAAACCCGACGTATTGTTTATAGAAACGTGCATGGGTCTTTTTAATAATTTTTTAGTATCGAAAATATTATATATTTCTTCATCTTTAAGCATTCCGTCTGCGTGGATACCCGCCCTCGTGGAATTAAAACTTCTACCGACGAACGGAGTTCTCGGCGGAATTATGTATCCCACTTCTCTTTCAAAATAGTTGGCAATATCGGTTATAGCCGTATAATCCATACCGCTACTTGTTCCTTTAAGAGAAGCATATTCTATAGCCATTGCTTCAACGGGGCAATTACCGGTACGTTCGCCTATTCCCAAAAGAGAACAGTTGACTGCAGAACAGCCGTAAAGCCAAGCGGTTGACGCATTACTTACAACTTTATAAAAATCGTTATGACCGTGCCATTCCAAAAGTTCGCTCGGCACTTCTGCGTGATGACGAAGCCCATAAATAATTCCCGCAACACTTCTGGGTAAATCTACTCCCGGAAAATTTACGCCGTATCCCAAAGTATCACAAGCACGCACTTTTATAGGAATACCGCTTTCTTTCATAAGTTTCATAAGTTCGGAAACAAAAGGCACTACGAACCCGTAAAAATCGGCTCTCGTAATATCTTCTAAATGACAACGGGGTTTTATGCCTGCGGCTAATGCGTCCTTTACTATTCCCAAATACTTATCCATCGCTTGGTTTCTCGTTAAATTCATCTTTTTAAAGATATGATAATCAGAACAACTGGTAAGTATTCCCGTCTCTTTTATCCCCATTTCCTTTACAAGTTGAAAGTCTTTGGGGTTTGCCCTTATCCAACTCGTAACTTCGGGGAATTTAAGTCCTAAATCCATACAAGCCCTAACAGCCTTTCTATCGTTTTCGGAATACAAGAAAAACTCCGATTGACGAATTATACCGTTCTTACCGCCAAGTTTTGACATCAATTTAAAAAGTTCTACTATTTGCTCTACCGTAAACGGAGAAACCGACTGCTGACCGTCTCTAAACGTAGTATCGGTTATCCAAATTTCTTCCGGCATTCTCATAGGAACTACACTATTGTTAAAAATTATTTTGGGAACGTGGTCGTAATCGAATATCTCTCTATAAAGTTGAGGCTCTTCAACGTCCTGCAATTTATAACTGTAAAATTTATCTTCTAAAAGATTGGTGTTTTTATTTTTACCTATCATATTATTTCAACTCCTTGATAAACGATTCAAGTCTACTTAATCCTTCTACTATATCCTCTTCGGAAACGGCGTAAGAAAGTCTTATCGAATTATCATCTCCAAACGCCACGCCCGGAATCAAAGCCACGCCTTTTTTAAGTGCAAGGTCGGCAAATTTTAAAGAACCTGTAATTTTTTCGCCGTTAAAAGACTTTCCGTAGAGAGCGGAAACGTCTATAAATGTATAAAATGCACCTTGCGGATTTGCAACGCTTATGCCTTTTATACCGCTTAATATTTTAAGCATAAGTTTTCTTCTTTTATCGAAAACACCTTGCATATTGGATATAAACTTTTCGCCTTCTTTATCGGTTAAGGCAGTTACGGAAGCATATTGCGAAATAGAACAAGCGTTAGAAGTCGTATGGCTTTGCATTGAAGAAATTGCCTTTGCGATTTCCTTCGGTGCAGATAAATAACCTATTCTCCAACCTGTCATAGAATACGTTTTACTCATACCGTTTATTATTATCGTATGATTTTTCATATTCTCAGAAACGCTTGCTATAGAATAATGTTTTTGTCCGTCGTATATAAGTTTTTCGTATATTTCGTCAGAGATAACGAATATCTCTTTATTCTCTAAAACGCTTGCTATATACTTTATTTCTTTTTCAGAATAAACGGCACCCGTAGGATTATTCGGCGTATTTAAAATCAAACATTTGGTTTTTGACGTTATATTTTTCTTTAATTCTTCCGCCGTTATCTTATATCCGTTTTCCTTTTTGCAGTTAACGAACACACACTTACCTCCGGCAAGTTTTACAAGTTCAGGATAAGTAAGCCAATAAGGAGAAGGAATAATAACCTCGTCGCCTTCGTCAATAACCGCACATATAGCGTGATACAAAGAACTTTTCGCACCCGTAGAAATAACTATTTGGTCGGTGTTATAAGAGAGTCCGTTGTCGTTAAAAAACTTTAAGCATATTGCTTTTTTTAAGTCTTCCATACCGGATGCCGGCGTATATTTTGTAAAGCCTATATCTAGTGCTTTTTTTGCTGAATTTATTATGTATTCGGGCGTATTGAAATCGGGTTCTCCCGCACCGAAACCTATAACGGAAATCCCTTCCGCTTTCATCTTTTTCGCCTTTGCCGTAATTTCCAAAGTCAAAGACGGTGCAATTTTACTAACTTTTTCGGAAATATTCATTTTTATTTCTCCTTATTCTTCATCTGTTCCTAAAGAAAGTTTTGTTTCTCTATCCGCTATTGCTAACGCTTCCACCATTTCGTCTAAATCACCCATTATAAAGTTATCTATATAATGAAGCGTTAAGCCTATTCTATGGTCGGTAACTCTTCCTTGCGGAAAGTTATACGTCCTGATTCTTTCAGAACGGTCCCCCGTTCCTACTTGACTTCTTCGGTTTTCCGAATACTCTTTATCGTACTGCGACTGGTAATAATCGTAAAGCCTACTCTTTAATACTTTCATTGCTTTTTCACGGTTCTTGGTTTGAGAACGTTCGTCCTGACACAAAACGACTATTCCCGTAGGAATATGCGTAAGTCTTATACAAGATTCCGTTTTATTTATGTGCTGACCGCCCGCTCCCGAAGAACGCAACGTATCTATTCTTAAATCTTTTTCGTCTATATTTACTTCTACGTCTTCAACTTCGGGTAATACCGCAACTGTTGCGGTAGAAGTATGAACTCTCCCTTGCGACTCCGTTTCGGGAACTCTTTGTACTCTATGAACTCCGCTTTCAAATTTTAATTTACTGTAAGCGGATTTACCCGATATCGAAAAAGTAACTTCCTTAATTCCGCCGAGTTCTGTAGAATTGTTCTCTATCTCTTCGGTTTTCCAACGGTTTCTTTCAGCGTATTTAACGTACATTCTATACAACTCATACGCAAACAAACTCGCCTCTTCTCCGCCTGCACCTGCCCTTATTTCCATTATAACATTCTTTTCGTCGTTAGGGTCTTTAGGAAGCAATAAAATTCTTAATTCTTCGGAAATCTTTTCCAAACCGTCTTTACACGATAAAATTTCTTCCTCGTAAAGGGCTTTCATTTCGGAATCGGTTTCCGTTTTAAGTGCTTCTTCAGCATCGGTTTTATTTTTTAACACACGCTTATATTCGGTATACTTTTCAACCGTTTCGGAAATATCCGCAAGTTCCTTTGTATACTCCTTCCACTCGTCCATCTTAGAAAGAACTTCGGGGTCTCCGACAAGTTCGTTTAACTTTTCGTAGCGTTCAAGCATTTTATCGAGTTTTTTAAACATTAAAGCACCGCCTTTATTATCCTGTCTATACCTTCGTAATCTTTTATAATTTCAACCGAAGTAAATCCTTTAAGCATCTCTTTTATATCTTCCGCTTGGTTTTCTCCGCACTCCATTAAGAGAACTCCGCCGTTATTCAAAAACTTGCAAACATTTAAAGAAATAATTCTATAAAAATCAAGTCCGTCTTCTCCCCCATTTAAAGCCAAATGAGGTTCAAAGTCCTTAACTTCTTTTTGAAGTCCTTCTATCTCTTCTCTCTTTACGTACGGCGGGTTAGAAATAATTACGTCAAACGTTTTCCCTTCTATTCCGCAAAACATATCGCTTTCTATAAACTCTACTTCCGCTTTATTTAGCGACGCATTTTCCTTTGCCAAAACAATGGCGGAAGAAGAAATATCGGTAGCGGTTACACGTATATTCTTTTTTCTACTGACAACGATAGCAATCGCTCCGCTACCCGTACATAAATCTAAAACTTTACTGTTTGAATTTATAACTTTTAAGGCGTTTTCAACTAAAAGTTCGGTTTCGGGACGTGGTATCAAAACTCTTTCGTCTACTTTTATTTTATAACCGTAAAAGTCGGTGTCCCCTATGCAATACCATAAAGGTCTACCCGTAATCCTTTGATTTACAACAGCGTTTATTCTATCTATATACTTTGGTGTAACCAAAGTATCGTTATACAGTTCATCTCTCTTTACGTTAAGTAAAATAGATACAATCCATTCCGCTTCCGCTTTTTCTTCTATGCCGTTAAGTTTTAATTTTTGATAAACTTCTTCAAGCAATTCTTTACGCTTTTTAGAAACCGTAAATTTAACGGGTTCAATAGTTTTATCTCTATCCATTTCAAGAACGGTATTAAAAGCCTTAATGGCAACTTCAAGCATATCTTCGGTCGGTTCTTTCGTTGTTAATCTTTGCAACAATAACCCCGGTGCTTTCAAAGGATAAAACACCCAACAATCGGTTTTGGAAAGCCCTTTCAAAAGTTCGTAAGAAAGACCTGCCACTAACGGTAATAACGCCACCTTACATAAAACCCTTAAAGTTCCGTTAAGGTCAACGGCGTAAGTTTTCAAAACAGATTCAAAACACGCAAAAATTATTATACTTATAAACATTACGAAAAATATAAAAGTCGTTCCGCAACGATTATGAACTCTCGTGCATTTTTTAGCGTTTTCAGGAGTCAGTTCAAGACCTTTTTCGTAACACGATATAGTTTTGTGTTCTGCACCGTGATACATGAAAGTCCGCCTTACGTCCTTTAACAAATAGCAAAGCAAAATATAACAAATAAAAATAACTATCTTAATTCCGCCCTCTAAAAAATTTTTAGCCCACGGATTACAATTTTCACCTATTATCCAAATTCTAATACGTTGTGGGGCAAGCATAAACAAAGCGACGGCAAGCAAAAGCCCCAAAATGGCAGAAAAAACACTTACTACGCTTATAACGTTTATTTTTAATTTTTCCGCACACCACTTTTCAAACTTAGAAGGTTCGCCTTCCCCGAACACTTCAGCAGAACGCATAAGCGTTTTAGTTCCGCTAATTAACGAAGAAAAAAAAGCCACAACTCCCCTGACTACGGGAAATTTTAGAAAAGAATTTTTTTGAGCGTTAACGTCTAATCTTTCCGTTTCCACTCTTATAATTCCATCCGCATCTCTAACTGCGGTAGCCATAGAAGAAGCACTTTTCATCATTACGCCTTCCATAACTGCTTGTCCGCCTATAGATACGGTATCTTTACGCTTTTTATTTTTCACTTACGCCCCCAAAGATTAAAAAAACGGCTTTAAGTGTAAACTACCCTTAAAGCCGTTAGATAACATTTTCTATTTTGCCTGATTATATCTCTTATTGAACTTATCAACACGGCCACCGGTATCAACTAACTTTTGCTTACCTGTAAAGAAAGGATGACATTTACTGCAAATATCAACCTTTATAACGTCTCCGCTTTTAGTCGAACCGGTTTTAAATGTTTCGCCACAAGCACAAACAACCGTTACTTCATGATAATCAGGATGAATACCTTCTTTCATAACACACCTCAAAACTTAAATTACCAAGTAATTATATTATATTTTTACGAGATAGTCAACTATAAATAACTAAATTTTATTGTTTTTTTCAAAAAACTTTTAATACGGTAGTTATAATTTTTTTAACCTATAAATTAGTTGCTTTTTTATCGTTTTTATAATATAATATTCACAATTATTGTTTATAGAGGTTATTCGTACAAAATGAACGTCTGGAAAGTTATTAAACCTTTACAGTTAGAACGTTGTGAGACGGCTGAGACAGAAATTACCGATTCCCCCAAAGTAAAAGTAACAAAAGCATTGATTACTTTATCGGATGTATTGCGTTATAACGGAGAAATTAAGGTAGAAGATACCGTTTTGGGAAGTTTCGGAATAGGTATTATAAGCGACGTACCCGAAAATTGTTCGGGATTAAAAAAAGGAACGAGAGTATACATAGAACCGGATAGAGAATGTAACGAATGTTATAATTGCAAAATCGGCAATACCGACCAGTGTTCCGATTTAAAAATTGCCGGAGAAGATTACGACGGGTTTTTAAAAGACTTTGTCAACGTAGATTCCAATAAACTTTTCCCCTTACCGGAAACAGTTGAAGATTACGAAGCATTATTTATTCCGCATCTTTCTCTTGCCGTTTCGGTTATAGATAAATTAAACATACAAAAAGGCGATTACGTTGCAATAGTAGGTGCAGGTAATTTCGGAAACATTTTGGCACAACTTTTGATTTACTATCAATCAGTTCCCATAATTTTAACTACGGACAAAGAAGATTATAATATAGCGAAAGAATCGGGCATATATTACGTTTTCGGCGAAGAAGATAACTGGCAAAAAGAAATATCTTTAATAACCAGCGGAAGAATGACTAAAAGCGTTATATATATTGCGGACAGTAATATTCAACCGGCAAAAGCATTTTCTCTTGCAGAATTTTCGGGGAACGTCGCATTTACGGGAATATCTTACAAAAACAACCCCATCACTTTATCTCAAGCAATAAAAAAACAGTTGAATATATCTTGCGTCAATAATAACTTTAAAAATATAACTACCGCCATCAATCTCGTAGCTATGAAGGCGATAGATTTTTCTCATTTAAAATTAAACAATTCTTCATTTGAAAACGTAGAACAAACCTTATCGGAAATGAATACGCTTTTTAATCAAGATGAAAAAATTTACGAAACGGTAATAGACTTAATATAGAAACAATTAAAGCAAAAGTCGTATGAACAACGAATTACGTTATCATACGACTTTTTTATTTTAAATATCTTTTTCTTGAGTACTCTTTCGGCAAAAAATAAGCCTTAAAATTTTAGCAATCAACCTTGGGGGTTTTATACAGCAAATTTTCATAAAAATACCTCTTTATTGATATTCTATGCCGTACGTCTTACAATTTGACAAAATTTTATTTAAATTTCACGAAGTTCTTTTATTATTTTACTTCTATCGGTTTCTTTAAACACAGTACTTCCCGCAACTATGACGTTAGCACCTGCGTCTTTTACAGCTTTTACGTTTTCTTTAGTAATTCCGCCGTCTATCTCTAAATCGATATCTTTTCCTATCTTATTTATAAGTTTAGACGCTTCTTCTATTTTAGGCAAAACTTCGGGTATAAACTTTTGCCCGCCGAATCCCGGAAAAACACTCATAAGTAAAAGCATGTCGCAATCTTCTAAAACGTCTTTTACGGCACTTACCGGCGTATCGGGGTTTATAACCGCTCCACACTTTATTCCTAAACTCTTTATCGCTTTTAAAGTGTCTTTCAGTTTATCCTTACAAGCCTCGTAATGCACCGTTATAATATCCGCTCCGCTTTCGAAAAATCTCTCTATATATTTCCAAGGCTCTACTATCATAAGATGAGCGTCGAAAATCGCATTGCTCTTATTCCTTACGTCCTTAATCATTTTCGGACCGAAAGAAATATTCTTTACGAACACTCCGTCCATAACGTCTAAATGTATTACGTCCGCACCGCATTCGGTTATATTTTTTACTTCTTCTCCCATCTTGGAAAAATCCGCCGAAAGTATCGACGGAGCTATTTTAATCTCTTTCATTGTTGCTCCTTTCTTTTCTCTATATATTTTCTTCTTAATTGACCGCAAGCACCTTCTATATCTTCTCCCATTCTACGTCTTAAAGATGCCGAAAGTCCACCTTTTTCAAGTAACCCCATAAACCTATACGCTTCCTTATCGGTATCGCCTATAAGTCCTTTTTCTTTTACTTCGTTAAGCCTTATTAAATTTACGTGGCAAGGTCTTCCCTTCAATATCTTTATAAGTCCTTCGGCGTGCCGTACCGTATCGTTTTCGCCTTTTATCAAAACGTATTCGAATATATATCTCCTACCCGTTTTATCAAAACACTGTGAACAAGCGTCAAGAATATCTCTTATACTGTAAGTATTCGCTATCGGCATAATTTTACGTCTTTCTTCGTCAAAGGGAGAATGTAAAGATACCGTTAAATTTACAGGCAAATTTTCGTCTTTTAATTTTAACATCTTCGGAACTAATCCGCAAGTAGATAAACTTATATTTCTGGCACTTATATTGATACCTTCTTTTTCGGACACAAGCCTTAAAAACTTAACTACGTTGTCGTAATTATCCAAAGGTTCTCCGCTACCCATTAAAACGATATTTGTTATAAGCCTTTTATCTTTAAGTCCGCCACCCAAATAACGGTTAACGGAAACGACTTCTCCTAAAATTTCACTCGCCGTCAAATTTCTTATAAGTCCGTTAAGCCCAGAAGCACAAAACGCACAATTCATTCTGCACCCCACTTGAGTTGAAACGCATATCGTATTGCCGTACTTATATTTCATTAACACGCCTTCAACGATATTGCCGTCTTCTAATAAAAATAAAAATTTTTCCGTACCGTCTTCCTTAGACTTGACGGATTTTTCTATTTTTACAGGCTGGGCTATAAACTTTTCGTTTAATCGTTCTCTTAAAGTTTTAGAAAGAGTAGTAATCTCAGAAAAATCAAGCCCCCATAAAAGTGCAGAATATATCTGTTCTGCTCGGTAACTTTTTTCTCCTATTTCTTCCACTTTCTCTTTAACGCCTGAAAGCGTATATTCAAGCAAACAATCTTTCATTTTATTCTCTTTAACTTTGCAACGAAAAACCCTAATCCTCCTGAAATATCAGGCAAAAACACGTTTGTGCCTTTAACGTTTTCGTGCTGTAATTTACTGTCTATATCGACAATTTCAAAACGGTCGTCGATTTTTAAAAATCTCTCTATCGTTTCTATATTTTCCATACTCAATACCGAACAAGTCGAGTAATATAAATACCCGCTTTTTTTTACGTAGTTCGATACGGTTTTAAGTATTTCAAACTGTTCTTTTATCAATTCTTCTACGTCTTCTTTTTTTCTGTTTAACTTTATATCGGGGTTATCGTTTACCACCCCAAGACCGGAACAAGGTGCGTCGCATAAAACCGCATCAAAACAATCTTTTAATTCTTCTTTATATATTTTAGCGTCGTTTACTTCCTCAAATATATTATCTCTACCCATTCTCTTTTTATATTCTTCTATAAGTTGTACCCTATGAGAGTGAATATCCCAAGAAAACACCTTGCCACATTTATAGGAAAGCCTTACGCTTTTTCCACCGGGAGCAGAACAACAATCTAAAAGTTTATCGCAAGGTTCTACCACATCGCATATAGCGACAGAACCTAACGCTTGATACGTATAAACCCCTTTATCATAATCGGAATTTCTTACGAAATTTTTTACTTTAAAGACATTATTAAAAGGAGTAAGCGAATATTCTACACTACGCTCTTTCAAATACTTTTCCCCGTCAACGTCGTAAAAAACCAAAGTACCTTCCGGAATAGGGGCTGAAATTATTTTTTCAGTTCTATCATATCCGTAAGTTTTAACGAGTTCCTTTACGGCAAATTCGGGATAAGAATATTTTACCGATAAATATTTATCTTTATCGGAAGGAAAAACTATATCGGTTACCGAAAACTTCCTTAAAAAAGCATTTACAAAACCCGAAGCACCAGCTTTACCCAACTTTTTAGTAAGTTCAACGGCGTTTTCGGTTACGGCGTATATCTTTTTATCCAAATATTTATAAGCGTACATAGAAATTTTAAGTATGGTACGAATAGCAAGTTTGGGCGATTTTTCCGCCAAACTGTTTATAATAAAGGAAAGTTCTATGTCCTTATCTAAAACACCGTAACAAGTTTTAACCGTAAGCGAACGGTTTTTTTCTTCTATGTCAGTAGTTAAAATTGCTTGTTTTATAAAAGTTTTTTCGCTATAAACTTTATTTAATATTCTATAACAGTCGTAAAAATAATTTATCATTTATTAAAAACAGTTCCAATCGAAATTTTATTTCCCATTAAAAATTCCTTTACGTTCATCGCCTTACCTCCTGCCTTTTGAAGAGTTAAAATCGAAACGGAATAATCCTTACACCCGACTATAAGTTCTGAATCGGATTTTAATACTTCGCCTTGATTTCCTTTTAACTCGGAAATCTTTGCTTTAAAGATTTTTAAAGGCTCTCCGTTATATAACGTATACGCTATGGGAGAAGGATTAAATGCTCTTACACTATTAACTATTTTATTTGCATTATCGTTCCAGTTTATTTTTGCGTCTTCTTTTTTAAAAATTTTAGTAAACGTCGCCAAGGAATTATCCTGCTTTATATAACTTTCGTTTCCTTCAACTATTTTATCAAGTGCTTTTAATATACACTTTGAACCAAGTAGAGAAAGATTTTCAAACAACTCTCCCGCCGTCATTTCATTTGGTATATTAAATTCTTCTTGTAATACTATATCTCCCGTATCTACTCCGATATCGGTTTTCATAATAGTGATTCCCGTTTTTGTTTCCCCGTTTAATATTGCCGTTTGAATAGGCGAAGCCCCCCTATATTTTGGAAGCAAAGAAGCGTGAATATTAAACACTCCTAACTTCGGTATATCTAAAATTTCTTGCGATAAAATTTGCCCGAAAGCACACGTTATCATAATATCGGGAGCAAACTTTTTTAAGTCGAAAACACCTTCCTCCCTTATTTTCTTATATTGAAAAATAGGGATATTAACGGAATTCGCAAATTTTTTAACGGGAGGAGCGGTTAAAATTTGTTTGCGACCAAACGGTTTATCTTGGTTACAAACAACTCCTACTACGTTATAACCGTTTTCTACTATACTCTTTAACGGAAGAACGGCAAAATCGGGCGTTCCCAAATAAACTATTCTAAAATCTTTTTTCAATTCTTCACGTCCTCCAAAGATTTCGCTTTGTCAACGTATATTATACCTTCTAAATGGTCGTATTCGTGGCAAAACGCTCTTGCAGTAAAGCCTTCCGCTTTTATCTTAAAAGGTTTGCCGTGTCTATCTAACGCTTTTACTATTACAATCATCGGACGTTCAACCACGCCGAATTTACCCTTAACCGACAAACACCCTTCTTCCCCTATTTGCTTACCTTTTGAAGATATTATTTCGGGATTGATACACTCGTAATATTTGCCTTCCGCCATAACTATAAAAACACGCCTTAAAACTCCGACTTGCGGAGCGGCAAGTCCCGCCCCGTCCGCCTCTAACAAGGTTTCTTTCATATCGTCCAAAAGTTCGGAAGTTCTTTCCCCGAAATCTGTAACGGGAAAACTCTTTTTACGCAAAGTTTCATCGCCTAACTGTAATATATTTCTTATCGCCATATTATAACTCCATAATTTTAAGAAAGATTATTCGGGTTTATTTCCATATACAAGGAAACGGACCTGTTTTGATATTTTGCCATATATGAATAAATTAAATCTTTCAGTTTTTGGTCGTCTGTCTTTATTCTCATAAGTATTTGATACCTAAATTTATTTTGCAACCGTTTTATCGGTGCTTTCATACAACCGAAAAATCTAAATTTATCTTTATTTTCATTATAAAAAATCAACAACTCTTGATAGAGAACTTTAGTAATTTCCAAAGTTTTTTCTTCGCTTGCTACAGATATAAGTATTCTTATTATATCGTAAAAAGGTGGAAAACCCGTGGCTTTTCTCAAAGAAATTTCGTGTTTGAAAAACCCTTCGTAATCGTAATTTATCGCTTGAATAAGTACCGGATTGTCGGGCGAATAAGTTTGAAGAACAACCTTACCCGCTTCTTTATCTCTACCGCTTCTTCCCGAAACTTGCGTCAAAAGTTGATAAGTTCTCTCCGCACTTCTAAAATCAGAAAAATGCAAACTCATATCCGCATCTAATATTCCTACCAAAGTAACAAACGGAAAGTCGTGTCCTTTCGCAATCATTTGAGTCCCCACCAAAATATCCGCTTTTCTATCCGAAAAATCGTTTAATATCTTAAAATGTCCTTCCTTATTTTGAGTGGTATCTCTATCCATACGTAAAATTCTCGCCGAAGGAAAAAGTTTTTTTAATTCTATAACTACTCTTTCCGTTCCGAATCCGCCGTATCTTATAAACCGACTTCCGCATTCCGTACAGGCGGTTATCATCTTATATTTAGCACCGCAATAATGACACAAAAGCGAATCGTCTTCTTTATGGTAAGTCAACGAAACGTCGCAAGACTTACACTTTTGAACGTGTCCGCACTCGGTACATATTACGCTCTTTGAATATCCCCTTTGGTTCAAAAATATAATCGCTTGATTACCCTTTTCTAGACATTCTTGAAGTTCGGCCTTTAACACTCCCGAAAACGGAGTATTATTACCACGTCTTATTTCGCCTTTCATATCGGCTATTTCCACTTTTGGCAAAGGTTTTTTATTTATTCTCTCGGGCAATTCAACTAAATTATAAACACCGTTTTGTGCATTTAAAAAACTCTCAACCGAAGGAGTTGCACTACCTAAAACGAGTTTTGCGTTAGACAATTCCGCCCTGTATTTAGCAACTTCCAAAGTAGAGTACCTTGGGGAAGATTCGCTTGAATAACTCCCGTCGTGTTCTTCGTCTATAATTATAAGCCCAACGTTTTCTAACGGTGCAAATATAGCACTTCTCGCACCTATCGCAATTTTAGCCTCTCCCGTTCTAAGTCGCCACCATTCGTCAAATCTTTCTCCGGCGGAAAGTCCACTATGTAAAATAGCGGCGTAATCTCCGAATCTCGCTCTCAACTGTTTTAGCATTTGCGGAGTGAGTGCAATTTCAGGAACTAACATTATCGCATTTTTTTTAGATTTTATCACGTTGTCTATTAAATGCAAATAAACTTCGGTTTTCCCGCTACCCGTTACACCGAATATAAGGCTCACCCTTTTATCGGTATTTTCTATCGAATTAACCGCTTCTTTTTGACTATCGGTTAAAGTTATATCTTTTTTAGTTATGGATAAATCACTATAAGGCGAACGGAAATCTTTTTCTTCGGTTTCTATCAAAAGTGCTTTATCTATCAACGCTTTAACGGCAGAAGTTCCGAATTTTTCACAAGCAAGAGTATACTTTACTTTACCGTTCTCTTTTAAATACAGCAACAACTCTCTTTGCTTTATTGCAGACTTTCTTAAAAGATTTATTTCAGATTGTACGTCAATTTCTCCTTTTAAGGATATAAAGCGTACGAACTTCTCTTTTATTCTACCATTTCTCATCTCCGAAGGCAAAAAAAGTCTTAATGCCGCCGCCATAGTTACGTAAGAATAACGTTTTATATTTTCCGCCATTTTAAGAGTTTCGGTATTTAATGCCGGAATTTCTTCCAAAATGGAAAATATCGGTTTTATTTTATCTATAGGGAAATTACTGGTTTCTTTTATCTTTATAACTATTCCTTCGATAAATTTTTTGCCGAAAGGAACTATTACTCGACTCCCACACTTAATCTCGGAATCGGTAAAAGAATACTCGAATATTTTATCCACTTCGCTGTGGGTTATATCGACTATAACTTCGGCAATCATTAGAAATCTCCCCTAAAAAAACAAAATATGCCCACCGAAATTGACTGTGAACATATTCTGGAAAAATTTAGTCGTTAGTCGCTATAAGTTTACCGTCGTAAATTTCCTGAGCCGCAACAGACAAAGGTTTTTCTTTATTCGGTAGTTCGGTAAGCCCTTGATTCTCTGCTTGTTCCATAAGTTGTCTGGCCCTCTTACTCGCAACAACGCAAAGTTCGTATTTTGAGCCTATCTTTTTTGCTAATTCGTCAATAGGTGGTTTATGTATCATTTTAATTTCTCCTTTCAATGAATTATTTATTTTTTTCTTTTTTTATTATTTCCAAAACTTCTTTAACGGCAACGTCTAATTCGTCATTGATAACCGTATAATCAAACGAACCTTTCTTGCCTTCTTCATAACCGATACGGCTTAACCTCTCTTCTATTTGTTCTGCGGTTTCCGTACTCCTCTTTGTTAAACGCTTTTTTAATGCGTCTATTGACGGGGGAAGTATCAAAACTAAAACAGCGTCTTTAAACTCTTTTTTTATATTAAGTCCGCCGTTCACGTCTATTTCCAAAATAACGTCTTTCTCTTTTAATTTATCTAAAACAAAATTTTTTGGCGTTCCGTAAATATTACCGAAATGTTCCGAATATTCTAAAAAATACCCTTGTTTTATTTTGCTTAAAAACTCTTCTCTAGATATAAAAAAATATTCTTTCCCGTCGGTTTCGTCAAATCTAGGTTCTCTCGTTGTACAAGAAATGCTTAAAGACATATCCGCTTTTTTCAAAATTTCTTTTACTATAGTTCCTTTACCCACGCCCGAAGGTCCCGAAAGCACTATTAAAATATTTCTCATACTATTCTAAGTTTTGAACTTGCTCCCTGACTTTTTCTATCTCGTTTTTAAGAGATAAAGCATATCTCGTTACTTCTATATCGTTAGATTTTGAACATATAGTATTGGTTTCCCTATTGAATTCTTGCATTAAAAAATCCAACTTCTTTCCGGAACCGTCTATCTTTACGATATCGCAAAATTGATTTATATGAGAATTAAGCCTTGTAAGTTCCTCGTCAATATTAACCTTATCGGTATAAAAAGCGACTTCATTTAAAAGCCTCGCTTCGTCATATTTAACGTCTTTTAACGCTTCTTCTATTCTCGCCTTTAACTTTTCCTTGTACTCGTTAGCGACCATAGGAGCACGCTCTTTTATTTTTGTTACAAGTTCTCTTATCGTATCCATACGTGAAAGCATATCGGCAACTAATTTTTCGCCTTCAATCTTTCTCATTTGATTTAATTTTAAAGTCGCTTCTTTTACCGTATTTATAACTATGTCGAAAAGAGATTCTATCTCGCTTTGTTCCTCGTCTAAAATCACGTCCGGACATTTCATCAAAAACGTAGAAGTACAATCTTCTTCTATTTTAAATTTTTCCGATAACGATTTACTTATTTCGTAATATTTTTCGGCACGCTCCATATCGACGTTTATAGAATTTCCGTTTTCCCTTTTATCCGAAAAATTGATAAATAAATCTACTCTTCCTCTTCCTACGTTTTCGTTTACGGTTTTTCTTATGGCGTCTTCTATCGCAATAAAGGAACGTGGCGATTTACAATTAAAATCGAAGTTCCTATTATTAACCGTTTTTATTTCTACGGTAAGATTTATTCCGTTTTCCTGATACTCGGCCTTGCCGTAGCCGGTCATACTCAACATAACCGTTTTCTCCTATATATTTAAATTATTTTATCACAAACGTATCATTTAATCAAGTCTTTGATAAGCGTTTTGAAAGTTTCTTCATCAATAATTTTTATTCCCAAATCATTTGCTTTATCAAGTTTACTGCCTGCACTTTCTCCCGCTAAAACGACGGTGGTGTTTTTGGAAACCCCACTCATAACTTCACCGCCCAAATCTTCTATAATTTTAGTCGCCTCTTCTCTTTTAAAAGAAGATAACGTTCCTGTTAAGACAAATTTTTCTCCGCTGAATATCCCCGCATTCTTCGACGTTCCGTCCTTTATTTTCACTCCGCACGCTAAAAGTTTTTCAATCTCTTCTAAATTCTTTGAATCGTGAAAATAATCGTATATGCAATCGGCTATTATTTCTCCAACGTCCGAAACCGCCAATAATCTTTCCTTAGTA
Organism: Christensenellaceae bacterium; assembly: GCA_045598545.1. Taxonomy (GTDB): domain Bacteria; phylum Bacillota; class Clostridia; order Christensenellales; family Borkfalkiaceae; genus UBA1259. Next base: position 53,276 of record JAZLMI010000052.1, on the reverse strand, counting down.
GCGTTCCTTAACGTGTCCAAATTATTAAACTGAACCGCCAAATCTTTAGCGGTTTTTTTACCCACGTTATCTATCCCCAAGGCATAAATAAAATTAGCAAACTCAACGGTTTTTGAGTTTTCTATCGCAGTAAAAAGGTTATCCGTTTTTGCGTCTTTAAATCCGTCCAAACTTAAAATTTCATCTTTATTCAAATTGTATAAATCGCTAAAATTTTCAACGCCGAATTTATCGAACAAAATTCCCGCAGTCATTTCCGAAAAACCGTCTATATTCATTCCGCCCTTACTCGCAAAATTAGAAATTTTGGCAATAACTCTCGACCGACAATGTTGGTTGGGGCAAAATAAATTCGCACCGTTTTCTTTTAACTCTTCACCGCAATCAGGGCATACGGTAGGCTTTTTTATCGGTTCACAGTTATCGTAAATTTCGGTAGTTCCCAATATCTCGGGAATAACTTCGTTACTTCTCCTAACCAAAACCCTTGCACCCGACATGACCTTTTTCCTTACGATATCTCCGTAATTGTTTAAGGTCGCCTTCTTTACGGTAGCACCCGCTAAAACCGTAGGTTCTAAAATACCTAACGGAGTAAGTTTTCCTGTCCTTCCGACTTGCCAAATTACTTCTTTAAGTATAGTGGTAACCTCCTCCGCTTCGAACTTATACGCTATCGCCCAGCGGGGAAATTTATCGGTAAATCCCATCTCGTTTCTCTTTTCAAAATCGTTAACTTTTACAACCGCTCCGTCAGTTAAAATATCTAGATTTTTTCTAGTGTTTTCAACTTCGTTTATAGCAGACAAAACCTCTTCTATATTCTTACAACGCCTTAAAAAAGGATGAACTTTAAAACCCTCTTTTTTCAAAAACTCAACGCACTCCATTTGAGAATGCATTTTATTTTCGGACATATAATTAACGTTGTAAAACATTATCTCGACCTTTCTTTTTTCGGTAACCTTCGGGTCTAAATTCCTGATTGCTCCCGCAACTGCGTTTCTTGCATTTTTCAAAGGCTCTTCGGCAGTTTTATTATATTCTTCTAAAACCGAAAGTCGCATTATCGCTTCGCCCTGCACCTCCAAAGTGCCTTTATAATTTATAGAAAGCGGAAAACTCTTTACCGTCAATACTTGACTTGTAACGTCTTCCCCCTCAACGCCGTTTCCACGGGTAGTGGCACGAACGAATTTCCCGTTATCATAAGTTATACAAATAGTAAGCCCGTCAAATTTATACTCTACCGTATAATCGACGCTATCGCCCTTATTTATCCTTTTATCAAACGCTAAAATTTCCTCTTCCGTCGTCGCCTTATCCAAACTGTAAAGTCTTTCTATATGCTTATGCTTTTTAAACGCAGATATCGGCTCTCCACCAACCCTTCTCGTCGGAGAATCGAAAAGCACTTCTCCCGTTTCTTTTTCAAGTTTAACGAGAGTATCGTACAAACTGTCATATTCTTTATCGGAAACCGTAGGATTATCCAAAACGTAATATTCGTAAGCATACTTGTTTAGTAAATCTACTAATTCTCTACTATTCATTAAATTATCTCCATAGGTGCGTATTTTGCCGAAAGCGATTTTATTCCAAAACCCTTAAAGGCAACGTCAACTATTATATTATCGCCTTCCCCTTTTACCATTATAACAGTGCCTTCCCCGAATTTGGCGTGTTTTACTTTTACGCCCGTTTTATATTTTCCATACTCGGCGTTAGTATTCTCTTTGGGTTTATTGCTCTTTAAAAACGTTTTAGCATAATCGGAAGAATACCCGCCACCAAACGTATTTCCACTATCTTCAAAAGAATAGTCCTCGCCATAGTTATACTTGGGCTTTTCTCTCTTTTCTATCTTAGAACCATATCCTAATACCGAACGGGATTCTTTTAAAAATCTCGATTCAGACATATACTCTCTCTTCCCATACATATAACGGCTCATTGCCCTAGTCAAATACAACCTTTCCTTTGCTCTCGTTACCGCAACATACATAAGTCTTCTCTCTTCTTCCAAATCTTCTTCGGCATCGAAACTTCTGGAAACGGGAAGTATTCCTTCATCTAACCCCGAAACGAATACGCAAGTATATTCAAGACCTTTGGCAGAGTGAATAGTCGCCAAAGTTACCGCATCGCCATCGTTTATATCGTCCGTATCCGAACTTAACGTTACAGAGTTTAAATAATCGGAAAGATTAGAACCTACGTTATCTTTTTCAAATTGTTCGGCAGAGTTTTTAAGTTCGTTTATGTTCATAAGTTTAGAAGTATTCTCTTCGCTTTTTTCTTCAAACTGCTCGTTAAAACCCGTGCTGTCTATAATAAATTCTATAAGTTCACTGATGCTGTTTTTTTCAGCGTAACTTTCAAAAGAAACAAGCAAAGTTTTAAAATTAAACAATTTAGTCTTTGCCGATTCTCCTATAGAAGTCATATTAAGCATATCTATAGCGTCGTACATAGATATTCCGTTCGCCGAAGAATATTCTTTTAACTCGTTAAGAGTTTTATCGCCTATTCCCCTTTTTGGCGTACTTACGGCTCTAACAAAAGACTCGTTATCAAAATGATTAACTATAATTTTTAAATAAGACAAAATATCTTTTATCTCTTTTCTTTCAAAGAATCTAAACCCGCCGAAAATTCTACAAGGTATTCCATACTTCATAAACTCTTGTTCGAATGCTCTTGATAATGCGTTTACTCTCATAAACACCGCAAAATCTTTGTAGCATAAGTTATATCTATCAATCAAGTTCTTTATTTGTATGGCAGTATAAGACGCTTCGCTATTCTCGTGCGTTCCAACGAACGTTTCTATCCTAGCCCCTTCTTGATTATCTGTCCAAAGCGTCTTTTCTCTTCTTTCTGTATTATTGGATATTATACAATTCGCAAGTTCCAAAATTTTTTTGGTTGAACGATAATTTCTTTCCAGTTTATAAATCTTTGCGTCATTGAATATTTTATCAAAGGACAAAATATTTTCTATCTTCGCTCCACGCCAGCCGTAAATACTTTGGTCATCATCGCCTACTACGAAAATATTTCTATGTGTTAAAGAAAGTCTTTCCGCTAATAAAAATTGCACCTTATTAGTATCTTGAAACTCGTCTATGTGGATATATTTAAATCTATTTGAATAATAATCCGCAACTTCCGGACGTGTTTTAAAAAGCTGGTAAGTTTTATACAATAAGTCGTCGAAATCCAAAGAATTAGAACGGTTAAGTTCGTTTTCGTACTCTTGATAAATTTTAAAATAATCTTCTACAAACCTGTATTCTCGGTTTTGTTCTCTATACTCTTCGGGCGACAAACAATCGTTTTTACAAGAAGAAATTATATTCTTTGCAGGTTTTAAAAACTTATCTTTATCGTATCCTAAAAATTCGAATATCCTCTTTAATACTCTCTCTTTATCGGTATCGTCGTATATTGTAAAATTTTTATCGTAACCTATTTTATCTATATCTCTACGCAATATTTTAACGCACATACTATGTATGGTCGAAACCCACATATCGCCTATATCGGAAACAAAATTTACAAGTCGTTCTTTCATTTCTCCCGCCGCTTTATTTGTAAAAGTTATAGCCATAATTTCAGACGGATTTATTCCCTTTTCCAAAATAAGATAAGCTATACGACTTGTTAAAACTCTCGTCTTTCCGCTACCTGCCCCTGCAATTACCAAAACTGCACCTTCGGTATCTAAAACGGGTTTTATTTGTTCTTCGTTTAATTTTTTAAGTATCTCTTCTATATTTGCCATACTACACCATTATAAGTTACAATATATTGTATCATACGTTAATATTTTTTTCAATCGTTTTTAATTTTTATTGCATAAATTTTGCGTTAGTGATAAAATATTTATAGGATAAACTTATGAAAAATTCTTGGCTAAACGGAAAAACCGTAATAATAACCGGTGCAAGCGGTGGTATAGGTTTTAACGTATCTAAAATTTTAATAGAAAAATACGATTGCAAAATTATAGGAATAGCGAGAAACGAAGAAAAAATTCTTTCCTCAGTGCAGTCTTTAAAAGACAAAAAGAATAATTTTTTTTATTTGTTATTCGACGTTTCAAAAAAAGAAAATTGGAAAATATTAACCGATTATTTGGACAAAAATGCAATAATTCCCGACGTTTTAATAAATAATGCGGGATTTATGTTGCCTTTTTCTAAATTCGAAAAATATTCAGACAAAGAAATAGAAGAAATTATAAACACGAATTTCGTTTCCGACGTAATATCGGTAAAAACACTTTTACCGTATTTGAAAAAGTCTAAAACGCCTTCTATTATAAACGTTTCTTCTTCGGCAGGACTTACGGTTGTGGTCGGAGAAAGTATGTACTGTGCTACAAAATTCGCCGTAAGAGGTTTTACGGAAAGTTTAATTCAAGAATATAAAAAACAAATTTATATTGCGGGCGTATATCCCGGTTTTATAAAAACCGATATCCTAAACAGAATGTCTGTTAAAGATAAGGAAAACAAACTGATAAACAAACTTATGATGCCGGTAGAAAAAGCGTCTAAGAAAATAGTAAACGGAATAAAAAAGAAAAAAACGCATATAGGTCTTGGAATAGACGGAAAATCTATGGCTTTTTTCGGAAGGATTTTTCCTAATCTCACTCCGACTTTAATAACAAAAACATTGAAAAAAAGTAAATTAGAACTCTTCGACGGAGTTTTTGAATTTTCAAAAAAATAAATTTTATTTTAAAAGAGGCAAAAAAATGAAAAGAATTTTAACAATACAAGACATATCTTGCGTTGGGAAATGCTCTCTTACGGTAGCACTTCCCATAATATCTACGTTTGGAATAGAAACGTCAATCCTTCCCACTGCGGTTTTGTCTAACCACACAATGTTTCCGTCTTGGACTTTTAACGACTTAACAAACGACTTAAACAATATTACTTCCAAATGGAAAGAAATAAATATAGATTTCGATTCTATTTACACGGGATATTTGGGTTCTTTCGAACAATTAAAAATAGTATCCGACATTTTTACGCAATTCAAACCTAAAAACGGGAACATCGTAGTAGACCCCGTTATGGCGGATAACGGTAAACTTTACACCGGATTTACTCAAGAATTCGCCGACGAAATGGCAAAACTTTGCTCTAAAGCAGATATAATAGTACCAAACCTTACCGAAACTTCGTTTATGCTTCATACTCCTTACGTTGAAAAAGGTTACGACGAAAATTATATTAAAGAATTATTGCAAAAGTTAGTGGGATTAGGTGCTAAAACGGCTGTTCTTACCGGAGTAAGTTTTGACGATAAAAAATTAGGCGTATACGCTTTCGATTCGGTAAAGAACGAATACTTCTCATATTATAGAGAAAAACTCCCCGCAAGTTTTCATGGTACGGGAGATATCTTCGCAAGTGCATTAACCGGTGCTTTGGCAAAAGATAAAACGCTAAATGAAAGTCTTAAAATCGCAGTAGATTTCACGGTAAAATGTATTGACATAACGCTTAAAAACAAAAATCATAATTTCTATGGAGTAGATTTTGAATCTGCAATACCTTACCTTATAAAAAGAATAAAATAAACGAAACATATGAAAAAAAGCATTTGCTACTGCAAATGCTTTTTTTTTGGAGCTGATAACCGGAGTCGAACCGGTGACCTCATCCTTACCAAGGATGTGCTCTACCAACTGAGCCATATCAGCGACTAATCTTTAATGCTAGATAATTATATAAAATAAAAATAACTTTGTCAATGTAAATCGACTACTTATATCAAATTTTTTAAAAAATTTAGGGCGACGCAAAACGTTTTGCGTCGCCCTAACGGTTTTAAATCACTTACTTGTTAAGATTCTTCACTCTCTTCGTCTTCTCCCTTAGGAGTTAAAGCAATTTTACTTACGGTAGAATCTTCTATTCTCATAATTCTAACCCCCAAAGTGTCCCTACCTATCTTACTTATGTCTTCAGAATCCACTCTGATTATCGTTCCGTTATTGGTAATTATCATTATATCTTCTTCGCTAGACACAAGTTTTAGACTTGCAAGTTTGCCTGTTTTATCATTAAACACGCCTGCTTTAACACCCTTACCGCCACGGGTTTGCGTTCTATAATCTTCTACGTCCGAACGTTTACCGTAACCGTTTTCAGTCATTGTTATAACTTCTCTGTTATCCTTTAAGATAGCCATATCTACGACGTAATCTTCTTTATCGAGTTTCATACTCCTTACGCCTTGCGTATCTCTACCCATAGGTCTTACGTCAGATTCGTTAAATCTTATACACTTTCCGTCGTGAGAAGCCATAATTACGTCTTCCTTACCGTTAGTTAAGTCTACCGAAATAAGTTCGTCACCGTCAACTATACTTATAGCGATTTTTCCTACTTTCCTGATATTTGCGAACTCTGAAAGAGCAGTCTTCTTTATAAGTCCGTTCTTGGTCGCTATCATAATATAACCTTCGGCATCCTTCTTTAAAGGAAGCATTGCACAAACCTTTTCTCCGTCTGTAAGTTGCAAAAGATTTACTATCGCTCTACCCCTTGCAGTTCTTTGACCTTCGGGGATAAAGTAGCCTTTTAGACTGTAAACCTTACCTTTATTGGTAAAGAATAATATATCGTCGTGAGTAGAAGTAATAAACATATTATCGACGAAATCTTCTTCTTTCGGCTTATGGGCTGTAACGCCTTTTCCTCCCCTATGTTGCGTTTTATATTCGGTTACAGGTACACGCTTTACGTATCCAAAATGCGTTAAACTGATAACGACGTCTTCTTCGGGAATTAAGTCCGCTATATCTATATCGCCGTAATCATAAGAAAGTTCAGTCTTTCTAGGAGAAGAATATTTTTCCTTTATTGCTTCCATATCGGCACGAATTATCGCTTTTACCCTATTTACGTCGGAAAGAATATCTTTTAAGTCCTTTATAAGATTATCGAGTTCAACTAATTCTTCGTTAAGTTTTTCAACTTCCATACTGGTTAAACGTTGCAATCTCATTTCCAAAATAGCGTTTGCTTGTTTATCCGAAAGTTCAAACTTCGCAATCAATCTTGACACTGCGTCGTCCTTATCCGAAGATTTCTTAATTATCTCTATAACTTCATCAATATTAGCAAGAGCAATTACCAAACCTTTTACGATATGTTCTCTTTCTTCGGTTTTTGCAAGGTCAAATTTCGTCCTTCTCGTAATAACCGCTTCTTGATGGGCTATATAGTGAGTTAAAATTTCTTTTAAACTTAAAACCTTAGGCTCTCCGTCAACAAGTGCCAAAAGTGTAATACCGTCACTGATTTGTAAATTCGTATGCTTAAATAAAGTATTCAAAACAACCTGAGCGTTAGCGTCTTTTTTGAGTTCGATAGAAATTCTCATACCGTGTCTATCAGATTCGTCACGAAGATTAGAAATACCTTCTATTCTCTTATCGTTTACCATAGACGCTATAGTCTTTATCAATTCTTCTTTATTTACTTGATAAGGAATTTCGGTAACTACTATTCTTTCTCTCGTTCCGTCGTTAAACTCTTCTATTTCGGTCTTTGCACGGAGAACAAAATTTCCTTTACCCGTCATATAGGCTTGTTTTATACCGCTTCTGCCCATCAAAACGCCACCGGTAGGATAATCGGGTGCAGGCAAGTACTGCATAAGTTCTTCTACAGTTATATCGGGATTATCAATCATAGCGATACAAGCGTCTAAACATTCTCCCAAATTATGCGGAGGAATATTAGTTGCCATGCCTACCGCTATACCGTCAGAGCCGTTTACCAAAATATTAGGAATTCTTGACGGCAAAACGACAGGTTGCATTTCAGTATCGTCGAAGTTAGGATAAAAATCTACTGTGTCTTTATCTATTTCACGGAGCATTTCGTTTGAAAGTTTTGAAAGTCTTGCTTCGGTGTACCTATAAGCAGCGGCGGAATCGCCGTCGACAGAACCGAAGTTTCCATGCCCGTCGACTAAAGGACAGTTTATCGAAAAGTCCTGTGCTAAACGAACTAATGCGTCGTATACCGAACTGTCGCCGTGAGGGTGATATTTACCCAAAACCTCACCGACGATTTTAGCACATTTTTTATATCCCTTATCAAAAGTCAATCCCATATCGTGCATAGCGTAAAGAATTCTACGGTGAACGGGTTTCAACCCGTCCCTTACGTCGGGAATCGCTCTCGAAACGTTTACCGCCATAGCGTAGGCTATAAACGATTTCTTTACTTCGTTGTTTACTTCTATATTGATAAGTTTTGTTTTCTCTAATTTTTCTTTAAATTCGGCGGTTAATTCAGCCGGAGATTCTCTCTTTGCCATTTTCCACTCCTTAAATGTCTAACTCGGTAACGAGTTTTGCATTTTCTTCTATGAATTGACGACGAAGTTCGGGGTCGTCTCCCATAAGTTTGGTAAACGTAGCGTCTGCCTCTACGGCGTCTTCCATAGAAACACGAAGCATCGTTCTGGTTTCGGGGTTCATAGTGGTATCCCAAAGTTGTTCGGGGTCCATTTCACCTAAACCTTTATATCTTTGAATATCGCATTTACCTACTTCGTCCAAATAATCTTGCAATTCTTTATCCGAATACAAATATTTGTCCACCTTATTTTTAGTAGCCTTATAAAGAGGAGGTTGAGCGATATAAACGTGTCCTTGTTCTATTAACGGACGCATAAATCTGAAAAAGAAAGTCAATAACAAAATTCTGATATGACTTCCATCAACATCGGCATCGGTCATACAAATAATTCTATCGTAACGAATTTTACTTATATCAAAATCATCCTGCATTCCGCCACCGAAAGCAGTTATCATAGCCTTAATCTCTTCGTTTTCTAAAACCCTATTGATTCTCGCTTTCTCTACGTTTAATATTTTTCCACGGAGCGGTAATACCGCTTGGAATCTTCTATCCCTACCCTGTTTAGCACTTCCGCCTGCGGAATCTCCCTCTACCAAAAAGATTTCACAAAATTCAGGATTCTTATCCGAACAATCCGCAAGTTTTCCCGGAAGAGTAGTGGATTCTAACGCACCCTTTCTTCTCGTATTTTCACGAGCAAGCCTTGCCGCATCTCTTGCTCTTTGAGCCGTTAAACATTTCAATAAAATCTCTTTTGCTTTATCGGGATGCTCTTCTAAAAACGAACCCAAATGTTCGTTCATGGCCTTAGTTACGAAATTTCTTATTTCGGAATTTCCGAGTTTAGTCTTGGTTTGTCCTTCAAATTGCGGTTCTGTTAACTTTACCGAAACAACCGCTATAAGTCCTTCCCTTACGTCTTCGGGAGAAACCTTTTCGTCTCCCTTAAACACGTTGAGTTTTTTACCGAAATCGTTTATTATCCTAGTTAAAGACGCCTTAAACCCTTCCAAATGAGTTCCGCCTTCTTCGGTATTAATATTGTTTGCAAAAGCGTAAATCGTTTCGCTGTAAGTATCGGTGTATTGCATAGCAACTTCGATTTCCGTATCGCCGAAAAACATATCGAAATAAACGGGTTTGTCAAAGAAAGGCACTTTAGACTTACTTAAATCTTCAACAAAGTGAGCAATACCGCCTTCGTAACAAAATTCGTCGTGCTGTTCTCTTCCCGCCCTTTCGTCTAAAATATTTATTTTAAGTCCCTTATTAAGGTAAGCAAGTTCTCTTAATCTGGTTTTTACGGTATCGTAATTAAAGTCAACGGTTTCAAAAATTTCGTCGTCAGGCATAAACGTAACCCAAGTACCGGTAAAATCTGCCGTTCCTACGACTTCTAACGGTGCTTGCGGAATTCCACGTTTATAATGCTGTTCGAATTTCTTGCCGTTTTGATAAACTTCGACTTGAAGCCAACAAGACAAAGCATTAACGACGGAAAGACCTACACCGTGAAGTCCACCGGATATTTTATATCCTCCACCGCCGAATTTTCCACCTGCGTGAAGTTTTGTCAAAACAACTTCAACTGCAGAAATTTTTTCGGTATGGTGAATAGCGGTAGGTATGCCTCTACCGTTATCTTTTACGGTACAAGAACCGTCTCCGTTAAACTTAACCGTTATGGTATCACAATAACCGGATAAAGCCTCGTCGATTGAATTATCGACTATTTCTTGCACCAAGTGATGAAGTCCCCTAACGTCGGTAGAACCGATATACATACCGGGACGCTTTCTTACCGGATCAAGCCCTTCCAAAACTTGAATTTCGCTTTCACCATAGTTCGCTTTAACTTTATTTTCTTCTTCCATTTTTCACCCACAAAAAATATTTTTTTTATTTGTTATATTTTACCATATTTAACTTTTTTTTTCAAGTATTTTTCGTACAATTAAAACTATTTATAGTTTTAAAGGGAATTTTTTTCGTTTTTCCTGCAATTTTTTCAAAGAATAAAATTTTAACCTATGCACATACTTAAAAATACAACTTATATAGGAGAATTTTTGCCATGAATGAATGTAAAAATTGCAGAAAAAATATCAGCGACGGAAACTTGTTACAATGTCCAAACTGCGGTGCAACGATTTGCTCCGCCTGCGGACAACAAACACAAATGATTTGTCCTTATTGCTATTCGAGTTTAGAATATATGGGCTAACGAAAAAGTGGTGCAAAAATTTATTTTGCACCGCTTTTTATTTTCGATTTTCCTTTAATTATTTATCAAAATCCGATTTCATCTTTTCAATAAGTTTCTTTTCAAAAGTTCCAAAGCCCGAAATTTGGCATTTATTTGCCTCTTTTATCGCCTTCTTGTAAAACATATCGAGTTGGTTCTTTTCTCCTTCCACGTATAAAATATAAGCCAATTTTATTCTTAGATTTGTTACGGAATTTTCGTTATTTAAATATTTTTCTATATCGTAAGTTATATCGTCCGCCTTTTTATCGTCAAAATTAAAAGTACAAAATCCGTAAAGAACGTCGGCTAAAACTACGTTTCTTAAAGGCTTTACCAAGTCGTCTTTTAAAGAATACAATCTCGAACTTATCTTTTTTGCCTCAATAAAATCTTCTTTATCTAAACAAACGTTATATCTGGCATTTAAGAGCAAAGTAAAATACGGATTATCTTCGGGAAGTTGCGGTAAGTCTTTTAAAAACTCTTCCGCCATAGAAGGAGTTTTCCCTTTATACATTTCCGCCTGCCAACAAAGAAGAGATAGCATTACTTTGCTTTCGTCGTCTTTTTTATTTATTCCGTAAATAACAGCCCCGTCGTTTCTAACATTATAGGAAGACATAGGGAAAGCGTTATCTAATAGACAATAAATTCCGATTGGCAAAAACATTGAAAACAAGCAATATACGGTAGCTGAAATAAAAGAACCGAAAAACAAAAACGCCGTGCCGACTATTACGGGGATAAAGGAAAAAATTATTCCCCCAAAAGTCATACTTTTAAAACGCCTATCCATATTTTCGGAATATTTCGGCACCATTTCGGTACTGCCCGCCTCGTTATTAAATAAAGTAAAAGAAAACTTGACTTTTTTTCCGTATTTTTCCCATTTAAAAAATAAAACCGAAATAGAAATAAAACAAAATCCGTTTTTAATGCCAAAAATCAAATGTCCTAGCTCGTGTAAAGCCGTAGAGATAAATCCTGCTAAAATTGCACCCGCCAAAAACAAAAGAATATATTTTATATCCATTTGTCCGTAAATACTATTTCCGATTAAAACGACGCTAAGCATTAAGCCCAAAGTAAATACAAACGTCAAAACGTTACCAACGATATTAAATTTTCTACTCACAACAATTCTCCTTTAGCATTAAGTATCCTTCCAAATTATCGTTTTCACTAACGGTTATAAAAGGCAATTTTAACATTTCCATTACGCCTTTTAATATGCAAGAACCCGTAGAAATAACTTCCGCTCTTTCTTTTTGAAGACCTTTTAAGTTTTTTCTCTCTTCCACGGTAAGAGAATAAAGTTTTTTCTCAATATCCGTTACCAAGTTCCTATCAAGTTTATAACCGTGAGTTTTAGTCGGGTCGTAAGGTTCTAACTTTTGAACAACAGAAGATAAAGACGTAATCGTTCCGCCTATACCGAAAAACTCGGTTTTAGGAATTTCTTCAAAATCTTTGAGTTTTTCAAAAACGAATTTTTCCGCTTTTATCCTATCTTGTCCGCAAAAATCTTTTAGCGTTACAGCCCCTAAATTTACGCTCTTTAAATATGCGATTTCGCCTTTATCTATAACGGTTATTTCGGTACTTGCTCCGCCTATATCTACAATTCCGCCGTCCTTACCGTTTAAAACCCCCAAAGCACCTATAAAAGCCTCTTTTTCTCCCGAAATAATATCCACTTTAAGCCCGCATAAGTTTTCAACGGTATCGGTAAACAATTTGGAATTTACCGCATAACGGAGTGCCGCAGTACCAAAAGCATACAATTTTTTTGCACCTTCTCTTTCGGCATATTCTTTAAAAAAAGAAACGGCACGAGCCGTACGTTCTACCGTTTCGTTTTTTAAAACGCAATCGTCTCCCATATTTTCAGAAAGACGAGTCGTTTCTACTTTTTTATATAATGTTTTTCCGTTTTCGCTCATCAAAAGCCTAACGGAATTAGAGCCTATATCTATAACGCCGACTTTCATATTATTTCAGCCTATAATCGTCTTCATAAATGTATCCGAGTTCTCTGGCTCTTTCTTCTATCTTCCACTCAGAACCCCATATATCCAAATCCTGTTCACCCTGTTTTATTAAATCGTCGTACTTTTTACAAGCCACTATGTATTCGTTTTTTAAATCGTTTTGTTTTTTTATGCTTATCAGTTGATACACTAACACCGAAAGGAGAATTACCAACAAAAGAACCGCCCCCACCGTAGACGCTACTACTATTCTCTTGAATTTTGATTCCGTCATTTTTTAATTTCCTTTTTCTATAATTTTTAACTATTTTATTATAAATCTTTTCAAAACATTTTGCAAGTATTATATTGAAACTTTTCATATACGCCGTAATCCCGACAAAAACGCCTAAAATCATATAAATTCTAAACGACGGAAACTTTAAGTTATAAGAATAACAAACGTAACAAAACGACAAAATCAAAAAACAAATAAAGTCCGAAATTATACCGAAAACTTTATTTTTAAAAATTATCTTAAAACAATGGGAAAACGTAAACAATATCCCGAAAACCCCACCGAAAGAAACGCAAGAAAGAAATACGAAAAACTGATTATGCGTTACGAACATTATTTGAAAATTCTCTTTATCAAAGGAATTTTCTTCACGTCGTATTTAACTGCGGAAAAATCTCCGTCCGCCGAAAGATTACCGTTAGATTTGTTGTATGCGGTTATTTTTATATTACTTCCTAAAACTTCAACCTTACTACCGCCAACGGTAAGTTTTAAAAACTGTTCGGAAAATCCGTCAACAGTATCTACCCCTGTCATCAAAAGACGTTTTCTCCCGTCTAAAGTAAGTTTATCTACCTGAACCTCGTTATTAGGCATATTACTCTCCTATTAGGTTTTTTATATAATTATGCCCCATAAACTTAAAATAAAACCTTTATATAAAAAAAGACGGCAACGCCGTCTTTTTAATTTAATCCGGAAGTTTCATATCCCCGAATTTTATCCAACCTTTTTTTCGCATAAACTCGCTGATAACAAAACTTAAAATCGCAGGTAAAACAAACATTAAAAGTATAATGCCTATAACACCCAAAACACCCGAAGTATTAGTAAATAAATCTATAACACCAACTAATCCACTGGTTCCCATACCTCCGCCCGAAGAACCGCATTTTAATTTAAACACACAAGTAGATAAAGGTCCTAAAATAGCACTTGAAATTATTTCCGGAATCATAATAACAGGTTTTTTCATAACGTTTGGTATTTGCAACATAGAAGTGCCTATTCCTTGAGAGATAAGTCCACTCCACTTGTTTTCTCTAAAAGATGCAACCGCAAAGCCAACCATATGGCACGCACAACCGACCGTAGCCGCACCACCCGCTATAAGCATTGCATCTTTATTCCCTGAAGCGACGTTTGTTGCAACTGCAATCCAAATTGCAGCAGAAGACGTCGGCATAGTAAGCAAAATCCCCATAACTACCGCAATCACTATCCCCATAACAAAGGGAACTGCATTGGTAGAAATTGCAATTAAAACCCCCAATTCGTTAATCAGCCAAATAAAAGGATAAGAAACGAATATTCCGCCGAAAGATAAAATTAAAGTCCCAAGCGGTATCAATAAAATATCTAATTTCGTTTTTCCCGCATATAGTCCTACTATTTCGACAACGAGCATAGTTACCACGTACGCTCCGATAGGGTTACCGGGAGTCCCCAAAGTTAAACTTGTAAAACCGGTACCGCCTATAAACATTTTATCAGCAAAAGCACCTACAAAACCAGCAACGGCAGAAGAAAACACTAAAAGTTTATTCTTACCGAGTGCTAATGCTATGCCTACACCTATACCCGCACCCATTAGACTTTTGGCAATAGATGAGATATATTTTAAGGTGTTTCCGAGATAGTTATCGCCCATCCATCCTGCAATTTGAGCCAAAATAGTACCGGCAATAAGCGTTACGAAAAGCCCTTGTGCCATTCCCGAAAACGCAGTTATAAAGTAACGCTTCGGTAATGTTTTAAAATAATTTTTGACCTTACTTTCTTTTTTACTATTTGTCATACGTCTATCTCCGTAAGTTTATTATCTACTTGGTCGCAAGAAGTTAAATAATATTTAACACCTTTTTTTACAACTAATTTATCTGCTCTTACGTTTTTACCGTGCAAATGCCCGTATATAACACAATCCGCTTTATATTCCTCGAAAAGGTCGGTAAATCCCGTATCTTCCCTTCTCACGTTAAACGGAGGATAATGCACTAAAACAATCAATTTATCCCCTTCTTTTCTCAATTTTTCGGCAGATTTCAACGAAAGTTTAAGCCTTTCTTGTTCCCTTAAATAAATTTTATTGTCCTGTTCGGTAAAATCGGGACACCCCGGAACAGTCCAACACCTAGAACCGCATATAATAACCTTTCCGAATTTTATACAATCGTTTTGAAGTGCATAAAAATCAGGTGGCAAAATATCTCTTACCTTGCCTATACCGGACCACCAGTAATCGTGGTTACCTTTTATCATAATCTTAGTGCCTTTTAAATCTTTCAAGGTGTCTATATCCGCTTTTGCATTATCTAAATCCATAGCCCAGCTTATATCTCCGCCTATAAGCACCAAATCGGAATCAGTAACCTTTTGGTTCCAATCCGTGCGAATTTCTTCCATATAATTAAGCCAATTACCACCAAAAATATCCATGGGCTTATCCGTGGTAGTAGACAAATGCAAATCACTTATTGCAAAAACTTTCATAAAAATATGATAACACTTTAACTTGTTTTTTGCAAACAAATACGATAAATATACTTTTAAAACAAAAAAAGACTGCTCGAAGTTTTTCTTTAAGCAGTCTTTAATTTTATCGAATTTACTCGGGATACATCGGCAACTCGAAAAATCCCGCACATACTTCTTGCGTATATTCTTGGCACGGCGGTATGGCAGCGTATCCGTACGAAGGAATCAAAAGTTCCACTTGCATTACTATCTTTAACATTATAGAGGCACAGCAGTCTATAATAAACTGATTAAGCGAAGAGTAAGTACCTTGCGTAGACACCAAAGACACTACCGCTTGAACCTCGTAAGGCATAATAGATGCCGACGGAATATTTAAAATCACGTCTTTACTTACGGTTACGGACGAAAGTGCCGCACCTTCCACTCCGTTAGCGTCTGTATACGCAACGGAAACTGGAATTACTATATCGCACTTAACCCTTGCAGAGTGTGGGCGTTCGGCAAGCGGTTCTATTAAAAGATTAGTAACCGTACCTACTGCATTCGTACTTTTAGCACTTATAAATGTTAAAGGATATGTAGGACTTGCGGGCGTAAGATTAGTTATATTTAAAACTATATCCGTAAGCTGACTTTGTTGCATACAAGCATCAAAAACTTTTTGTGCTTGAACGCAAACTTTTTCGCACAAACCGTTCATCGGGTTACCGTTTATAGGCCCCGGACATTTATCCGATTGAAAGTTACAGAAAAACGACATTTTTCTCCTCCTTGTTTTTAGGCTTTCTATTTCAATATATGCCGAACGGTTTATCTAATGACACAAAAAAAGCGTAAGTATAACTCACGCTTTCATTACTTTTTAAAACTTCATTTATTTCTTGGAATATTTTTCTACATCCATTTGTCTTATCTCGGTTCTTCTTATCTTTCCGCTTATGGTTTTCGGAAGAGAATCGACGAACTCTATAACTCTAGGATATTTATAGGGAGCGGTATTAGTCTTAACAAAATCTTGCAATTCTTTAATAAGTGTTTCGTTCCCGACAAAGCCTTCTCTTAACACTATCGTTGCTTTTACCAAGTATCCTCTCTTTTCGTCGGGAATACCTGTTACCGCAACTTCCAAAACGGAAGGATGCTCTAACAACACGCTTTCAACCTCAAAAGGTCCTATTCTATACCCTGATGACTTAATTACGTCGTCATTTCTGCCGATATACTTAAAATTACCATGCTCATCCGAATACGCAGTATCTCCCGTATGAAAGTATCCGTTTCTATATGCGTTTTTAGTCGACTCCTCGTCTTTATAATAACCGCACGTTAACCCGCAAGGTTTATTATCTAAACTTGCTTTTATGCAAATTTCTCCTTCTTCACCCGGTAAACACTCTCTTTCTTCCGTTCTTACCGAAATATCGTAAACGGGAATAGGTCTACCTATAAATCCCGAAATAGGCGTAGAAAAGTTCATAAGTGTTCCCAAACATACCGTAGTTTCCGTTTGACCAAAACCTTCGTAAATTTCCAAGCCCGTTGCTTCCTTCCATTTATTGAACACATCGGAAGGCAACGCTTCTCCCGCAGAACAACAATGTTTTAAACTACTTAAATCGTATTTTTTTACGTCGTTTTGAAGTATAAATCTATACATAGTGGGCGGAACGCAAAAAGTAGTTACTTTATACTTTTCCAAAACGCCCAAAATATCTTCGCCGTCAAACTTATCGAAATCGTATACTAAAATTGCACTTTCGCCAAACCATTGACCGTAAAACTTACCCCAAAGCGACTTTAACCAACCCGTATCCGAAATAGTGAAATGCAATCCCCCGTCTACTACCCTATGCCAAAAAACGCCTGTCATTATATGTCCCAAAGGATAGGTAAAATCGTGCATAATCATTTTAGGATAGCCGGTAGTTCCCGAAGTGAACGCCATAAACATTACGTCCTTAGAAGTAACCGCTTCATCTCCGACAGGTCTTGTAAATACGTCGCTAGCACTTTCAATTCCGTCTTCAAAATCTATCCAGTTTCCACCTATGGGCTTTTTATGTTTAGTAACGAATTTTAATTTTACCGTCGGGCAGTCTTTTGCCACTTGATCGAAATGTTCGGTAATTTCCCCGTCGCCACTCATTATGACAGCCTTAATATCGCCTTTATTACAGCGGTAAGTAAAGTCTTTACCTACAAGCATATTAGTAGCCTGAACGGGTATTGCCCCTATTTTATGAGCACCCAACATCACAAACCAAAAATAATAACTTCTCTTTAATACCAAAAGCAGTTTATCGCCCTTTTTAATGCCCTGACTTTTAAGATAATTAGCAGCCTTATTTGACCAAAGCATAATATCACGGAAAGAAAAAACCTTCTCTTCTTTGGTATTAGAAAGCCATATCATAGCCGTTTTATTAGGCTTTAAGGTTCCTAATTCGTCTATAACGTCGTATGCAAAATTAAAGTTTTCAGGATAAGAAATTTTAAAATTCTCTCTTAAATCTTCAAGCGAAGAAAAAGAATCTCTATCTCTTCCCGTATATTTCTCGTAAATTACCATCTGTCTTCTCTTAAAGTTATTTCATTACTACCGCAATAAATTTAACCGGAGTGTCTCCCAAAACCTTTATTCCGTGCGGTATCTTGGAATTAAAATAAACGCTGTCGCCTTTATCTAAATCGTAATAAATCTTACCTATTTTTAAACGCATCTTACCCGATAAGACAAAATTGAACTCCTGCCCTTCGTGAGAGTGCATATCTTCGTCGTCTTCTCCCGGCATACAAGTAACTAAAAACGGCTCGGACTTTTTATCTTTAAAGGTATACGCAAGGTGTTTATAATCATAAGCACCTTCCTTCTTTATAAAAAATTCCTGTCCTCTTCTTACAACGGCACAATCCGAAAGTTTAGGAGAACTTCCCGACAAAAGATTAAATACGTCTACGTCTAAAATAGAAGCGACGTTAAACATAAAACTGAAAGAAAAGTCCGTTTTTCCGTCTTCGTATGCAACGTATTCATCAAGAGAAACGCCGAGTTTTTTAGCAAGTTCTTCTTGTGAAAAACCCTTAATCTCTCTTAAATCGGCAAGTCGCATACCCATTTCTTTCAATAGTTCTTCCATTATTTTCACCCCTTACACAATTAATAATTATACCCTAATTCTATCGCTTGTATGTTCTTCGCAAGTAAGTCGGCTTTTTTTGCGGGAATCATTTCGGTAAGACTTACCTTTATTTCTTCCAAGGAAAAAATGCCTGCTTCTTTTAAAACCTTGCCCAATATAATCATATTCGCAAGTCCTTCTAATCCGTTATCGCTAGCTAAACGGGTAGCGGGAATAGGTACGGTTTTAATTTCCTCCCTATCGTATTTTTTTTCAATTAAAGAAGAATCATAAAATACAAATCCGCCCTTTTCCGTTTCGTTATAATATTTATCTAAAGAAGGTAAATTCATAGCGATTAAAACGTCAGGTTTATCAACGATAGGAGAACCTATCGGAGAATCGGATAACGTTACCGAACAGTTTGCCGTACCGCCTCTCATTTCAGGTCCGTACGAAGGAAGCCAACTGACTTCCTTTTCTGCTTTTAGTCCGGTAAAAGCAATAGCCTTACCAGTAAAAAGTATGCCTTGTCCACCAAATCCTGCGATTAAAATTTTAGTCGTAGCCATTATTTTTCCTCCTTATATTTATCTTTATAAACGCCGAGAGGATAATATTTTTCCATATTTTCATCGAGCCACGCTATAGCGTCCTGCGGTTTTAAACCCCAGTTTGTCGGGCAGGTGGATAAAACTTCTATCAAAGAAAATCCTTTGCCTTCAATTTGATTTTTAAAGGCTTTAAGTATTGCCTTTTTGGCATTTTTTATGTTTTTAACGTTATTAACTGCAACTCTTTCCACGTAAGACGCACCGTCTACTTGAGATAACATTTCGCTTACTTTTACTGGGTAACCCACTACGGTAACGTCTCTTCCGTAAGGAGAAGTTTGCGTTACTTGATTAGGAAGAGTAGTAGGAGCCATCTGTCCGCCCGTCATACCGTAGATAGCGTTATTTACGAATATTATGGTTATATTTTCGTTTCTCGCTGCGGAATGAACGGTTTCGGCAGTACCTATTGCGGCAAGGTCGCCGTCTCCTTGATAAGTAAATACTATATTTTCAGGGTTAGCCCTTTTCGCTCCAGTAGCAACTGCAGGGGCTCTTCCGTGGGGTGCTTGTATCATATCACAGTTAAAATAGTTATAAGAAAACACCGAACAACCTACTGACGCTACACCTACCGTTTTATCTAAAACGCCCAACTCTTCCAAAGCCTCACCCACCAAACGGTGAATAATTCCGTGAGTACAGCCGGGGCAATAATGTAAATTAGCATCGGTTAAACCTTTGGTTTTTTGAAATACTACCATTGTTTTGCCTCTCCTTTTTCTATTTTGTAAATTTCATCCAAAACTTCTTCGGGACTCATTATGACACCGCCCGTTCTTCCGTAAAAATAAACGGGTTTAGCACAGTTGATAGAAAGTTTAACGTCGTCTACCATTTGTCCCATATTAAGTTCTACCGATAAAAACGCCTTGCATTTTTCAGATGCGTTCTTCAAAACTTCTTTTGGGAACGGCCACAAGGTAATAGGTCTTATCATACCGACTTTTATACCTTTATTTCTCGCTTCCATTATAGCGTTTTTGGAAACCCTTGCCGCTATACCGAACGCAACCACACAAATTTCGGCATCTTCCATCATAAACTCTTCGTACATAACTTCTTCTTTTTCTATAACCGCATACTTTTTATAACGTGAAAGATTCCATTCTTCAAGTTCGTTAGGCGTCAAAGAAAGAGAATTTATAATGTTTCTTCCGCTGTGATTTTTCGTACCGTTAGTAGCCCAAGGTTTTGCGTAAGATTCTATTTCGTTTGCGTTTATATTTACGGGTTCCATCATTTGCCCCATAGTACCGTCCGCCAAAATCATAACGGGCATTCTATACTTGTCGGCAAGATTAAATCCCGAAAACGCCATACTATACATTTCTTGTACTGAAGCAGGTGCTAAAACTATCAAATGATAATCTCCGTGACCGCCACCCTTAGTCGCTTGGTAATAATCAGACTGTGAAGGTTGAATACCTCCGAGTCCCGGGCCTCCCCTTTCCACGTTTACTATTAACGCAGGGAGTTCGCTACCCGCTATGTAAGAAATACCTTCTTGTTTTAAAGATATTCCGGGGCTTGACGAAGAAGTCATCGCCCTAACACCCGATGCGGCAGCACCGAGTACCATATTGATTGCAGCGACTTCTGATTCAGCCTGCAAAAATACTCCGCCTATTTTAGGCATCTTTTTCGCCATATAAGCCGCAACTTCAGTTTGCGGGGTAATGGGATAACCGAAATAATGTCTACAACCTGCTTGAATTGCGGCTTCTGCCAAAGCCTCGTTTCCTTTCATTAAAACTTTTTCTGTCATTTATTCTCTCCTTTATCTCTCAACGGTAATTACCGAATCGGGACACATAGTAGCACAAAAAGCACACGCTATGCATTTCTCTTGGTCGGTCATAACCGCCGGATGATAACCTTTTGCATTGATTTTTTCTTTTTCAAGTGCAAGAATTTGTTTGGGACAAGCGTTAACGCAAAGCCCACAGCCTTTACAAATCTCTTCTTTAAAAGTTACTTTTGCCATTTTTTATCTCCTACCATTGTTTATAATTTATCGGAACAACCGGTAAAACGGCGTTCACTTTATTTTTTATCTTGTCAACTAAGTCTACTCTTACCGAAGTAAATACTAACGGCAATCCCGTTTTTTCGGAAACCTTTTTACAAAATTCATATCCTTCTAAAACGGCTCTTTCAGTAGTTTCTATACCGAGATTAGAGTTATTAACTATCCCCGTGAAAGGAAGTTTTCCCGAAATCTCTATTTCTTTTTTCATTTCCAACACGCTTTCTATATCAGAAGTTTCGGGTCGAAATTTATTTACTACCAAAAGAGATGAATAACTGTTCTCCGATATAAGTTTATCTCTGAACCTTCCGAGAGCCAAAGCCCCTCTATCGTCCCCGCCGATATCTACTACGGCGTAAGTCGATAAATCGTCAACCATTTTATAAGACGCAGGATTCATTGCAGGAATATCGACGTTGGTTTCGGCGTATGGAGAAACTATCAATTCCACTCCGCATTCTTTTAATTCCTTTTCGGCATCTACCGTTCTAAAATACGGATTAACGATATCCAAATCGTAAATCGCCACGTCTTTATTTTGTGATTTTACAAACTTTGCATAATTTACGGCAACAAAAGTTTTCCCGCTACCGTAATGTCCCATAAAAACGGTTACCCTCTTTTTTAAAAGTTCAAGCATTAAACTTTTACCTTGTACACCCAATTTCTCGTATCTTGTTTTTTGCCCCATTGAATACCGGTAAGTTCATCATAAAGTTTTTGAGTAAGTTCGCCTATCTTATTGGAAGAAACTTCGTAATCTACGCCATCATAAATAAGATGTCCGATAGGAGAAACAACTGCCGCCGTTCCGGTACCCCAAGCCTCTTCTAACTTACCTGTTTTTGCGGCTTGTAAAAGTTCGTCTACGGATACGAGTCTTTCAGATACTTTATACCCCCAGTCTTTTAATATTTCTATGCAGGACTTTCTGGTAATTCCGGGGAGAACCGAACCCGTAAGTTTAGGCGTAACGATTTCTCCGTCTATCTTAAACATAACGTTCATAGAACCGACTTCTTCGATATATTTTCTTTCAACGCCGTCAAGCCACAAAACCTGAGAAATTCCTTTTTGTTCGGCACGTTTTCCCGCTCTTAAACTTGCAGCATAGTTACCACCGCATTTAGCGTAACCCGTTCCGCCTCTGACCGCTCTTACGTCTTCGTTTTCTATACTTATCTTAACGGGATTAAGTCCTTCGGCATAATAGTTTCCTACGGGAGATAATATTACAACGAAAGTAGCGTTATGTACTGCGTGAACTCCAAGTGCTTCGTCGTTTCCGAAAGTAAACGGACGAATATATAAAGACGTTCCGGGAAGGTCGGGAATCCAATCGTAATCTATAGTGATTAACGTTTCAATTGCTTTTACGAAAAGTTCTTCGTCAATTTGAGGAAGACAAAGTCTTTCGGCAGAATCATTCATTCTTCTAGCGTTCTCATAAGGACGGAACATTTGATATCCGTCTGCAGTCTTATACGCTTTCATACCTTCGAATATTTCCGCACCGTAATGCAATACCGTCGACGCAGGATGAATGGGAATATATCCAAACGGTACTATTCTCGCATCTTGCCATTTACCGTCTTTATATTCCATCAAGAACATATGGTCGGTAAAATACTTACCAAATCCCAATTTGGAAAAATCGGGTTTTTCTTTTAAGGTTTTTGCTTTTTCAATTTTGATATCAAGCATATTATTTTCTCCTTATTTGTTTTTTATCTTTTCAGTTGCGTCTTCACGCATTTTATACTTTAAAATTTTGCCTGCGGCATTCATCGGAAAACTTTCCACGAAATCAAAATATCTCGGAACTTTATGTTTCGCAATGTTTTGATTGCAATAATTTCTTATCTCTTCCTCGGTAATAGTTTCTCCGTCCTTAACTATAACGAAAGCATACGCTTCTTCTCCGTACCTTTCGTCAGGCACGCCGACGACCTGAACGTCTTTAACTTTGGGATACGTATAAAGAAAATCTTCTATTTCCTTGGGGTAAAGATTTTCTCCGCCTCTTATTATCATATCTTTAAGTCTGCCCGTAATCCTATAATTTCCGTCTTCCGTTTTAAGTGCCAAATCTCCGGTATGAAGCCACCCGTTTTCATCTATCGCTTTTGCCGTTTCGACAGGCATTTTATAATAGCCCTTCATAAGGTTATACCCTCTCGCAACAAATTCCCCAACAGTGTTTACGGGCAATTCTTCATTTGTTTCGGGGTCTACTATTTTGCACTCGATATTAGGCAAAGCGTGTCCTACGGTGTTAACTCTAACGTCGATACTGTCGTCTACGGAAGACATTGTGCAACCGGGCGAAGCCTCGGTCTGTCCGTAAACGATAGTTATTTCTTTCATATTCATTTTATCGACGACTTCTTGCATAACCGAAACAGGGCAAGGACTTCCCGCCATAATTCCGGTACGCATATAAGAAAAATCGGTATTTTTAAAATCTTCGTGAGATAAAAGCCCTATAAACATCGTCGAAACGCCGTGGAAACAAGTTATTCTCTCTTGATTGATACAATAAAGAGCGGGTTTAGGCGAATAATACGGAAGCGGGCATAAAGTCGCACCGTGAGTCATCGAAGCGGTCATTGCAAGGACCATACCGAAACAATGGAACATAGGAACTTGTATCATCATTCTGTCCGCAGTAGATAAATCCATTCTATCGCCTATACACTTTCCGTTATTTACGACGTTGTAATGCGTAAGCATAACGCCTTTTGGGAAGCCCGTTGTTCCGGAAGTGTATTGCATATTGCAAACGTCGTTAACGTTTACGGCGGAAGCTTTTGCCATCAACTCTTCTTGCGAAACGAGTTTAGCCCTTTCCTTCATTTCGTTGAAATTTAAAGAACCTGCTTGGTCAAACCCTATTGTAATCACGTTTCTCAAAAACGGCAAACGCTTGCAATGTAAACTTTCTCCCTTTTTAAGATTTTTAAGTTCGGGGCAAAGTTCGTTGATTATTTTAGCGTAATCCGAATCTCTATAATTTTTAATAAGCAATAAAGTATGAGTATCCGATTGTTTTAAAAGATATTCGAGTTCGTGAATTTTATAAGCCGTATTTACGGTAACCAAAACCGCACCTATTTTAACGGTTGCCCAAAAGGTTAAATACCATTCGGGAACGTTAGTAGCCCAAACGGCAACATGGTCTCCGGCTTTTACCCCCAAAGAAATTAAAGAACGTGCGACTAAATCGACTTCGTCTCTAAATTCAGAATAGGTCCTTGTATAATCTAACGTAGTATACTTAAACGCTATTTGGTCGGGAAATTCTTCAACCACCCTGTCTAAAACCTGAGAAAACGTTTTATCTATTAAAGCGTCCTTCTCCCACAAAAATTTACCGGTTTTAGCCTTATTATCGTACAATTTGTTTCTCCAAGAAGGAACGGTTTCAAACGAACTGCAAAAACTCGAAAATTGCGGTAAAACTATGTCCGCTTTCCCCAAACTTTTAAGCCATTCGGGCATAATTTCCAAAGAAATATAATTATCGTAATTTACCGAACGAAGTCCGTCTATAACCGCTTTTATGGGTAAATTTCCTTCTCCTAAGAGACAATATTCAGTTTTTCCGTCTACTTCTATACTGTCCTTAATATGAATATGCCTTATATTTTTACCGAGATTTTTAAGAGATATTTCAGGACTTTCTCCCGCAACCTTACAGGTATAATGAATATCCCAAAGTGCAGAAAAATTATCACTTGAAAATCTACTTAAAAACTCGCCTAACTTTTGAGTATCAGAAAAAATGCCCATACTCTCCATAAGTAAAGTAATTCCGTATTTTTCCGCTTTTACCATTAACGAAAGTAATTCTTTTTCTAAAACGTCCTCTATATCTCCCTCTACCTTTATTTCGCCTTTTTGATATGCGTGAAGTCTTATAAAAGGACATTTCAATAAACTTGCAAGTTCTATTAAAGAAGATATTTCATTGATGGCATCTTCACTTATATACGCCAAATTGCTTACCGAATCTATACAACTTACGCTTACACCGTGTTCGAAAAGACTCCTTTTCGTTACCGATATATTCTCTTTATTAAAAGGAGCATCCTTAAAACACACGGCGTTTACGTCGTGTATTTCAAGACCTGATATTTTATTTTCTTCGAGAAGGGATAAAAGTTCTTCAAAAGAGAGATTCCATCCGTTAGTCGAAAAAGAAAGTTTCATTTTTTACTCCTCGTATACAATCTTATTTACTGCGTTAACGTACGCTCTTATACTTGCACCGATTATGTCGGTAGATACGCCCTTACCCGAATATATCTTACCTTTAGACCTAATCTTAACGATAGTTTGTCCCATAGCTTCCATACCTTCGGTTATAGCGTCTATTCTAAACTCGTCTAAATCAAACTGCCTTCCTATGGCATTTTCTATCGCTCTAAATGCGGCGTCTACCGCACCGTTTCCGAAAGAAATTCCCGAAAGCTCTTTATCCCCTTTCTTTAACACTACGCTTGCCGTGGCATTTAAAAGGTTACTCGTATTTACGGAAAACGAAATCAAAGAATAAGTAGACGGCACTTGCAAAGCAGTAGTGGCAATTATTACGTCTAATTCTTTGGTGTTAACTCTCTTCTTTTCGGAAAGACGTTTAAATTCCGAATATATTTTTTCCAAATCTTCAAAATTAACGTCGTAACCTCTTTTACGAATTATATCGGAAAGTTCTTTTTCGGTAATTGAAGTTATATCTTCGTCTTTTTCTTTGTCGAAGTTTCCGCTTTGTTTATCTACGTTTTTAAACGAAACAAAAGAAGATATTCTCTCCGTAATTCTCGAAAGTGCAGTTTTATTTATTTTAGTTTCAAACGATTTTTTCCCTAAAACCGAATCTATTGCAGGTACTACTTTATCTAAAGAGACACAGCCCGAACAAGTAGAAGTTTTAATTGCGTTTGCCCCTGCTAATATACCCGAAATAATATTCGAAACACCCAAAGACAAAACATCACTTACTCTTAAACAAACCGAAACTTTTTTAAGTTCGGAATTTCTTTCCAAAAGTCCTTTTATAAAATCGTAAAATTCTTGCGAAGTCATATCACCTGATAAATCGTTTATAGTAATAATCTTAACTCCGTTATCAAGTGCTATTTTAACAACTTCGTCTAAGAAAAATATTTCCGCTCTCGTAGCGTCGTCTAAAGAAACTTCCACGTCGGCGTTTAGACTTTTAGCCTTTTTAAGCATTAAAGCAAATTGTTCTAATACAGCCTTGGGCTTTTTAGAAGCAGTATATTCCATTCTCGTGGGAGATACCGGCACGCATACGACTAATCTTTTTGATTTTGCACCCGAAATTAAGGAAAAACTTTTTTCGAGTTCTTCTTCCGAATTTCCGCAAATTAAAGACAAAACACTTTTATCTATGCACTTAGAAAGAGTTTTTACCAATACTTCGTCCGACTTGTTACCCAAAACGAAAGGTAGTTCTATCGAATCGACGGATAAAGCGTTCAGATTTTTGGCTATTTCGAGTTTTTCTTTAAAACTTAAATCTAAATTCTTTCCAACGTTATCGCACGAAAGAGTAGCGTCCTCTATACGAATAGTGTTCATAAATATCTCCTATAAAAAAATCCCAAATCTAAAAACGACTTGGGACGAAAATTTCCGTGGTACCACCCTAATTATTGCAAAAGCAATCACTTGAAATCTTTAACGGAATTACCCGAAAACAACTACTTGTTTCCTTTCATCGTTTCTGCTACGGAGTGAGTAACTTCCTTCACGTTTTATCTACTTTCACCAACCGTAGATTCTCTGAAAAAACATTTAGAAGTCTTTCTCTTTCAAACGCATTTTATTAAATATATATAAATTATATATTTAAACCTTTATTTTGTCAAGTGTTTTAAGGGTTTCGCTTAAAGTTTAAGCAATTTTTTTAAATTAGGTGCTAATATCTTCTCTTTACTGTCTTCACTTATAGGAATTTTTAAAAATCTCTCCAACTCCGCATCTGCTTTCCACATAGGAAAATCCGTTCCGAAAAAGAATTTTTCCGCACCGAAAGTATTTATAAGTTCCGCCGCCTTATTCAACGAAATAAAGGAAAGTGAAGAACTCGTATCGAAATAGACGTTTTCTATTCCCTTATAAACGTCCGTTTGGTCCCAACACCTATATCCGCCGAAGTGGGCCCCTATAAAATTCACGTTTTTATATTTTTTTGCCATCTTTGCCATACGGAAGGGCTTTGAATATTCGTATCTATTATCTCCCGTATGTAGCAATATAGGAAATCCTACCGATTCCGCCGAACGGTAAATTTTTTCTACGTTTTCATCATCTATATAAAATTTTTGAAAATCAGGGTGAAGTTTTATACCGTAAAACCCATTATCTTTACACCACTTAACCTCTTTTAGCATTTCTTCTTC
The DNA here is from genome assembly GCA_045598545.1 of Christensenellaceae bacterium. Taxonomy (GTDB): domain Bacteria; phylum Bacillota; class Clostridia; order Christensenellales; family Borkfalkiaceae; genus UBA1259. The sequence continues at coordinate 25,678 of JAZLMI010000052.1, read as the reverse complement.
GGTCATATCTTGATGAAGGGTCATAAAACCTATAAATTCGGAATGTTTTTCGCACTCGCTCTTTATAAATTCGTTTATCGCTCTTACTTGCGTAGACTTCGTCGCACACGAATGAACTAAAAATTTAGAAATACCGCAAGATTTGCCGTTTTTCAGCAACCTATCCGATACACCTAAATTTTCTTGCATCTCTAAATCGTAAAATTTCCCTATTGCACAGGTAGCCTTTTCGGCAATTTTTTCAGGATATATGTGTGCGTGTGAATCTATTATCTCCATTTTTAGCCTCTTACTTTAAGTTTTCAAATATTTTTAGCCAAGTTAAATCCGTTTTCCACTCGGAAATTTCGTTTAACTTTCTATGTTTTTCGTTTGCATTTCCCAAATCTTTACGCATATCGGAATAAGAACAACCGTTAACTTTCATATACTGTTCTTCCGCTTTCTTTAAGTCGCCCTTTAATGACGTGTATCCTATATGAATAACGCTATGACATAAAGGACAAACCGCTATGACGTCTTTTAATTTTTGTACGCCCGTTTTATTATCACGTTCTTGGTATTCCCAAACTTCGTGAGCGTGCAAAGATTTAGCCGATTTACCGCATATCTCACATTTTCCGTCAGCACGAGAAATAACGTATTTACGTATATATTCCCACTCAGATTTCGTTAATACGGCACGTAAATTAGAATACCAACACCCGTCCGGAACAAGTTGGAAATTTAACTTTTTTTTATTCATTAAGCACGCCTCGACTCGTGACAAACCAAATAAATAATTTGATATTTTTCCGAAAGTTTTTTTATCAAGTCTATCGCACAAGCCAATTTTTTATCGTCTAAATTATAAAAGGGGTCGTCTAATATTATAAAAGGTTTTTCCCCCGTAAACAAAACTTCCGTAAGTGCAAAACGCTTACATATCTCAAATAAATTTTGATATCCTTTACTGTAATAATCGGTATCGGTGCCTATTCCGTTTTCTTCCACGGTAACGTTTAAATCAACGTCGATATTAACCTTATTATGTTTATCGTCTATCAATGAGAGGTACTTATCTACGCTGTTTTGAAGAGGTGCTTTATATTTTATTTTTAAGTTTTCGTCAGCCTTTTTTAAATAGGTCGCAGTAAGATTTAATAAGTCATATTCCCTTTTATATTCTTCGCCTTTTTGCTTTAATTCATCTTTTTTAGAATACAAATCAGGCAAAGAACAAACAAGTTCTTCGTTATAATTTATTCTCTGCATAATAGACGCTATTTCTGCCGTTTTTTCGCTTAATCTCCTATCTATATCGGCTTTTTCAAAGCGTATTTTTTCAATATCGTCCGTCAAAGAAACATCGGCATTTAAATCTTTATCAGCTTCTAAACTTTGCAACTTGGCGATTACGGCACCGAGTTCTTCAGAAACGGTTTTTTGCTCTAAAACTGCATTTTTTACCATTTCTAAAGCATTATAATAATCCGAACGGTTTACATTGAATTTCCCCAAAAAAGACTTGATAGTATCTTCATCTTTTTGCATTTGTAACCGTACGTTTTCTAAATCTTTTTTCTTTATCTCTTTTAACGTTTCGTTAACGTTAGAACTCTTAAAGTATTTTAAAAATAGCCCCGTAATACCACCTATTACGGCAAGAGAAAACGATACAATCGCCACTACTATATTAAACGCAATAAGTACCGCACCTAATATTAGAAATATTGCACTTACGAGTAATATTGATAAAACAATATTTTTAACGGGCTGTTTTTTCTGGTTTACGGGAACAGAATCTATACTTTCACAAATATTCCTTTCCGTCTCTTTTTCGGAATTATATGCGTTTATCAATTTATTACAATCCGAAATTTCAATTTCGGTAGGCTTATTGCCGTTTAAAATATCACACGCTTTATCTAAACGCTCTTTTAACGCAACACGCTTTTCAGAAAATTCTTTATAATTCTCTTTTTTTATTTTTATACCGTCTAATTTACTTACCTCTATCGCTTTTTCGGACAACAAATCAGACTTCATTTTTAAAGCGGTTTGCTCTTCTTTTAATTTTTCAATAGAAGCATTAAGAGAATTAACCGTTTCAGAAGATTTTTTCGCTTGTTCTATTCTTTCTTCAACATTTACAAGGTCTTCTTTGTTTTGAGGAATAAGTCCCCTATTCCCGCTGTATTTATATTTTTTTGCTTTTTCTTCAACACGGTTTATAACCTTATCGAAATCCCCGTCGTCAGTTTCCATAAGCGAATTGAATTTTGCAGTTAAACTCGCATTACTTTTTATCTCAAAATCTTTTTGAGAAAAATACGTCGTAGATAAAAATCCGTCTTCGTCTATTTCAAAAATTCTTTTACCTATATTATCGGTATTCAAAAAAGCCTTTCCCGTTTGTTCGTCAATAACTTTTATGGTGTCTTCGGAATCTTTTAACCCGAAAAATCTTTCTATCTTATAATTTTTTCCACCACGTTCGAAGATGATATAACCCCCGAATTTTTCAGTTGAATTCCACGGTCTAAATTTAATTCGTTCGTTTTCTTCAACGCTCCTTTTATTACTACCGCTAACCCCGTAAAACATAGCCTTTATAAAAGAAGCAAGGGTAGATTTCCCGAAACCGTTATCTTCTTTCACCGTGTTAAGCCCGTCTTTAAAATCAAAAGTAACGTCTTTTAATTTTCCGAAAGAAGAAATATAACATTTTAAAATTTTCATACTTATATTTCCTCCCCCTTTAATGCGTTTATTCCTCGCATTATCACTTGCTTTTTTACCGATTCTTCTAAATCGCTTTCCCAAACCGTTCTTACAAATTCTCCCCTTAACGATTTATCCAAAGCATAATCTTCGATACTTATTTTAAGTTCGGTTTTATCGTATACTTTAGCAAAGAAAAATCTTTCGTTAAGTTTAGCCGATAAATAATCTACGTCTAATAAAAGATTTGCACTATGCTCCCCTTTTAAAACGACTTTTAATAAAGAATTTTTATCGTATTTTTCCATTAAGGAAGAGATTAAAGCGTTTTTAATTTCCATCAAGACAGAAAAACCAGAAACGTCAAACTCTTCGCAATAAAAATTTTTTGAAGAAAATTTAACGAACTTTCTATCCGCTTTTTTATCGTTAACGTCTAAAAGGAAAAACCCTTTATCTCCCGTTTCGTCAAACCCCCTGCCGTCTAAACAGCCCGAATAAGCATAAATTCCACGGCTATCTAATTTACCTTCACTTACGGAATGTATATGCCCTAACGCTAAATAATCAATATTTTTATCTTTAAGTAGAGGAAGGCTTACCGTTTCGGCATCGGTGTCGTTTTTATAGCCTGCTATTTGACCGTGCAAAACGACTATATTAAAATTGTCTTTATTTAAAGACAAAGTATCGTAAACAACTTTTTTATTAACGTTATCTGTAACCACTCCCGATATCACGGTATTTCCGTAATTATACGAAGTCCAATCTTTACCGAATTTTTTTAGATTATTAGGTATATTTTCACAAGAAAACAATAAATTCTCTTCGTCGTGATTTCCCGAAAGGTACAAAAAATCTACCGAAGGATATGCTCCTACGGTTTCCAAAACTCTGTTTCTCGTTTTTTGAGAAATTTTATCGGTATCGAACATATCCCCCGCAATAATTACCGCTTTTACGTCATTATCGTTTGCGTAAGCACACAATCTCTCGAAAGTCGTTAAAATTTCTTCCCTTCTGATTTTAGTTTTTTCGGTCGGCAACGAATCTATTTTAGAATCCAAATGTAAGTCCGAACAATGTATAAACTTCATATGTTTTAAGTATACAATAAAAGATAAAATATGTAAAGCGATAAAAATAAAAACCCGAACGAAAATATTTTCGTTCGGGCAAAATATAAATTAAGTTTTACGCTACTTTTCTCTCTTCTCTTCTTTTATTGTATTTATATAAAGTGTGCAATTTAGGTAGGTTATATCTTAAAATAGAAAAGGACAACCAGTTATAAAAAGCATTTATGATTGAAATAACAAGTCCTACCGAAAGCCAAAGTGAAATAGGACAACAAAAAGTTGCAAAAAACCCGAAAATTATCCCTGTCAAATGGCACATAATACCATAATTTGCTTCTTCTATATACTGAGATATATACTCGTTATTAGTAGGGTCTAATATCTTGTTCTTTCTGAATTTCGTAAAAGCCCCTAATTCCAATATGCTGTCTTTCCATTTTTTTATACGGATTTTCTCTAAAAATTTTCTCTCTTTATTCCCAGCCATAAACCACGTTTTTTCTACAGAAAACCACTTCTTCGGTAAAGCCCAACGAGCAATAGTAGCCAAAACGCCGTCGATTATCAATACCGAAATAAAACACACCAAAGTCCAAATAATAATTTGCCACCAATAAAGCCCGATACTTGGAGCAACGGCAAAAATATTTACAACGGCTATAATTTCTAAAAACAAAAATATAGAAAACAAATACAGCATAATTTATTCCTCGTAAGTTAAACTTTGTCCGTATACTTTTTCGTAAAGTTCTTTCCACATTCTATAATTTTCGTCCTTCAAATAATCGGCATTTTCTTTTTCAGACAAATCGTTTTTAGGATATATTGCAGGTAAAAACCAAACGGTATATGCTTGAACGGGGAAACCGTCCCCATCTAATTTATCGGTATCTTCCATCGTAATAAATGCGGGAATTACCGGAACGTTGTTTTTAGAAGCAAGTTTAAACGCACCGTTTTTCATAGGACGGGGTTTTCTATAATTCCACCACATTGCTTGTTCTGGATATATAAGTATTTTTTCTCCTCTTTTAAGCAATACCGAACCGGATTTCATAAATTTAATCATAGTTTCCATATTCCTGCTTAAAGGAAGGGTGTTACAATGTCTGAAAAAGAAACCGAAAAGTCCCTTAAACGAAGTATAATTCCCCTCTCTTACTACCTTATAAAGTTCATGTCCTTTGGGAAGTTCTTTAACTATTGACCTATAAATTGCATAATGGTCCGAAATGCTAAAATGGTTACAAGTAACTATTGCCCCTCCGGAAATTTTAGAAAAATTTTCTAATCCCTTAACGTCTTTTATAATCAAGTTTCCTTCTTTAATTTGTTTTTCAAAAAAAGAAATAGCCATTTTATTAGAAATTTTCGTCAAGAGTTTGGCAAATGGTTTTTCAGAAAGATAATCCGCCTTATCGGCAGTTAAAGGTATCGTAGGAGGGTCGTCTTCAACATCTTTATCCCACAATTTTGCCTTTTCGTTTTCTTTTATTCTGTTAAGAATTTTAATCCTTTGTTCTGACTGCATCTATATATCCCCTATACTCGTTTTTCCCCGATTTTGCTAGATTGTACTTTTCAACTACTAAACTCATCAAATGCTTGCTGTAAGACTCATCTTTAAGTTTATCTTCTTCCGAAAAATTTGATTTTATCTGTAAAATCTCCGAGTAGTAATCGGTAGTTTTAGCCACGTCCCAAAAATATTTTTCGTATAATATCCCATCAAAATGCCATGGCTTATAAGATAAATTATAGTGTATCAATTTTATATCTTCTTCCTTAAACGGAAGTTCTCCCATCGGCATTTTATTCCAGCCCCTATCTATAAACTTAACCTTGCCGTAAGAGAGAACGTTTAGGTAATCTTGGTCTTGTGCCACTTCAAACATAACTCCGTTAGAAAGCAAATCTAAAAATTTTTCATAAATTTTATTTTTATTGAAAGAATTAACGTTTATTAAAAGAACACCCGCATTAAAATATTTAAATCCTTCGACACCTAAATATTCTTGCGTATAATCTGAAAACGGTTTTATAATCTGAACCGATTCGTCGGGAATTGCCCCGAAAACGCTATCACCTATATCCTGATTATATAAGCCTGCAATATCTTTTAACAAAACCGTATCGCTATCGATATATATGACTTTGTCATAATCGGATAAAATTTTTGGAATAAAAAAACGATAATAAGTTGCCTTAGAATAATAATCTCTTAAACAAACCTTACTGGATATTTGTTCAATACACTTAGAAACGTCTACGAATTCTATGCCTGATATATCGGTATTATAAACCGATAAACGCCTCTTTGAATCCTCTTTAAAACCGACGTTAAATACAAAAAATTTATAAAAATTATCACTTGAAGCATTATCTAAAATAGATTTTATAGACACGCTTAAAAACGGAACGTAATTATCGTCTAAAGCGAACACTATCGGAATAATACGTTTACCATTTATCGTTTGCATAAACAACTCCAACATTTTATTATGTGTATATTTTAATACTACTCTCAATAAAAATCAATATTTTTTCCCTCTATTGCAACAAAAAGCAAATAGAAAGTTACGACACCTCTATTCTAAAATTACGATACACGATTTTTATGCTCTACTCTCAGTAGAATTTTACCAAAAAAGTATTGATTTTATATAAATTTTATGATAAAATAGCAATTATGGAAGAATTGAACAACGTAATAGCAAAAAACATCGCTCTATTAAGAGTGGAGAACAAAATGACGCAAGGGGAACTTGCCGACAAACTTAATTACACCGATAAATCCGTTTCAAAATGGGAACGTGGAGAATCTATACCGCCCGTAGATATACTAAAAAACATTGCGGATATATTCGGGGTATCCTTAGACTATTTAGTTTCTTCAGACCACGACGAAAAATACGATAAACTTTATACTGCAAAAGAAAACACGCCGAATAAGATAATAATAACCTTACTTGCAGTATCTTTAGTGTGGCTTACGGCAACGATATTGTTTGTGTATGGTATGGTTCTATCTCCTTCACACGTAGCAAACTGGCTATTATTTGTATATGCCGTCCCCCTCTCAATCATAGTGCTTATAATCTTTAACGGAATATGGGGTAAAAGAAAGTATATGTTCGTTTTAATTTCTTTGGAAATTTGGACTTTATTTACAGCGATATATTTATTCTTTATAAATAAAATAAATCTTTGGGCTATATTTATTTTAGGAGTTCCCTTACAAATAGCGATAATATTGTGGTCCCAATTAAAAACCAATAAAAAAAGAATAAAATAATATCTATTATCCCCCATTTTTTGTTGCAAAATAATAGCTATTGTGATAGAATATTTAATGCTTACAAAAAGAATTAGCCGGGGTGTGGCGCAGTTGGTAGCGCGCTTGTCTGGGGGGCAAGAGGTCGCAAGTTCAAGTCTTGTCACTCCGACCAAATAAAAAGGAACAAATAAGATTATTTGTTCCTTTTTATTATAAATTAAATGGACTAAACTTTAATAGTTCAGTCCATTTCGTTTTGTTTTATTTCTTTTTAACAAGAACTTTCTTTAATTTGGCAAATCTGGGAAGTCCGTCTTCTTTCTGCATTTTCGTTTCGCCTTGAATCAAAGGAAGAGCATAATCTATAAATTCATCGGTAACGTCGGTTTTATCTTTGGTTATCCAGTTAAGCGGAATGGTTTTTTCGGTGTTAGCTGCGAGTTCCAAAGGAAGAAGTTCGTATTCGCAAACATACTTCTTGCCCGGTTTTCTCTTATAGCAAACCATCTTATCGGTTTCACCGTTTACAGCCGCTTTAACAGCTTCTCTTCCTGCCCTAAACGTTTCTTCGATATCCGTTTGACTTGCACTGTGAGCCCCGCATCTTTGCATAAGAGAAAGTTCTATTCCTCTTGTCTTAAATCCGGTTTCTTGTTTAATTAAATTAGCGAGTTGAGCCCCTACGCCACCTAATTGGGAATGACCGAAACTGTCTTTTGCACCGGCCTGTCCCAAAGTTTCACAAATAAGATTTCCTTTGTCGTCGTGTATGCCTTCGGAAACGACTGCTATACACTTATTGCCGTTTTTCTTACAAACAGCCTTAACGTCTTTTAAGAATTTCTCAACGGAGAAATCAACTTCGGGTAAGTAAATCAAATCAGGTCCATAACCTTTTACTCTCGCTAACGCTGCGGAAGCAGTAAGCCAACCTGCATTTCTTCCCATTGCTTCGATTACGCACACCATCGGAGTATCGTAAACTTTAGCATCGAGATTGATTTCCATAACTGTAGTAGCGATATACTTAGCAGCAGAAGCAAATCCCGGACAATGGTCAGTACCGTAAAGGTCGTTATCTATAGTCTTGGGAACGCCGATAACGTTGATATCATAACCGGATTTAGCCATATACTTACTAATCTTATTACAAGTATCCATACTGTCGTTTCCGCCGTTATAGAAGAAATATCTAACGTCGTATTTTTTGAATACTTTTAACAATTTCTTGTAATCGGTCTCGTCTACAGAAGCATCTTTAAGCTTATATCTTACAGAGCCTAAAGCAGAAGACGGAGTATATTTTAACAATTCCAACTCTTTCTTATCTTCTTGAGAAATATCGTACAATTCTTCTTCCAATATTCCCTTAATACCGTGAGCAGCACCGTAAACAGCAGTTACGTTGCTGTTTTTAAGCCCTTCGGTAAATACGCCCGCCGCACTTGCGTTAATAACGGAAGTGGGTCCACCAGATTGTGCAAAAATTAAAGCACCTTTTAAATCTTTCATTTTGTTTCTCCTTGTTTTTTCTTTTTTTATTACAAACTCAAAGTATGAGCAATGCTGTACAATTCCGTATTGAACTTCCTTTCGCCTTTATTTACGTCGGAAAAAGGAACGGTTATTATTTCGTTATCCCTTATTCCAACAGCACAACTTTCGCTGTTGTTTTTTAAAAGTTCAACGGCTTTATATCCGAATCTCGCAGCCAAAACACGGTCAGCCATATTAGGAGAGCCACCCCTTTGAATATAACCGAAATTAGTAACTTTTACACTGACTCCGCTCTTTTCCTTAATCTTTTCGGCTATTTCATCACGATTGCCTGCACCTTCCGCCAAAATTATCATATTGGAAGTCTTGCCTCTTAAATAACTCTTTTTTATGGACTTACTTATTTCATCCAAATCGTACGGAATTTCAGGAACTAAAACGTATTCCGCCCCACCGGCAAGTCCGGCATATAAAGCGATATCTCCGCAATTCCTTCCCATAACTTCTAATAAAGAAACTCTATCGTGAGAGTGCATAGTATCTCTTAAATTATTTATCGCCCATAAAACCGTATTGACAGCAGTATCAAAACCAACCGTAAAGTCAGTATATCTTAAATCATTATCGATAGTACCCGGTATACCTATTACCTTTACCCCGCAATTATCGGATAAATCTTTAGCTCCTCTAAACGTACCGTCTCCACCGATTACGATAAGTCCTTCTATACCGTAAGCAGAAAGAGATTCCGACGCTTTTTTTTGAACATCCAAATCTTTAAATTCAGGGCATCTTGCGGTCTTTAAAAAAGTTCCGCCTTTATGTATCATATCTGAAACCGAACGTGTTTCAAGCCTTTTAATATCGCCTTTAATTAGTCCGTCATATCCACGTTCAACCCCATAAATGTCTATATTAAAATTAAGGGCTGTACGAACGACCGCTCTAATACAAGCATTCATTCCGGGTGCATCTCCACCACTCGTAAGTACTGCGATTCTATCCATACTATCTCCTTCTATCAATAATTTATATCAAGAGATATTTTACCATATTCAAAAAAAAATATCTACTTTTTTATATACTATTTCTACTTAATTTATCAATATTTTTTCTTGAAAAACACTATCCCGTTTTCCCCGACTATTCTTTTTAATTCAAACATTAAACCTTCGCAACGCCTTATAGAACATTTAGCGTCGTATTTTTTACCGTCCATAGCAACGATTACGGGAATATCTCCACTATAAGAAGTTAAAATATCCAAAACGTCGTCTAATTTGCCTTCCTTACCGTTTGGCATTATTACACCCATATATTCTTGGTCGGGTGCAAACGACTTTTTGTTTGGACCTATATCCATTTTATAAAATTTTTCAACGTTAACGGAAACTTCGTTTCCTTTTATATGCAATTTCCCTTCCACTTCAACGAGTTCATCCATTACCGCAACGTCTCTTACTTCCAGATAAGTTTTAGGAAACAACGTACACTCTATAGAACCGTACAAATCTTCCACGGTAACAAAGCACATATACGTTCCCGACTTTGTCATAATCTTATCGACATTAGTAACAATTCCGCCGAAACGAACTCTATCGCCTTCTTTTATTTCGGTATAAGTCCTTACAACGTCAATCTCATCTTCGTCGTCTTCAGAAGAAGAATCTTCATACACGTCTAATTTTTGAGTGGAAAAATTATATTTATCGAATTTATCTCTATAGTCGGAAAGCGGATGCCCCGTTATATAAATACCTACGACTTCTTTTTCTTTTAAAAGTTTTGCTTTAGAATCGAATTCGGGGATATCAGGATAAACTATTTTCAATTCGTCTTCTTCCAAAAGCGAATCGAAAAGCGATAATTGGGCACTATTTTTATATTTATTTCTATTAACTATTTTATCCAAAAAATCGGAATAAGTTTCAATAAGTTTAGACCTATAAACCTTTAACGAATCGAAAGCTCCTGCATATATCAAATTTTCTATCATTCGCTTGTTTAAATTAAATTCCGCACATCTCGAAATAAAATCTTCAAAAGAAAGGAATTTGCCGTTCTTTTCTCTCTCTTCGACAATCATTTTAATAATTGCGATGCCGATATTTTTAATTGCCGCAAGCCCGTACCTTATTTTGCCGTCTTTTACCGAGAACAATGCTACGGATTCGTTAATATCAGGCGGAAGCACGGGAATACCTTCTTCTTTTGCATAAGAAGTATAAGTCTTTATTTCGGTGATATTGGTTATCCTGTTATTCAAAACGGCAGTTATAAATTCAGGTTCGTAGTAAGCTTTTAAGTACGCCGTTTGATAGGTCACCATAGAATATGCCGCAGCGTGGGATTTATTGAAAGCGTATTTTGCAAAGTCTTTCATCTCGGACCAAATCTTTTTAGCCACCTCTTCCGGAACTCCACGTTTTATACAGCCCTCTATCGCCTTAGAAACTTTTCCGTGTTCGTCTACCGTTTCACCTTTACCGTTTAAAAATACGACTTCTTCTTTTGCCATTTCGTCGACTTTCTTTTTGCCCATCATACGCCTTACCATATCGGCTTGACCAAGCGTATACCCCGCAAGAGATTGAACTATTTTCATAACTTGCTCTTGATAAACTATACAGCCGTACGTTTGCTCTAATATAGGCTTTAACAACGGATGCAAAAACGTAACCTTTTCGGGGTTATGTTTATTCTCTACGAATCTCGGAATAGAATCCATAGGTCCCGGTCTATACAAAGACACCGCCGCTATAATATCTTCTAAGCAGTTCGGTTTTAAATCTTTTAAAAACTTTTTAAACCCGGTAGATTCAAGTTGGAACACCGCTTCCGTATTTCCACTTGAAATAAGTTCGTAAACTTTAGGGTCGTCATATTTAGAAGTATCGAAATCTACAACTACCCCGTAATTTTCCTTAACGTATTCAATACAGTTTTTAATATCCGACAAGTTCCTAAGTCCCAAAAAGTCCATCTTTAAAAAACCCAAATGTTCAAGTTCTACGCCGGTATATTGACTCGTTATATCCTCGTCGTTTCTAGATAGGGGCATATGTTTATCTAAAATGTCGTGCCCTATAATAACCCCGCAAGCGTGAGTAGAAGACTGCCTTGGAGTATCTTCTAAACGCATGGCAATATCTACCACTTTTTTTATATCGGCGTTAGAATTATAAAATTCCACAAGTTCGTCTACCGCAAAATGCTTTGAAGTATACCCCTGTTCTTTTTCTTTCTTTGAAGGAGTATAAAACCCGAAAACTTTTTGTAATATATTCGGACGTTTTATCTCCACTTCCTTACCCATTTTATTTTGTTTTGTAGGAATAGCTTTGGTTATTTTATCACAATCTGCGTAAGACACACCTAACGCTCTCCCTACGTCTTTTATAGCGTTTTTAGCAGCCATAGTCCCGAAGGTAATTATTCTGCAAACTCTATTCTCGCCGTACTTTTTTCGAACGTAATCTATTACTTCTTCACGTCTGCAATCTTCAAAGTCTACGTCAAAATCAGGAGCGGAAACACGTTCGGAATTTAAAAATCTTTCAAAATATAAATCGTATTTTAAAGGGTCAATATTCGTTATTCCTATAAGATATGCAACTATTGAACCTGCACCGCTACCTCTTCCCGGTCCTACGGAAATATCCATTTTTTTAGCGGAGTTTATATAATCCCAAACTATTAAAAAGTATTCTACGAAACCTTGCTTTTCTATAACCGCTAACTCTTCTTCTATTCTGTTTCTTATCTCGCTCGTTTCTTCCCCATACTTTCTTTTTATGCCTTCGTCTATAAGTTTTCTTAAATACACGATAGGCTCTTCACCCGTATCGGGAACGTATCTCGGAAACATATAATTTCCGTACACAAATTCGAAATTACACTTATCCGCAATTTCCAAAGTATTCTTTATTGCGTCTTCGTCTTCGGGGAAAAGTGCTTTCATCTCGTCGTGACTTTTTATATAATAATCGTCGGAAGAAAACTTCATTCTGTTAGGGTCTTTAAAATCTCTACCAGTTTGAACGCATAAAAGTACGTCGTGAGGTACAGCGTCTGACTTATCAACGTAGTGAACGTCGTTCGTTACCACCAACTTAATACCGTATTTTTTAGAATAAGCACGCAAATACTGATTGACTTCTAATTCTTCCTTCAATCCGTGATTTTGCATTTCCAAATAAAAATCGTCTCTAAAAACCTCTTTAAACCATTGAACCAGTTTCTCCGCCTTATCGTAATCGTGATGTAAAATCGCTTGCGGTATATCTCCCGCAATACAAGCAGATAAACATATCAACCCTTCACTATGTTCTTTTAAGGTTTTTAAATCTATTCTCGGTTTATAATAATATCCGTCCCTAAACGCAATAGCATTAAGCAAAGATATGTTTTTATACCCTTGCTCGTTTTTTACCAAAAGTATTAAATGCCTTCTATCTATCTCATCCGATTCCGAAAAAGTCTTAGTCTTAACAGTTAAATCGTCGCAAACGTAAAATTCAGTACCGAAAATAGGCTTTATCGTTTGAAGCCCTTTTTCTTTGGCTTCTTTATTGTATGCACAACAAGCATTGTAAAAAGACACGGCACCATACATATTTCCGTGGTCTGTCATTGCCAAGGCAGGCATATTTAATGACGCCGCTTTCTTTATCGCAAGCGGAATCGTTGCCAGCCCGTCTAATAAACTATATTCGGTATGAACGTGAAGATGAACGAATTCAGACATAAATTTTACCCTTGTATTTCATTTGCTTTTAGAATTATTTTTCTTAGTCTATGATTTAAACAACTTTTACTTATATTTAACTTCTCGGCAAGTTCATTTAAAGTATCTTCGGGATACTTTAATCTAATATCCGCAACTTGCTCTAAGTCGGGTTTTAAATAACCTTTACCGAAACGTTTTCTTATTTTATTTACCGCATCTATTTGCTTGGTAGACGCTTCTACTTGTTTCTCTACGTTCGCCATATCGCAATTCTTTTGGCGATTAGATTTATTCATAAGTTCTCTTTCTATCATAAAATCGGTAAGATTTAAAACCGATACCGGTGTGGGGAGATATGCTAAAAAATCTTTTATTTGTTCAACGCTCTTTATATAAAGCACGTACTTTCCACGCCTTAACATAATTTTTACTGGTATTCCAGCCTTGGCAAGTTTATCTGCAGTATCAGACGCAGGAATTGCGTGAGAAAATGGAATCTCTAAATGATATCCCGTGTTTACGCTGTTTTCACTAGGCAATATACAAGTACCCGAAGCGACAAACAATCCCTTCATAAAACAATGCAAACAGCATTCACGCTTAGTAATATCTCCGAAAAATTTCAAATTCAAAACGAAATCTTCGCCGTTTTCTTGTATAATTTCCAAATCTTTTAATATATCTTCGGCGATTTTACCTTCAACGTAAACGGTAAATCTTTCGCCCTGTTTTTTTTTCTCCGAAACCGAAACTTCTCTAACGTCATAGTTAAAAAGAGTTTTTAAGTACTCGGTAACCAAAGTAACCGTTTCGTCGTCTTTAAGTCTAAACATAAAGCAAATGGCGTCGTCATTACTGTATATAGCCCCCGAACCCCTTATTATTCCGGCTAAAAACGCCCTTTTACAATGTTCTTCCTTTATGGGTTTTAATACTATTTCTTTTCTTACGTTCTCGGCAAAATTCATAATTTCTCCTTAAACGCCTTAAATCTGAAATTGGGGGTTTTTCCGTCTATATTCATAATTCTGTCTTTCGGAACGTTTACTCTTTCTAACTGTTTTAAAACAAGAGAAATTTCTCCCACTCTATCTGGGGTGTGTGCGTCCGAATCTATTACGAAATTCACCCCCGTTTTAACGATAGCATACAATTCTTCGTCGGTTAAATGAATTTTTTTAGAATTAAGTTCTATATACGTTCCGTAGTCGGAAGCGACTTTAGAAACCTCTACCGCATTTGAAAAACAACAAAAATTCAAATGGGTAATTATATCTACGGGATTATTTTTAATAACGTTTATAAAAGTTTTAGTGTTTCTTTCCCTTAAAGAAAGAGGTACGTCCTTACATTTAAATTCCGCATTAAAAAGATTTGGAATACCCAAAGAAAACATCGTGCCGAATTTAAACAAAACAAGTTTATGCATACCCGCTAAAAACACGTCGAAACAGTCATAATATTTAGAAGTTAAGTCCACAGAGCCATCCGTTCCTATAATATTGGATTCTATACCCGTTAAAACCTTAACACCCGTTTTATTCGTAGCGTCAACACAATCTTTTTTAAAAGAAGGCAATTTACTTTTATGCACGCCGAAAACAGAGTGTGCAAAACCGTGGTCTGAAATCGCTATTTCTTTCAAACCTTTTTCTTTTGCCACCATTGCGTTATCTATAACTTGTCCCTTACCGTGACTATATACAGTATGAGTATGATAATCCGCCGTCAAAAACATTTGTTAAGTGAAATCCCCTAAATATTCTACTTCTTCTTTTAATTTTATATCTTTTTTCTCTGCCATAAATTTAACGTAATCTATTAAGTTTTTTACGTCTTTAGCAGTAGCATTACCCGTATTTATGATAAAATTAGCGTGTTTTTTTGAAATTTCCGCACCGCCTATTCTATAACCTTTTAACCCCAAGTCTTCTATTATTTTGCCGGCAAAAGCATTATTCGGATTAACAAAAGCCGACCCGAAAGATTTTTCGGAAGGCTGACGTTCCTTCCTATAAGACATACACCTTTTAGAAGTTTCGATAATCTCTTTTTTATCCTTTAAGGGAAAAGAAAAATACGCACAAACAATAGGATATTTTTTATTTTTAAATATACTTTTTCTATAAGAAAATTTACATTCTTGTTTAGAATAAGTTTTTATTTTGCCATTCTCAATAGTTTCTACAAAAATAAGATTATCCGAAATGCTATGGTTAAACGCTCCAAGGTTCATAGTTACAGCCCCACCTAACGTTGCGGGAATTCCATAAAACCATTCCACTCCTGAAAGTTTATTTTCGGCACAAAAACTTATCACGTCCGAAATTTTAGCACCCGCCATAACTCTTACTTTGTCTTTTACAAAATATATGTCTTTTAATTTTAATAAATTGATTACAAGTCCGTCATACCCTTTATCCGATGCTAAAATATTACTTCCGTTACCTATAATCTTATAACGAATACCGTAATCTTCACACAAATCGATTATATTATTAAGTGCGTACAAAGTACTTATCTCGGCAAAGAAAGAAGCACTCCCGCCAACCCCTATAGAAGTATGCTTTTTCAATGGTTCGTTAAACTTTAAAACGGTATTAGAAAATTCCGCAACGTTTACAAGTTCTTCTTTAAAGCCCATATAACTCCTTTTATCATTTTACTATATTTTACTTTTTTTTTCAAGATTATACGATAATATTTTTTATTTTTAAAATAGAGTTTTCATCTCCTTTAACTGCGAGAAAAGACATATCGTTAATATCCTTTATCTTCCCCTTATCCGTAAAAGCGGATATCGTGCTTTTTATTTTTACTTTTTCCATAGCGTTTAATTTATCGTTATCGTATTTACAAGAAAAATACGGAGAAAACAACCCTATTTCGGTAAGTTTATTTTGAACTTCTTGAGAAATCAAGAAATTCACAAACTTTTCGGCATAAAATCTCTTTAATTGATTATTAGAAGTGATTGAAACGTATTGGTACAAATCCGAAAATTCCGATAGCGGTTTTATTTCGAAATCAACGCCTCTGTTTATCAGCCTGAAAACGTCTCTCTGTGTACCTAAAAGACAATGAAATTGTCCGCTTACGAATTTATTATAAGCGTTTATAGGCTCTTCAACAACAATATCTTTAAAAGATAAATTTTCCAAAGCAAGCGACACTAACGGCAAAGTATATTCACATTTTGAAACTATTAAAGAAGGCTCTTCTTCATTTAAATATTTAGGGTTATATATTAAAACGTAACCGCCTCTCGCCCAAGGCAATGCATATGTTTTTCCGCCTATTTCTCCACCGCAAAATTCGGTTTTAGAATTTATTTCGGAAAAAGCGGAAATTTGCACGCCCACTCCAAAAGATATTAAATCAGGCAAAATACCGTTTTTAATGTTTTCCATCGCACTCTCTTCGGTATGATTTTCCGCCATTACCAAAACCCCTTGGTTTTTCTTTTCAAAGTTCTTTGAAACATTTAAAATAAACTTCCTTCTAGAACCTATTCCCCCTTCAAAACTGTCTATTTGCCAAAAAATTAAAACCCCTTTATAATCAACTACTTCCTTAACGCTGTTATCTCCTATAATATTAAACCCGTAAAATACGGAAACAAGAACGGAAATTATAACTATTAAAAAAGCGGTAATTCTAAAAAATTTCATAATACAAGTATATTTTGAAAGCGACAAAAAAAGACTTTTCTTAAAAAAGAAAAGCCTTTCCGTTTGTAATATCTTTTAAATTTTTAATGCCGAACGTTTTGGACCTACCGTGGCGGTAGCTGAATTTTCTATATCGAAAAAATTATTTATAACCTCATTGACGTTAGAAAGCGTTATATCCTCTAATTTTTTTATCTTTCCTTCATAATCGAAAATTTTATTAAAAAACAACATATACTTGCCATATAAAAGCATTTGAGAAGCGGTACTTTCCCTACTCATAATGAAAGAACTTTTAACCTGTTCTTTTCCCCTTAAAAATTCTCTTTCCGTAATACCGTGCTTTTTAAAATTCAAAACTTCGGAAACGATAGCCTCCACAGCATTATCTCTAGAATCCGTATTTACTCCGGCATATATTTCCACAACTCCCGTATCTCTATATCCCGAAAAATAAGAATAAACCGAATAACAAAGTCCTAACTCCTCCCTAACTTTCTGAAAAAGACGGCTACTCATACCGCCACCCAAAACAGTATTCGCTATATCAAAAGACTCGGTAGTAGAATCTAATACCGATACCCCTTTCATGGAAAAAGCAATATGAGATTGTTCTATTTTTTTTACTCTATACAAATGCTTTTTTAATCCGTTACTTGCCTGATTCTTATCAGAACTTTTTAATCTCGTAAATTTATCGGCAAAATATTTTTTTATCAAATCTTCTACCTTATTAAAGTCGATATTCCCCGCAACAGAAATAACTATATTGTCCGCACAATAATACTTATCCATATAAGAATAAACGTCCTTAACGTCAAACCTATTGACGTTCTTTTTAGAACCCAAAATAGTCATACCGAGTCCCTTATCGCCGTAGTAGGCTTTGGAAAGCAAATCCAAACAAACTTCATCGGGAGAATCTTCAGACATATTTATCTCTTCTTTTATTACGCCCTTTTCTCTTTCAAGTTCCTCTTTTAAAAAAGTAGAATTGAACAGTATATCGGAAAGGACTTCCAAACTGTCTTCGGTATGTTCCGCAGTAGATTTAGTATAAAAACAAGTAAGTTCTTTAGAAGTAAAAGCATTGATTTGTGCCCCTATTCCGTCTATATAATCGGAAATTTCAAAAGCGGTACGTTTTTCCGTTCCTTTAAAAACAGTATGCTCTATAAAATGAGAAATACCGTTTTCTTCTTCACTTTCGTTTCTGCTCCCCGTATTGACTATAACGCCTATACTCACGGAAAGCATACCTTCCATCTTGTTAAGAACCGCTCTTAAACCGTTATTAAACTGTTTACAAGTTACCATAATCACTCCGTAGATAATCTCTATTATCTTATAATATTATTATAGCCTTTAAAATAAAAATATGCAAGGCGATTAACCTTGCATATCTCTATTTAAATTATTTATTAGTCTTTAACTTTTTCCAAAAGTTTAAGGTCTATACCTTTTTCGCCTATCTTAATAATTTCGACCTTAACCTTATCTCCGATAGAAAGAACTTCTTCTACACTTTCAATTCTCTTATCGCTCATCTTGGAAATATGAATCATACCGTCCTTTCCGGGAGCAAGTTCGCAAAACGCACCGGTCTTAGGTAAAATTCTAACGACTTCGGTTATAAACATATCGCCGACTTCGGGTTCTTTAACGATAGAAAGAATAATCGCCTTTGCTCTTTCCGCATTAGCGGTGTCGCCAACAGTTGCGATATTAATTCTTCCGTCTTCTTCTATATCTATCTTAGTACCCGTTTCTTCGATTATCTTATTGATAACTTTTCCTTGCTTACCTACTACGTCGCCAATCTTGGTTGGGTCTATAGAGAAGGAAATAATTCTCGGAGCATATTCCGAAAGGTCGGGAGCGACTTCGGGAACACATTCTAACATCTTACTTAAAATGAATTTACGTCCTTCGTTCGCTTGATTGATAGCGGTATGCATAATATCTTCGGAAATACCTTTAATTTTAATATCCATTTGAATAGCGGTAATTCCTTTTTCGGTACCTGCAACCTTAAAGTCCATATCTCCCAAGAAATCTTCTAATCCTTGGATATCGGTCATAACTCTGAATTCGCCCGTTTCTTGATTTTTGATAAGTCCCATAGCAACGCCTGCAACAGGGGCTTTAATAGGAACGCCTGCGTCCATAAGTGCCATAGTAGAACCGCAAACGGAAGCCATAGAAGAAGAACCATTAGAAGACATAATATCGTTTACAACTCTTATAGCATACGGGAAATCTTCTTCAGAAGGAAGTACAGGAATAAGTGCTCTCTCAGCCAAGGCACCGTGTCCTATTTCACGTCTTCCGGGAGATTTCATAGCCTTTGCTTCGCCCGTACTGTATCCGGGGAAGTTGTATTGATGCATATAACGTTTAGAAGTTTCTTCGTCTAATCCTTCAAGTTTTTGTGCTTCGGAAAGCATAGCCAAAGTACAAGAGGTTAAGGTTTGAGTTTGCCCCCTCGTAAATACCGCAGAGCCGTGAACCCTCGGCAAAACGTGTCTTTCACACCAAATAGGACGAACGTCTTTTAATCCTCTTCCGTCGGGACGAATTCCTTTATCGAATATTTTTGCTCTTACTTTTTCTTTGGTTATATAGTAAAGGCTGTCTTTAATTTCTCTTTCTTTGCCTGGGAAAATAGTAGCAAAATGTTCTAAGCAATCCCTTTCAACGGCGTCCTGACCTGCTTGACGTACCGCCCTATCGGTAGTATCAAGTGCTTTATCTAACATATCGCCCGCATATTCTCTAACTGCATTATCGAGGTCTTCGGGAATATGATAAAGTTCTATTTCTTTCTTTTTCTTTCCTACTACGGGAACAATTTCGTCTTCGATAAATTTGCAAATCTTCTTAATTTCTTCGTGTCCAAACATTATAGCGTTAACCATCTCGTCGTTGGTAACTTCGTTCGCACCTGCTTCAATCATAAGTATAGCGTCTTTAGTTCCTGCAAGATTTAAGTGTATAGCGGAAACTTCCCTTTCTTTACTGTCGGGATTTATTACATACTTTCCGTCAACCATACCGACTACCACCGAACCCGTAGGACCTGCCCAAGGAATATCGGATATAGCGAGAGCGATAGAACTTCCTATCATAGCCAAAGGTTCGGGTTGAATATCAGGTTCTACCGAAAGTGCTTGTGCTATAACTACAACGTCGTTATATAATCCTTTTGGAAAAAGCGGTCTTAAAGGTCTATCTATAAGTCTTGAAGTTAAAATAGCCTTATCGCTTGCTCTTCCTTCTCTCTTTTTGTAGCCACCAGGGATTTTGCCGATTGCATACATTTTTTCATCATAGTCTACTTGAAGTGGGAAAAAATCCATACCTTCTCTAGGGCTTTCGGACATACAAACGGTAACAAGTACCGCCGTTTCTCCCGAACGCACTACGCACGCCCCGTTTGCCTGTTCGGCGTACTTTCCCGTTTCGATTATAACTTCTCTTCCGCCTACCATAGTTTTGAATTCTTTGTAATTTTCAGTCATTTCTCTTCTCCTATTACAACTCTTTATATTTATGAAATAACGGTAACCTCACCGTTACAAAACATACGAATTCATCAAAAAAAAGGTAGCAAAATAATGCCACCCCTTTTTTGTTACTTTCTTAAATTCAAATCTGCGACAATCTTTCTATATCTTTCGATATCAATCTCTTGAAGATACTTCAAAAGTCCTCTACGTTCACCGACCATTTTCATAAGTCCACGTCTGGAATGATTATCGTTTTTATTAACCGAAAGATGTTCGTTCAAATGATTGATTCTTTCTGTTAAAAGAGCGATTTGAACTTCTGCACTGCCCGTATCACCTTCGTGACGAGCGAATTTTGTCATAATTTCTTGTTTCTTTGCTTTATCCATTTTATTTTACCTCCTTAAACGGAATAATCCGCTTTAACAAAGTTAAAGGTGGAGATTCCAAAAACCTTGCCAAAGTTTTAAGCCTTACTAGTATAACAAAATTTTACCCTTTTGTAAAACGTTTTTAACGAGTTTTACGTTATTTTAACAAAAATAAAGCGTCTTTTTCTCTTTTTATCTCTTCTTCTTTTTCAATGTAAGTCAAAACGTCCTTAGGATTAGCGTATCTTTCTATCGTATCGGCATTAAAATTAACCGCTTTACTTATAGCACCCGCACCACAAGCCACGTTGTTTGAAATCTCTTCCATAACGTCTATATTATAAACGCATTGTTTATTAGGTTTACAATACCCCGTATTCTCAAGATTGCCTGCCATATATTTTTGCCTATATATATAATACGGTATATAACCTCTATTAAACAATCTATCGTGGGCATAATCTATCATTTCTTCTACGCCCAAAGAATTAACGAAATTTCCGTTCAAAGACAGTGCCGAACCTCTTTTTATCGATAATGTATGGACGGTAATTCCGTCAGGACTTAGTTCAATTGTTTTATCTAAACTGTATTTAAAATCGTCTACGCTCTCTTTAGGTAGTCCCGCAATTAAATCCATATTGACAGAAAACATATCTTTTGCAAGATTATATTTTTCAACAACGTCTAAAGCAGTATGTTTTCTACCTATAAATTTAAGCGTTTTATCCGAAAACGTTTGCGGATTAACGCAAATTCTAGTAACGTTATGCGATTTTAAAATGTTTAATTTTTCCTTTGTTATAGCGTCGGGTCTACCCGCTTCTACCGTATATTCCACTCCGCAATTTATCTCGTCTATCGCCGATAAAATTTTTTCCAAATTGTAATCCGGAATAGATACGGGCGTTCCCCCGCCAATATAAATACTACGTAGTTTTTTTACGTATTTTTTACTATACTTTATTTCATCTATAAGTTTTTCCGAGTATTCATCGACATAATTTTTCGAAACGTTTATATCTGCCGTAATAAAAGAACAATATTCACACCTACTAGGACAAAAAGGGATAAAAACAAAAAAATCGGTATTATCAGAATTTTTTTCGTAAATTCCTTTTTGAGAAGATATAACCCTTTCGGTAAGCAAAGTTTTATTAGGAGAAACTTTCATAGTATTTTGAAAAAAATCTCTAAAATCTTCACCTTCTTCTATCTTTTGGTAAGCAAGTTTAGTAGGTCTTATTCCCGTCAACGCTCCCCAAGGCAGTTCCCTTTCCAAAACTTTTGAAAGTACTTTATATAAGGAAAGTTTAGCGTACCTTTTTACAAGCCTTTTCCTCTCAATATCGTTTTTAACGCTACCTATCAAATTACCGTAAGCAAAAGTTTGTCCGTTTACAGTAATAGTATTTACAACCTTATTACCGTTTTCGCTAAACTGATGTTTAACAAAAAGGGCGTTCCCGCCTTCAAACATCAACATCATCTCTTCTAAATCGTGTTTGCAAAATTCAACGTTAGTATCAATCATAATCTACAAAACAATTATATTTCCTCTCGTGTTCCAATGTGGTAAACTCTTCGTGTCCGGGATAAACCTTATAATCGCCCTTTAAGTTAAACAATTTTTTTACAGAATTTACAAGTTCTTCTCTATTGCCGGAAGGAAAATCCGTTCTTCCGATGCTTTCTAAAAACAACGTATCCCCCGTAAACAACATATCGTTTACGATAAAAGTGCAAGACCCGTCGGTATGCCCCGGAGTCAACATAACCTTTATTTCTATTCCAGAAATGTTAAGCGTATCCCCATCCGAAAAAGTAAAATCAGCAGTACAATAGTCAAACTTTCTACCAAAGTTACCGCTTAAATTGTCTTCGTTTAATAACTTCGGTGCGTCTATTTTACTTATATATATTTTAACCCCTTCATCTTGAAGACGTTTTGCTATCGAAGAGTGGTCAAAATGAGCGTGAGTAAGTAACACCGCTTTTATTTTAAAACCGAATTTCGCTTCGGTTTCCTTTATTTGATTATACCTCTCTCCACAATCTATAAGCACCGCTTCATCGGTAGTTTCGTTTACCAAAAAATACGAATTAACGTGCAAAAGTCCCGAAGATAAATGATAGAGTTTCATTAAGTTGCCGTCCTAAATACGTCTATTATTTTCGAATTTTGTTTTAATTTGTTTATTAAAGTATCAAGTTCGTTTTTATCACTTAAACGAATATTAAAATCTACTATGGTCTGTCTTGTTTTTAAATCGGTTCTGCCGTTAGTAGAAACTATTTCAAGTTTTGATTGTGAAATTTCCGCCGTAACGATAGATAAAATTTCGATTTGATTATAGCCTATAACTTTAATTCCTACGTTATACGAATTAGACAATTTATCGTTCCAAGTTACTTCTATAAGCCTATCCGTTTCTACGGGTTTTAAATTCGGACAGTCTTTTCTATGAACGGTAACCCCGTGACCACGTGATATAAACCCTATAACTTCGTCTCCGGGAACAGGATTACAACAGCCTGCAAAACGCACTAAAATACCTTGCATACCCTTTACTTTTATTCCGCTCGTCTTTTGCGGATTAACGGAATAATATCTTTCCATTTCGGCTTTAGGTTGTTTTTTCCTATAATAATCTATAAGTTTAGATAAAACTTGATTTACCGTAACCGCACCGTATCCGATAGAAGAGAACATCTCGTCTTGACTTGAAAAAGACATTTTAGAAGAAATCATTAAAAAAGCGTCTTCAGTAAGCAATTCCGAAAGATTAAAGCCTCTATGTTTTGCTTCGGATTCAAGCATGGCTTTACCTGTTTTACCGTTTTCTTCCTTCATCTCTTTTTTGAAGAATTGCTTGATTTTTACTTTTGCGGACGGACTTTTTACTATTTTCAGCCAATCCCAAGAAGGACCTTTAGAAGTCGCCGAAGTAATTATTTCAACCAAATCTCCAACGTGAAGAATGGTGGAAAGTGGCACCATTTTACCGTTTACCTTAGCACCTGTGCATTTATTACCGATAGCAGAGTGTACGCTATAAGCAAAATCTAAAGGAGTAGCGTCTTTTGGCAAACTCTTAACGTCGCCTTTTGGTGTGAACACCAAAACTTCCGAACTATACACGTCACCCTTAATGGAGTCTAAAAATTCTTTACTGTCTTTAAGTCCGCCTTGCCACTCCATTACTTCCCTAATCCAGTTAAGGCGAGTATCCAAATCGTCTGCTTCTTTTTTATTTTCTTTATATTTCCAATGTGCCGCAATACCGAATTCGGCAGCGTGATTCATTTCGTAAGTTCTTATTTGTATTTCAAAAACTTTACCGAAATTAGTTACTACCGTCGTATGCAAAGAACGGTACATATTTGGCTTTGGAGTAGCAATATAATCTTTAATTCTCCCCGGAACAGGTTTCCATTTGTTATGAATTTTACCTAAAATTTCATAACACTGGTCTACCGTATCAACCAAAACCCTTATGGCAACCAAATCGTAAATTTGCTCTATCGTTTTTTGCTTTTCTTTCATTTTACGATATATACTGTAAAAATGCTTACGCCTGCCAAACACATCTCCGGAAATGTTAGATTCTTTCATCATATTTTTTAACTCTATAACTACGGAATCAACAAACTCTTCCGAATCTTTTACTCTCTCTTCTATATTTACCGTAAGATATTCATACACGTCGGGTTCTAAGTACTTTAAACATAAATCTTCTAGTTCGCACTTTATTTTAGATATTCCCAATCTTCCCGCAAGCGGAGTATAAATATCCAAAGTTTCTTTCGCCATTCTTTGCTGTCTTTCATACGATAAGAAATTCAAAGACCGCATATTATGAAGTCTATCGGCAAGCTTTATTATTATCACTCTTATATCTTTCGCCATCGCAACGAAAATCTTTCTGAAATTTTCCGCTTGTTCTTCTTCTTTAGAATGAAATTCTATTTTTTCGAGTTTTGTTACCCCTTCTACAAGTTCCAAAACCTCTTCGCCGAATTCTTTTTTTATATCGCCTTCGGAAACAGGAGTATCCTCTATAACGTCGTGCAAAAACGCAGCGGCAACCGTCGCAGAATCTAATCCCAAATCTACGAGTATTTTCGCCACCGTACAAGGGTGAATAAAATACTCTTCACCCGAAGCCCTTTTTTGATTTTCGTGTGCTTTTTTAGCAAAATCGTAAGCCCGCAAAACAAGGTCTAAATCCTTACCCGAATACGTTGTTTCAAGAATATCCAATATGTTTTCCATATCATTTCTTCTCCGCACATATTTTAACGTATAACAAAGAGTTAGTTAAAGAATTTTTAACGTCTTTATTATATCTTAAAAAACCGTCTTCGCAATAAAAAATATTTAATTGCAAAAACACTTCCATACAAAATATAAACTCATAAGCGTCTTCGCCAATGCGATTTTCCAAATAAAAATCACTAGAAGACAAAAATTTCTTACCGACCAACTTTAAAATTTTATTAAAAATTCTGGCGAAAACTTCCCTTGAAGTATCTAAAAAACTTATTTTATCGGAAAAACAATTATTATAAGAAGTTTTTAACGTGCTTTTAGTTAAACCTCCCCTATAACTTCTTATCTTTGCATTAAAAAGTTTATATTCGTCTTCCTGACCGGTCAGTTTATAATCGGAAACTATGTATTTTAAATACCCTTTAACGTATTCTCTATTTTTAAATACCGAACGGTTAATTTCAAAAATAACATTCTTTTCGGAAGACATCGATAACGGCAAAACGTCTTCTTCTCCGTTAAAATCCAAAATTTCAAAATCTCCAACCAAAAACTTATAATGCTGTGAA
>JAZLMI010000051.1:0-7944 GCA_045598545.1 Christensenellaceae bacterium | reverse complement strand
ATATGCCGTATATCAAAGCCAAATGCAAGGGATAATATATATAAAAAAGATATTTTATATTTAGTTTACCCTTACTTCCGTCGTAAAAAAATATCGGAATTAAAGATAAAAAGCACCACCATTGAATATTGTTTAATGGAGAAAACAAAGAAAGTAATAAGCACCCTACTGACATAAATAAGAATTTTAACCTTCTATCTTTAAATAAATATATTAACAAAGGACATATTATCCCAACAAAGTCATAATCAAATCTAAAATCGGTATCTTTTAAAATTTTAGGCAATACATAACTCAAAAAGAACGAACATACTAATGCAAAGACAAAAATCAATATTGATAAAAAATTTTTACACTTTAACATAAAAGAATAAGCGTATATAAGCAACACGGAAAGAGAAAGTGTCAACAAAATATTTAAATAAAAACTTTTTTCAAAGATATAAAAAACTATTTGGCACAAAACACCAAGTCCAAAGATAAGCCCGAAATGTTTAAATTTGTTTTTGGTATAAAAACAACCTTCCGCAACCATATAAAAGAACAAAGGAAAAGCAATTCTTCCGATTATTCTCATATATACGTTGTTATCAAACATCACTAGTCCTATGTGGTCTACCGTCATAAAAATTAGTGCTAAGATTTTTATTATATTACCGTTTAACCCTTTTTTTAACATATTAGTTTAATGATATATCTTTTAATTTTTTATATTTTTCAATCGCAACGTTTCGAATTTTATCAATACTATACCCATTAGTAAACGTCTCGTCACTTATCTTCTTTGCAAGAAATATAGATTCGGTATCATAATCTAAATACCCTAAGTCGCTCATAAATTTCCCACTTTGACGACTTCCCATAAAATCTCCCGAACCCCTTAATTTATAGTCGTACTCCGAAATTTTAAATCCGTCAGAATTATCTTTTAAAATTTTTAACCGTTCTAAACTTTCTCCTTGCGACACTGAAGTAGTCAAAAAACAATAACTCTTTATATCAGACCTACCAACTCTTCCCCTCAACTGATGTAATTGAGAAAGTCCGAATCTTTCTGCGTTATAAATAACCATAACCGAAGCGTTAGGAACGTCTACCCCAACTTCTATAACGGTAGTCGACACAAGTAATTTTACTTTACCGTCTTTGAAATCTTGCATTATATCGTTTTTCTCTTTATCTTTCATCTTGCCGTGCAAAAGTCCTACTGAGATATCGGACATTTTAGCACTAATGTCTTCATAAAGTTCGGTAACGCTCATAATAGAACCTTCTTCATCGCCTTCTATTTTTGGACATACAAAATAGGCCTGTCTTCCACCAGATATTTCTTTTCTTATAAATTCTACCATATCGTTATATTTCTCTTTAGGAACGATATGAGTTTGTATGGGTACTCTCTCTTTAGGCTTATCGGAAATCGTTGTAATATCCAAATCGCCATAAAATATTAAAGAAAGAGTCCTTGGAATAGGCGTGGCACTCATAACCAAAACATCAGGGGTTATGCCTTTATTTAGCAAACTACTTCTTTGTGCAACCCCGAAACGTTGCTGTTCATCGCATACGCATAAGGAAAGTTTTTTAAATTGCAAATCTTCTTCTAAAAGAGCGTGTGTCCCAACCAAAATGTTAAATATTCCGAGTTTTGTCGCTTCCTTAGTTTGCCTTTTTTCTTTTGCCGTCATAGAACCTGTAAGTAGTCCTACGTTATAATCTTTAAAAATTTTTTTTAATATTTCATAATTTTGCCTTGCAAGAACTTCGGTGGGAGCAAGCATAACCGCTTGGTAACCGCTTTTTACGGCTATAAAAATAGCACAGTTTGCAACTGCGGTTTTGCCACTACCGACATCACCCTGCATAAGCCTATTCATAACAGAATTCCCTGTCATATCCGCATATATTTCGTTTACCGCTTTTTTTTGTCCTTCGGTAAATTCAAACGGAAAACGCATTGTTATAAATTCTAACAGTTCTTTAATTTCGCAAGAATATTTATTTATCCTTACTTGTTCTCTTCCGCCCTTAATTATTTTAAAAGCGGAAATAAGGGCAAAATATTCTTCTATCGCTATACGGTTTGACGCTTTTTCTTTCGCATCAAAATTAGTGGGATTATGCACTTCTCTATATGCCGAATACAAATTTAAAAGCGAATATTTCTCTTGAAGAGGCAAAGGTATTATACTTTGAGGCTTTTCTATATCTACGGCAAGCCTTGCCGAATCTCTAACGAGTTTTTGGGTTAAGCTTCCTTTTAATGCGTATTGAGGAACTATACCTTTTAGCCTAAATACTTTATCGCATAATTCAAACGAGGGATTAACCAAACTTAAATCTCCCGTCTTATTCTGAACTCTTCCAAAAAACAAATATTCTGCTCCTGTTTCTAATTTAGAAGCAACATAGGGCTGATTAAACCATATTACAGAAAATATATACCCCTCTTGCTCACAGGATACTTTAACGAAACCACCACCACGGAAACGTTTTACAAAAGGAATGCTTAAAACACGACCGTAAGTCAGCACCACGTCGTTATGATAGGCATATCTTAAAATTTGCTTATTTCTCAAATCAAGATACGTTTTTGGGAAAAACTTTATCAAACCCGAAGTATCAAATATTCCGAGTTTTTTTAAATCTTCTTCTCTTTTATCATTTATTCCACGAATTTTTTTAAGTTCCATATTTTACCGTATAAAAAAGGGAAAGATTTCTCTTTCCCGAAATTTATTCAAGAGCAACAAAATAATAATAAATCGGTTGACCGCCATAATGTATTTCTACGTCGCAATCGGGATACCTATCTATTAGAATATTTTGTAACGATTTAGCGTCTTCTTCTTTAACGTCTTTACCATAATATAAGGTTATAACTCCCTCGTAAGTACGTAATTTATCAATAAGTTCCAAAGTTACAAGACTAATATCTTTTCCTACGTTTAATATCTTCTTTGCGTCTAACCCCATAATGTCTCCGACCTTTAAATCAAAGCCGTACAAATTAGTATCTCTTACCGCATAAGTAACTTGACCTACGGTTACAGTATCCAAGGAGTGTATCATATTCGTTTTATTTTCATCAACAGACAACTCCGGATTAAACGCCAAAGCGGCAGCAAATCCTTGCGGAATATTGGTAGTAGGTATAACTAGTATGTTTTTATTTCCAACTAAAGATTTAGCCTGTTCTGCAGCAAGAATTATGTTTTTATTATTTGGAAACACAAAAATATTTTCGGCATTTATTCTAGCAGCAGCGTTAGCGATATCGTTTGCCGAAGGATTCATAGATTGTCCACCTTCGACAACACCGTCTACCATTAAATCGTTAAATATACTGGTTATTCCGTCTCCTGCCGAAACAGCAAGCATTCCCATCGCTTTCTTTTCTTCTTCGTATTTCTTCATCAAAGCACGGTTCTGCTCTAACATATTCTCTATTTTTAATTTGTCAAGTTCCCCTAATTCTAACGCTTTGGTCAAAACAAGACCCGGCTGATTAGAGTGAACGTGTACCTTAACAAATTCCAAATCGCCTATAACTATAACGCAATCACCTATTGTCATAAGGTATTCTCTAAACCGTTCGATATCCGCCATAGTCGTTTGCTTTTTTATATTTATAATAAAGAACTCCGTACAATAAGCAAACTCAATATTACCTAAACTCATTATGTCAGCGTGTTCCATAGCGGTTTCGGAAGATTTTGTATCAGGTATTACTATGTCGCCTTCTATCGTCTCTCCGTTTATCGCCTTAGCCATACCTTCCATAATAATCATTAGTCCTCTACCACCGGCATCAACTACACCCGCTTTTTTCAAAACGGGTAAAAGAGAAGGAGTAAGTTCAACGGCATCGTTTCCTGCTTTTATGATTTCAGAGAAAAAAGATTCGAAATCTTTACTTTTAATACGCACTGTTTTAGCATTTTCAGCCATCATTCTTATAACGGTAAGTATAGTTCCTTCTTTTGGAACGCTAACTGCTCCGTAAGCAACTTCTGCCCCCGTCATCAAACCTTGTGAAAAAACTTTAACGTCTATCTCGTCTTTTTCTTTTAATACAGAACAAAGCCCTCTCATAATTTGAGATAAAATAACACCTGAATTTCCTCTCGCACCACGAAGAGCACCTTTGGAAACAGCATCACAAACATCGGCAATCTTATTGCTTTGACAACTTAATAATTCTTTAACTGCCGACTGAAAAGTTAAAGACATATTCGTACCCGTATCTCCATCAGGCACAGGAAACACGTTCAATGCGTCTATATTTACCCTATTTAATTCTAACGACTTGGCGGCCGTTAAAATCATAGTTTTAAACATTTGTCCATTTATTGTTTTTTGCATATATGAAAACTCCTAAAAATAAGAAAACTTTCGATATCGGATATTTTATTTTTGAATACCTTTAACGTAAACGTTAATAGTGTCGACAATCATACCTGTAAAACGTTCTACCTTGTACCTTACCGACTCTTTTAATGATTCTACAACCGCCTTTATAGAAACCCCATATTTTACGGTTAAAGATAAATCTATAAATATACGGTCACCAAAAGAATGAACAACAACGCTATTGTACCGAGAATTAAAAAATGACTTTAAGTGTTCCCAAAAATTATTAGGCACATACTCAACTATTCCGTAGCAATCAACGGCAATTTTTGCGACAAATTTTTCAATAGTAGCATCTGAAATGGTTATCTTGCCGTAAGCATTGTTTGTTTTTACAGCCATAATTCCTCCTAAATAAAATACTATTCGGAAATATATTTTACAATATTTATATTTTTTTTGCAACCCTTTGAGTTAAATAATTCAAATTTTTATAAAATATAAATATTTAAGTAACAAAAATTTTAACTTTTACTATTAAAATCCTTGCTTTTTGTTTTATAATATGGTAAAGTATTGATTGTTAAAAAAATAAAAATTCCATTTGGAGGATGAATAATATGAGTAAAGTATGCAGTGTTTGTGGCAAGGGTAAACTTTCAGGAAATTCCGTAAGCCACTCTAATCGTAAAGCCCCCATTTCTTATGAGGCAAATCTTCAAAAAGTAAGCGTTAAACACGCTGACGGTACTGTTTCTAAAGAATATGTTTGTGCTAGATGCTTAAAATCCGGCAAAGTAGAAAGAGCTTAATTTTTTTGATTTAAAAAATTTGAAGGACGATAATTATTATCGCCCTTCTTTTTTATTTCAATTTGAATTACTTAGTTATAGTTACCTTGTTTAATGCCCTAGGGCTATCGGGGTTGTTACCTATACCGCAAGAGATTTTACAAGCAAACATTTGAGCAAACAAAGCAAAAGCAAACATAGAAAACTCTTCCGGAACACTAAAATTCAATAAAGCGTCGTTACACTTATTAAATCTCCCAGTAAGCATTAAATCGTTAGTGACTAGCAATACCGGAGCAGAAAGAGAAAGCATCTTTTCAACACATTTAATTTGGTCGGCACGGACTAAATTTTGCATTTCCTCATCTTCATTGTTTTTAGCACAATATATAATTACAGGAGTATTTTCATTTACCATTGCCATAGGTCCGTGATAAAAATCACTTCCCGCATATCCCTTCATTTGAATATAACAGGTTTCTTGTAATTTCAAAGTTGCTTCTAATGCTATAGCATAAGTCAAACCTCTTGAAAGAACAAACCCGCTCTTCATTGATTTAAATTTTTCGGCATACTTACTAGTTAAATCGTCTATTTGCGGTATAACGTTTTCGATTTCTTCCTTTAAGTTTTTCAAAATCATTAAGTTTTTATCTTTGTTAGAGAGTTCACTTGCAAGCCACAATAAAAGATAGAGTTGTGCACTAAACGTCTTGGTAGCAGCGACACTACTTTCTAATCCCGCATTACAGAACAAGTGGAACTTTGCTTCTTTCGCCATAGGGCTGTCTTTATCGTTAGTTACAGCAATAGTTATTGCTCCTTGTTCATTACCTCTTTTGATAACTTCCAATACATCAGCAGCCTTCCCACTCTGACTACAACCTATAACGATACTGTTTTTGTAATTAACTTTTCCCTTATAAAGTGTTAAAACGCTAGGAGCAGATAACCCTACGGTATAATCCGAATTTACTTCTAAAACGTACTTAAAATAAATAAGTGCGTGGTCACTCGTACCTCTGGCAGCAGCGACAAAATTAGTAGCCTTACTCGCTTTTATGGCAGAAATAAGTTTCTTCATTTCTTCCGCATTTGCTCCCTGAATTTCACCAAAAATTCTAGGCGTTTCATTGATTTCTTTCCACATTAAAGTCTCTTTGTAATTCATAATGTTTACCTCTTATATTTTTATTATATTTTGTTTTTTTATTTCAGCAAGAGACGCGGCGGCAATACTTTGTCCTACTCTCTTATTAGATTCATCAGGCATAGTGATATCTATATTTTTTAAGTGAGGATATTCCGAAGCTAAAACTTCTTTGGCTTTATTTACTATAATATTTCCACCTTCTCCGCTAGTCACTCTACCCAAAAGCAACAAATGTTTTATCTCGTAAAATTCCGCATAATAAGGGATAGCATATCCTAAATATACGCCTATATCTTCGTATATTTGTTTTGCCATAGAATCGCCGTTCGCCATAAGTGATTGAATTTCTTTTAATTTTTCCGCAGGAGAAGAATTTTCTTTAAACTTATATCCCGCATTAGTAGCAAGTTTTATTACGGAGTCTTGTGAAAAATACTTTACTCCACAACCGTAATCTCCGCTCCATTCATCAACCATGGCGTTTTTATTGAAATCCACCGGAACAAAAGCAACTTCGGACAACCAACCATTTAATAACCCGTCGCTATTTATATATCCTACCGCCTCACTAGTTCCCATAGCGATACCCAAAACACAATTATCTTTTAAATCTATTGCACCGGCTAGTGCAGTAACGTCGCCGTCATTAGCAACCTCTATGGGGGCTCCTATCTCTTTTGCAACGTCCATATACATAGGTTGAACGTGTTCTTTGTAATCTTCTTTGGGGACCTTTAAGAACAACGAAGACACCATAACCTTGTTGTTGATATATACACCGGCAGAAGACACTCCTATAGCATCAACTCTAGGCATTTTAGATGCCGCAGTTTTCATTGCGGTAAGAATACCGTCGTATTGATAATGATAATCCGAATTTATTTTAGGAAACCATACAACCTCTTCAGAATACACAACCTTTCCGTCTATAACTGCGGAAACTTTCCTGTCACTGCCACCGGCGTCAAAACCTATTCTACAACCGTCTAAATGTCCACCTATTTTCATTGAACATTTATTCAATTTTGGGAAATCACTATCTTTTGCATTTATAACTTCAAAAGGCAATTCGTAAACAGTTTGCATAAAATCTACGTCAAAAGCACGGTTACCTTCGCTCGTATAATCTTCTTTTATCTTGTTATAAATAAAATCGTCGCCGTTTATGTATATCTTATACCCTCCGGTAATCCAAAGAATAGTTTTTATAATCCTTTCGACGATTTGATAATTTTCTTCTCTTTTGCTGTCGTCCGCAAAAATCTTTAACTCGTAGATATAATTATATCCATCGTTTCTTTCTACACAAATTTTAAGGAATTTATTACTCTCTTTTGAAACACTTTTCTTAAAATTGTCGAGAACGACACTCATAGGATTAAATTGCTTATCATAAACAGGCAAAAACTTCATTTTTTAAAATCTCCTCACTTCATTAAGTATACAACAAAATTTTATCAATAGTAAAATCAATTCAAGCGATTTTTTAATTTTTTTTCATTTTTTCTTCTAAACAATGCAGAGAATATTCATATTGTTCTTTTGTGATTGCACCTTTGGAAAGTAAAATTTGCATGGTTTCTTTTTGCTTTTCAAACAAATATCGATTATTTATTTCTTTTTCTTTTTCATTTTGTTCCATATTGC
>JAZLMI010000050.1:0-6000 GCA_045598545.1 Christensenellaceae bacterium | reverse complement strand
TTCAACAGTAAAAACAAAGATAAAAAATATTACTGTTTGGAAATGTTTTCATATCCTTCCGCAGCAAAATTACATTTAGGGCATTGGTACAATTACGGACCTACCGACAGTTTTGTTCGCTATAAAAAAATGAAAGGATTTGAAGTCTTTCAACCTATGGGATTCGACGCTTTTGGTCTTCCTGCGGAAAACTATGCGATAAAAACCGGTATTCACCCAAAAGATTCAACCGATAAAAATATCGAAACGATGGAACAAACTCTCCGTGAAATGGGAGCAATGTTCGATTGGAACGCAGAGATAAAAACTTGCAACGAAGATTATTACAAATGGACGCAATGGCTATTTTTAAAACTTTACGAAAAAGGCTTAGCATATAGAAAAGAAGCACCCGTTAATTGGTGTCCTTCTTGCAAAACTGTTTTAGCAAACGAACAAGTAGTAAACGGTGTTTGCGAAAGATGTGGTTGTCAAGTAGTGAAGAAAGACTTGACTCAATGGTTTTTCAAAATAACCGATTATGCCGAGGAACTTTTACAAGGCTTAAATTCTATAGATTGGCCTGAAAAAACAAAACTTATGCAACGCAACTGGATAGGAAAATCTATCGGTGCGGAAATAGAATTTACTTGCGAAAGCGGAGATAAATTTAAGGTCTTCACTACCCGTGCCGACACCTTGTTCGGTGTATCTTTCATAGTTTTAGCACCCGAACACCCGTTAGTAAAAAAACTTACTTCCGAAGAACAAAGAAAAGCCGTTGAAGATTACGTATTTGAAACTTCAAAAGCAAACGAAATAGAAAGACTTTCTACCACCCGTGAAAAAACCGGTGTATATATAGGACATAACGCCATCAACCCGATAAACGGTCAACTTATTCCTATATACGTAGCAGATTACGTTTTATCTTCCTACGGAACAGGTGCGGTAATGGGCGTACCCTCCGGCGACGAAAGAGATTACGAATTCGCAACTAAATATAATCTACCTATAATAAGGGTAACGAAAGGAATAAACTGTAACGACGATTTACCTTTCCACGAAGAAGGCATTATAGTAAACAGCACGGGGTTCGACGGAATGACCAGTGCAGAAGGCAGAAAAGCCATAGTAAACCAACTCGTAAAGGAAGGCAAGGCCGAATACAAAACAAATTACAGATTAAGAGATTGGCTTGTATCTCGTCAACGTTATTGGGGGGCACCTATTCCTGTAATCCATTGTAACAAGTGCGGAATAGTTCCCGTTCCTTACGAAGATTTACCCGTAAAACTTCCCTATAACGTAGAATTCAAACCGGACGGA
Organism: Christensenellaceae bacterium; assembly: GCA_045598545.1. Taxonomy (GTDB): domain Bacteria; phylum Bacillota; class Clostridia; order Christensenellales; family Borkfalkiaceae; genus UBA1259. The sequence continues at coordinate 4,692 of JAZLMI010000050.1, read as the reverse complement.
GAATCGCCTCTTGCAAAATGCAAAGAATTTATGGAAACCACTTGTCCTATATGCGGAGGCCCTGCACACAGAGACCCTGACACTTTAGACACCTTCGTATGTTCTAGTTGGTACTATTTAAGATATCCCGACGCAAAGAACGACAAAATGCCGTTCGACCCCGATATTATCAACAAAATGCTACCCGTAGATAAATATATCGGCGGTGCGGAACACGCTTGTATGCACTTATTATACGCAAGATTTATTACTAAGGCTCTCCGTGATATGGGATATTTAAAATTCGATGAGCCGTTTAAATCGTTAGTACATCAGGGCGTAATACTAGGACCTGACGGGTTACGTATGAGTAAATCTAAGGGTAACGTTATTGCCCCAGACCCGTACGTAGAACAATACGGTTCAGACGTTTTAAGACTTTATCTTATGTTCGGATTCTCTTATACAGAAGGCGGACCTTGGAACGATGACGGAATTAAGGCAATAACCAAATTCTTAGACCGTGTGGAAAGACTTTCTTTAAGAATACTTACGTTAAATAAAAATTCTAAAAATACCGAAATAGGAAAAGATGAAAAAGAATTGTTATACGCAACAAACTATGCAATAAAAAGCGTAGACAAAGATATGGAAGCGTTCTCGTTTAATACCGCAGTAGCAAGATTAATGGAACTTTTGAACGCTCTTTCAAAATACGATACTTTAGAAACGGAGAAAAATAATAAAGTATTTACGGACTGTTTCAAAAAACTTATTTTACTTCTTGCTCCGTGTGCTCCGCATTTCTCTGAAGAAATTTGGGAAAGTTTGGGAAATAAATCTTCTATATTCTATTCGGACTACCCCGTTTGCGACGAATCCGCTTTGATTAAAGACGAAGTTGAAGTCGCAATACAAATAAACAGCAAACTTAAAACAAGATTAACGATTCCTACAGAAGTAGACGAAGAAACCATAAAAGAATTACTATATAAAGACGAAAAAATCGCTACGGAATTAGAAGGCAAAACAATTAAAAAACTCATAATCGTTCCTAAGCGTCTTGTCAATATAATAGTTTAAGGAAAAATGAAAGAACAAAAAGTAACGGAAAAACAAATAAAAAGGTTTTCCCCTTCCTTAAATAAAGGTTTAACCGAAGAAGCGGTTAAAGAAAGGATTTCGGAAGGACTTACGAATTCGGTTGATAAAAAAAACTCAAAAACGTATTTGAATATTTTTACCAACAACATTTGTACCTTTTTTAACCTTTTAGGAATTATCGTGTGCGTCGCCCTAATTTTAGCCGGCGCACCTTTTTCCGATTTCTTTTTCGTTCTAATTTACCTTGCTAACATACTGATAGGAATTGTACAAGAAATAAGGGCAAAAATTTGCATAGAAAGACTTTCTATAATCTCCGAAAAAACCACCAAAGTATTACGTGAAGGTAAAATTCTAGAAATTAACCCAAAAGATATCGTACTAGACGATATAATTTGTTTGGGATTAGGCAATCAAATACCCACCGATTGTAAAATTTTAGAAGGCGAAATAGAAGTAAACGAATCTCTCTTAACGGGCGAATCCGTACCTGTTAAAAAAATTAAAGGCGATTATCTTCTTGCGGGAAGTTTTATAACGAGTGGGATATGCAAAGTTAAGGCCGATAAAGTCGGCAAGGAAAATTATATAGAAACTCTATCCGCTAAGGCAAAAAAATACAAAAAACCGCAATCGGAAATAATGAATTCTCTAAAATTTTTAATAAAAGCAATAGGCATAATAATAATTCCTATTGCAACGGCTATAATGATAAAATCAAACCTGATTATAGGAGAAAATCTTTCAAATTCCATACTTAAAAATTCAACTACCGTACTCGGAATGATTCCTTCCGGAATGTTTTTATTAACCAGCGTAGCGTTAGCGGTCGGCATTATAAAACTCGCAAAATATAACACTTTGGTTCAAGACTTATACTCTCTTGAAATGCTTGCTAGAGTAGATACTTTATGTTTTGACAAAACGGGAACGATTACCGACGGTAAAATGACTGTTAAAGAAGTAATTCCCCTATCTGATAAATTTAACCGAAATCAAATAAACGAAATTATGAGTTCGATGATTTTCCAGTTAAAAGACAACAACCAAACTGCAATAGCATTATATAATTATTTCGGAGAAAAATCGTTTTTCAATGCTAAAACAGTTATTCCTTTTAATTCGGATAGAAAATTGTCGGCGGTTACGTTCGAAGATTTAGGCACTTTTTCTTTCGGGGCTCCCGAATTCGTGCTTACTAAAAAAGCATACTCTCTCCTTGAACCCGAAATATTAAAATACGCATCTTTGGGATTAAGGGTTTTACTTTTAGCACGTTCTTCTAAAAAGACAAACGGAAACGAACTACCCGAAGATTTTTCTCCGATAGCCTTGATTTCTATAGTAGACAATATAAGAAGTGATGCTATCAAAACCGTTAAATGGTTTAACGATAACGGAGTTAATATAAAAGTTATTTCGGGCGACAACCCCATAACCGTAGCAGAAGTTTCCAAAAGAGCAGGAATTAAACACGCCGAAAAATATATAAGTTTAGAAGGATTGTCAGAACAAGATATATATAATATTGCTAATGAATATACAGTGTTCGGAAGAGTTTCTCCCGAACAAAAAGCAATACTTATAAAAGCGTTAAAAAATTCAGGACATACCGTTGCTATGACGGGCGATGGCGTAAACGATATTTTAGCCTTAAAAGAATCGGATTGTGCAATATCTGTGGCTTCAGGTTCAGACGCCGCAAGAAACGTTTCGCACATAGTTTTAATGGATAATAATTTTTCGTCTATGCCAAAAGTTGTATGCGAAGGCAGAAGAGTTATAAATAACGTTCAAAGTTCATCTTCTTTATACCTTATGAAAACTTTGTTCACAATGATTTTATCGATATTCACTTTGATTATACCTGCTTTCTCTACCTATCCTTTTACCCCGTCGCATATGATTATACTTGAAGTTTTAATAATAGGTATGCCGTCATTCTTTTTATCGCTTCAACCTAACGACGAAAGAGTTGAAGGGAAATTCATAAATACCGTTTTAATTAAAACTATACCCGCATCTCTTTTAATGATATTGAGCGTTTTAATTATCGAACTTTTAAAAACTATTCCTGCTATACACATATTCTCCAACGACGTGTATACGACAATGGAGGTATACGTATTAAATTTTGCAGGACTAATAAATTTATTTATTATATGTTATCCGTTTAATCTATACCGTGGAATAATGTTTTCGTTAGATTCCATAATAATAATTTTATTAACAATCTTTTTATTCTCAAACGGAATGGCAATAGACGGCAAAACAATAATGACTCCGCTTCCGTTTTCTATTTGCTGGTCGCATATTATAATAATGTTCTGCATAATATTATTAGATATCCCGATAGCGATACTTTTAAATAAACTTTGCAAAAAATTAAAATTTAAAAACGTTAAAACAAACAAAATAAAAATATAAAACACCCCGCAAAACTTTAAGTTTTGCGGGGTAACTTTATTTCAATATTAAAATTCTTTTCTGGTGCTTCTCGAAAATAATTTAAGCAATTCTTTCACAGGGTCTTTTTTCTCATAAATAATTGAATAAACCGCATTTGTTATAGGCAATTCTACGCCGTATTTATCTCCCAAAAATTTCATAGCCTTTGCCGTACTCACTCCCTCTGCAAGTTTTTCAAAAGGCTCTTTTTTTACGTACATTTCTCCAAACTTTCTGTTATTTGAATATTCCGAAAACAACGTGGTTTCATAATCTCCCAAATGGCACAGCCCGTAAGCGGAAAGTTCATTTCCTCCTAACGCCTTTATAAGCCTTGAAACTTCTCTTGTCCCTCTCGCCATTAAAGGTCCTTTTAACGTAGTATATCCGCCACCGTCAAGCATACCTGCCGCTATCCCCATAACGTTCTTTGCGGCAGCACCTATCTCGCTACCGATTATATCGTCCCCATAATAAAATCTTATAAGTTCACTTCTGAAAGAATCGGCTAATCTTTTTACCAAATCTTTATTATAAGAATCTATAACCATACAATTAGGCTTGCCTAAGGTAAAAGCTTGAATATGCCCTGGACCTACCCAAACTGCAACGTTATCAGAAGGCACACCGCTTTCCACTACTATTTCGGATAATCGTTTTCCCGTATCTACTTCTATACCTTTCATACATAAAACGAAAATCTTATCTTTTATATTAAATTCTTTTAACCGTTGCATAAAAGAACGCAAAGACTGTGAACTTATGGAAATAACTATTATCTCTGCGTGATTTACAACACTTTTTAAATCGCTTGTAAGCGTAATAGACTTATTTAATTCAACATATTCGTTTTTACCCGTATTTTTTAAAACATCAAAAGAGTGGTGTCCTTCAATTCCCCATTGATAAACACAATTCCCATGATTAGAAAGATACCAACCTATAAACGAACCCCATCTACCACAACCTAAAACCGAAATCTTCATAATATACCTAAATAGTTTTTCTGTCTATAAATGCACGTGCCAAACTTACTTCGTCGGCGTATTCCAAGTCGGTCCCGATAGGAATACCGTGCGCAAGCCTTGTAACCTGAATACCCAACGGATTTAAGAGATTAGAAATATACATAGCGGTTGCCTCCCCTTCAACGTCTGGGTT
>JAZLMI010000049.1:0-7803 GCA_045598545.1 Christensenellaceae bacterium | reverse complement strand
ATAGAGATATCAGAGAAGTAAAATCAGATGAACTACCTAATATTGATATCCTAACTGGAGGATTCCCTTGTCAATCCTTTTCTATCGTTGCACAAAATCCTAAAAGATTAGGCGTTAAAGATGATAGAGGCAAACTTTTTTTTGAAATGTGTCGTATTTTACGAGACAAACAGCCTAAATGTTTTATTGCTGAAAATGTAAAAGGTATTTTATCCGCCAATGAGAAAAATGCTTTTCCTTTAATTATTAAAGAATTTGAAGACAGTGGCTACAATGTTTCCTATAAGCTCTTAAATGCTGTTCATTTCGGTGTTCCTCAAAAACGTGAAAGAGTTATTATTGTTGGATTAAGAAAGGATTTAAGACTTCATTTTGATTTTGATTGCTTGCCTCAAGTGGGTGATTTTCCTATTACGGCACTCTCTCAAGTTCTTGAAGAAAATGTATCCGAAAAGTATTTCTTTAGCCAAAAAGCGGTTGATGGAATGATGAGAAAAAGAGAAACAATGAATAAAGGTCGTGCTCAAGATATTTCTCAGCCTTGTAATACAGTTGGAGCTCATTTGGCAAAAGTATCTCTCAACAGTACGGATCCAGTATTACGTATTGGTGAACGATATAGAAGATTTACACCAAGAGAAGTTGCAAGAATTCAATCATTCCCTGAGACCTTTGAGCTTGTTGGAACTGAAGCAGCTCAATACCGAGCATTAGGCAATGCAATCGCCCCTGTTATGCTTTGGTATGTTGCGAATAATGTATCAAATATTATTGTAAATAGTTAAAAGGTGGAATTATGATTAAAGATTTTGGAATAAAAAGTGCAGTATCTTCTGAAGATGTGAGTTTCTTTGATTTATTAAAGAAAAAACTCGAAGTACAAAATATTGTTGGTTCTTTATATTGCGGTTATCCTATATATGAGCAAGATAAGAAGAAAGTTACGCTTCGTTGTATTTTAAATTGTAAATATGGAATTTTTGTGTTTTATGGAAAAGATGAAGAAAAAAAATCTTATCAGAGATACATTACCAATATTATTACTACGTCAGAACGGCTAAGTGAATTATTTTTTTCACAAAATTTAAATTTGGAGTACTGTGCATTAAGCGAGTTTAGTATTGATTGTTTTATTGATAGTATTTTGAAAAAAAATGAAAGCGATGTAGCTTTGGCAATATTTGATCAAGCAATTCAAAAGTGTTTTGGACTTAATCATGAAGATAATCGTGTAATAAAAAAAAGTGATTCGATTGGTTCAATCATAAAAAAGCGAAATCAAAGTATAAATAGCTATGACGAGATACAATTTAAGAGCCTATATGAAGATGAATTTTCAAATGTTCGCATTAGAGGATTAGCAGGAAGTGGTAAAACCATTTTGTTAGTAAAAAAAATGGCGTATATGCATTTTAAAATGCGTAATTTGAAGTTGGTTTATGTTTTTTATACAAGGTCACTCAAACAGTATATAACAAAAATGTTTGTGGAATTTTATCATGATTTTGATCCCTTCAACGATCCGGATTGGAACAATGTACGAATTGTGCATGGATGGGGTAGTCACAATGAGGAAGGCTTCTATTATCTTTGTTGTAAAAATTGTAATATTGAACCAGAAAGATATAGCAAATTCTCTTCTTTAGAAGGAGTATGTTCTAGACTATTAGAGAACTGCGATAAGACGAATTTAACAGTCTTCGATTATGTTTTTATTGATGAAGCTCAGGATTTTAGAATTAATTTTTTTAAATTAGCAAAAAGATCATTAAAATCAACAGGCAAACTTATATATGCATACGACGAACTTCAAACATTGGACGAGTCAGAAAAAAAGATGCCTCAAAAGGAAGAAATTTTTGAATCGTCGGAATCCTGTAAGGATGTCGGTTTGTCAAAATGTTATAGAACTCCTTTAGAAATTTTAGTTGTTGCTCATGCAATTGGCTTAGGTATATACCGAGTTAATAAAAAGGGAGATCGAGAATTTAGTTCATTTATAAGTGATAAATCTCTTTGGACAGATATTGGTTATAAAATTAAATCAGGAAGGTTAGAAGAAGGAAAAGAAGTAACTTTATACAGAGAAAACATTGTAAATGAAAAAGTCTCTGAAATGATAGATATTAGAAAAACTGCAGATTTAGAAGATGAATGTAGAGTGGTTATATTAGAACTTTCAAGACTAATTTTTAATGAAGATGTTGTTGCAGAAGATGTTCTAATTATAGATTTAGACTCAATGAATTTACAAGATAATTATCAATTGTTTAGAACAAAGTTATATGATTATTTTGAAACTGAGGGATTAAATAAGAATGGTGAAAGACCGTTTGGTATTAATTTGGTTAGCAAGCAGAATGCATTAAACTTCATTGTAAAGAATAATGTTTCTTATACTACAATATATAGAGCAAAAGGAAATGAAGCTCCTATAGTATTTATATTAAACGCTCATAAAATGGGGGTATTGGAAAGATATCGTAGAAATAGATTGTTTACCGCAATGACAAGAGCAAAAACAAAAGTATATTTATTAGGTGATAGTAATATGGATTCTATTATTTCGGAGTATAATCAAGTTCGAGAAAATGATTATATGCTTACCTTTACATATCCAACGCAAGCAGAATTGGATTTTTATCGGGATAAAATGCTTGAAGAAAGTAAAAAGGCTCAGGATGCTCAGGAATCAATTGATTTTGCAAAAAAATTATCGAAGGAACAGTTGATTCAACTTCTTTTAGAACAAACAGGACAAGCAAATACTGAAGATTTGATAAATTACATTAAAGATGAAGACGAATAAAATTACAGATATGGATCTTGTATTTCAGGAATGGCATAATTTATACATCAACTGTTCTCATTATAGTTGCATAAATGACGTAAGATATCCAATAAAAAATGGTTTATGTCTTGGAACAAAAATTCCCCACATTAAAGAGTCAAATTATAATGAGATTTATGAATCAGTATCTAATAAAAATGCTTTTTCTATTATGTTTATAGATGGCGGACTGGCGACTTTTTACTATGAATTTGATGATAAAAAAAGGATTCATTCTCACAGTTTACACTATCTGCCTAATATACTTATTGAAAGTGAGGAAGATGATTTCTATAATCTCTTTAGTAATTATTCAAAAGATAATATTTTATCAAAATATCTTAGAGTTGACTTTGGAGAAGAAGGTTACAAAGAATTTTATCATAGTATATGTCATGTGCATTTTTCATTAATTAAGGATGCTTTACGAATCCCTTGCGAGACATGGTTTTCTCCTATGGAATTTTTAATGTTCATAATGACTAATATCTATCATTGTCCAATAGACATAGAATATCGTTTTAAAAATAAAACTCTTACCGATAATGAGTTAATGAAGTTTTATCTAAGGATAGGAAACGAAAAGAGGGATTTAAAATGAAAGCGGTAATATATGCAAGATACAGTTCGGATAGTCAACGTGAAGAATCTATTGAAGGGCAACTTCGTGAATGCATGGAATATGCTAAATTTAACGATATAGAAGTTGTAGAAACATATATTGACCGTGCTTTGTCCGCTAAAACCGATAATCGTCCTAACTTTCAAAAGATGATTAAAGACAGTTCAAGACATCTTTTTGACATTGTCCTTGTGTGGAAGTTGGACAGGTTTGCAAGAAATCGTTATGACTCTGCTCATTATAAAAACATCTTGAAGAAAAACGGCGTTAAAGTTGTATCTGCAAAAGAAACTATTGCCGAAGGTTCGGAAGGCATTTTGCTTGAATCGGTTTTAGAAGGTATGGCTGAATACTATTCCGCCGATTTATCTGAGAAAGTTAAACGTGGATTAACTGAAAACGCACTTAAATGTAAATATAACGGTGGTGCTATCCCTATCGGTTATAAGATAGATAGTGAACAAAAATTTCAAATAGACGAAGAACTTGCTCCACTTATTATTGAAATTTATAAAATGTGCAATGATGGTAAAACTATAAAAGATATATACAATTATCTTTCCGAAAAGCATATTTTACGCCCTAACGGTAAGCCCATCAGATATAACGCTGTAAGATATATTTTAACGAATAGAATTTATATCGGCGAATTTAATCGTTCGGGAATACTCATTGAAAACGGAGTTCCTGCTATTATTTCAAAAGAGTTGTTTGATGCCGTTCAATTAGAAATCGCAAAAAACAGTAAAGCACCGGCAAGGCATACAGCCGATGAAGATTATTTGTTAACAACAAAGTTGTTTTGTGGTAAATGCGGTGCGATGATGGTTGCTCAAACCGGAACAGGCAAAATGGGTAAAGTTTATCACTATTATGATTGTGTAAGGCACAAGAAACATTTATGTGATAAAAAGACGATACATAAAGAATTTATTGAGAATTTTATTGTTTCAAAGACAATGTAGTTTTTGTGTAACGAAGAAATAATCGAAACGCTTTCTGAAATGCTATACAAATTACAATATACCGAAAGCACGGTTTTGCCTACTTTGGAAGAAGAACTTAAAGCAAAAGATAAGGAAATTGAAAATATAGTAAATGCAATTCAAAAAGGATATGCGGTAGATACGCTTCTTAAAAGGCTTGATTTGTTGGAAAAGGAAAAGAGTGAAATTAGCGAAAATATCACAAAAGAACAAATAAAGTCGCCTATCTTTACAAAAGAACATTTTAAAATGGCTTTACATTATTTTAGTAAATTAAACGTGGATACTATCGAAGGAAAAAGAAAACTAATAGATACATTTATCAATTCCGTTTATGCTTATGATGATTATATTAAGATAATTTATAACGGGAACGGTAAAGAAGAAACAATAACGTTAAAAGATTTAGAAAGTTCAAGCTTGTTTTCACAAGCCGCACCAATAAAAGAACAACCTATAAAAAGTAGGTTGTTTTTTTATTGTAAACTTTATAGTGATGATTTTTAAAAGCACTAAATTATCGGTAATTCTATCTCGCTACCGCCGGTTTTCGCCTTTCCGGTTTGTTTTTCGTTTTTATCTTTTCCGCAAGAAGCAAGAGTAAATAAAAGCATAAAAACGAGAAGTATGGTTAAAATCTTCAAAAATGTTTTTTTCATAGTTTTATTCCTCTTCCCAAATAGTTTGAGTTTCGGTATCACTTGAATACAACACGTCTATTGTGGAAAAAAATGCAATTGCTATCAACGGTTTTTCGTAAATCTTCATTTTTTATTTCTCCGTTAATTACTACTCTTGTCCTTATTCACTTGGACGTTATCTAATACCAATTTTATAATACTTTCTATTTTACTTTCTGTTTCACTCAAAACAGTGTTAATTTCATCTTCCGATAAAGCCTTATCTATTTCAACGTATGCTTCGGCTGATATTTTATCTATAACAGCAATAAGCATTTCTTTCTCTTTGTCAGACAGCCCTTTAAGATTTGATATAGTGGCTTTTGCCGTATCTACTATACTTTCAATTTCATCTTTGGCTTCTGCTTTTGCCACAGCAAGGTCAACCCATTTTGCGTAGAGAGTAATATCTCCCGTTACGGTGTCGGTTTCAAAGTTCCATACTTCCGTGCAAGTTTCGTCCATAAACCAGCCGTTAAAGACGTAGCCTTCAGCCATAGGACTTTCGGGCATAGTAACCTTACCGCCGTGTTTTACCGTTTGACTGCTTATCTGTTCGCCGTGCGACATCATATCAAAAGTAACGGTGTATTTCCCCAACCACTTTGCGTAAATAGTAGTATTGTCGGTAATTACAAAATTATCGAAATCCCAAGGTGTTATATAGTCATCATCGGTATACCAGCCGTCGAAGAAAAAGCCTAAACTTACGGGGTCGGGATTAGGTCTATCAACCGTTTCCCCTTCATTTACGGTAGCATATATTTGAGCACAGTGAGTACCCATATAAAAGGTTACGGTGTAGGTTGGAATAGGTTTTATATATTCCGTTGCCGAAAGATAATATTCGTACAGTGCCGTCATTGCGTTTTGAGAGTTACTCGAATAATCTCCGTTTACAACCTTGTTTGCGTAAGATAATACCGAAGTAGTTATGATTTCTCCGTCTATCTCTATAGTGTAATACGTGCCTAAATTAGTTGCTTCTATACCGAGAACGGTTATACGGTATTGATTATCTTCTACTGAAGTTAAAGAAAACTCTTTATCTTCCGAAACGGTTATCTTATCTCTCGTTAAGACGTAGCCGTCTTTTACTTTAATATAGAAGTTCATTGCGACCTTATCGTCAAGCGATAACGAACGACCGATGCCAATTATATTCGTGTTTTTCTTATCGTCCGTAAAGCCGAAATCTTTTAAGCCCGTTTTAGCACTATCTATATCAAGCGTGCCGTAATGAGAAGCTTCAGTATAACCGCTATTGCCTATCGTTACACCTTGGTGAATATCAGCAAGTTCTATTTGAGCGTAATAGCCGTAGTTAGCTAATCCCTTACAAAGATTTATTAACTTTTCGTCATACTTACCTTCTTTGTTTTCTACTACCGTATTTACGTAATCCATTACGGAATATTCTTTAACTACCGTTTCTCCATTATACGTAAATTCCGCTATTACCGTCGTTGCAATTTCCAAAGTGTTAAGCGGGCAACGGAAATAGTATCCGTTTGCATTGCTACTTGCATTTACGGTTATTTCTCTATCGCCTATTATAAACTTCATTTCGCCGTTATTTGCTTGGTTCTCTGTAAGTTCCATATAGAAGTTTATTGAAATATCACTTGAAAGAATTAAAGAGTTACCATTGAACTTTATATTTTCCGTTACTATTTCGGATTCCACGTTTATTATTTGGTCGTAAACGGTGTAAGAATATCCGCAAACGGTACAAGTATAAGTAGTTGCGTTTCCGTTCTTAACGCCACTGTTAAAAGAGTGTTTACCGAATCCCGAAACAACGTCGCAGTCTTTGTCAAGGTTTTCGTGCCAGTGAACTAATTCGTTATAACTCCACTCCGAGCTAAAGACATACCCTTCGCTACTCTCAATGATAATATCGGCAAAACACTCCCATTCCGTTTTGTAGGCATTTGCCGTTCCGAAAGGAACAATAACGACTACAACGGAGTTTTCAGGGTCAAACGCACCGATAACGGCAAAATCGCCGTGAGGTGCTTTTGTAATATTTTTTGATTCGAAGGTAACGATTTTAATGTTTTTGCAACCGAAGAAAGCCGAAGAACAAATTTTTTCAACGTTTTTCGGAATAATTATTTCGGTAAGTCCCGTGCAGCCGTTAAACGCACCTTCGCCGATAACTTTTAAGGTGTCGGGGAGCGTTATACTCGTAACCCCCGTGCAACCTGAAAAAGGCTCTCTCACAACGTTTATCATATTTACGTCATCAGTGCCGATAGCGGTAACGGTGAACGTCTTTTCGCCGTACGTAACCGTTTCGGGAACAACAAGATTACCCGTATATGCGGTTAAAGTAACTTCATACGGATACAGATATACGTTATTACCTTGTGTAACCACCAGCATATTGTCGTTCATAACGGTAACGGTTTTTTCTTCTCCGTCGGTAATCAAAAAGCGGAAGATACCCGATTTAAATATCGAGCCTGTAACGGTGAGATTTGCTTCACAATCGTCGCAAACGCCGTCGCCGTCTTCGTCCGTATGATAGCCGTAACCGAATTCAAATGAATTTTCGGGCGATTCGATTTTATCTACGAACTCGTCATTATCAAAATAAACGACGTTGTGTCCTTTATGCGTTGTTTTGCAGTTTCCTACGGTGTCTAATACAAAGTCGGTTTCATACGCCGTTTGTGTTTC
>JAZLMI010000048.1:0-8268 GCA_045598545.1 Christensenellaceae bacterium | reverse complement strand
GATAAAACCTATCTCTTTTTTTGCGTTGTTACACAACGTAAATCTTCCCGCTATCCTGCGGATAGGGGAAGATGTCGCCCCGTCAAGGAAGATTATTTGGCGACGTGCCGTCGCTAACGCTCCGTCGAATGCTAGTTGCTGTAAAGTGACATCAGCGTACTTTAACACTTACATTGCAAGATTGATAATTCTCTTTTTCATTTGCCTTGCATATTCTAATGTTTGATATGCTCCACCAAAACTAAATTCAACGTAGGCAATAACAAGGTCAGACGATTTAACCATTTCATAATTTCGTCTAAGGATTGAAAGTCTCTTTGGAACATTTTCCGTATTCATAGAAATAATTCCGTCATAAAAAATTTTAAGATACTCACGATTTTTTAAGTAGACGGGGTCAATGTATGGCGTTACAAAATATAACTTAGCATTAGAATGATTTTCTTGATACTCTAAGTTATTATCATAAGTCTATTGTAGCACAAATAGAGAGATATATCTCTCATATTTTTAAAATTTCTTTGTTATTATTTTTAAGAGATATATCTCTTGGGAATAATAATGGTATGAAATTAGAAGAAGCAATAACAAAAAGAATATTAGATTTGTGTGATGAAAGAAATATTACACCTAATAAACTGGCAAGTTTGGCTGGATTGCCGTCAGCGACTATAAGATATATATTTTATGGAAAAAGCAAAAATCCGGGGACGAGAACAATTTTGGATATTTGTCAAGCATTAAATATTACACTATTTGATTTCTTTAACGATGAATTGTTTAAGGATATTGAATTAGATGGTAGTTATTAAAATAAAATCGGTAGTTTTGAAATATAAACTACCGATTTTTTAGTTATTACTATCATTTTCCATAGGGAAAAGGTTGCAGTTTGTACCAAGTCTTGAAATTTTATAAATATTTGAATTTTGCTTTTGTTTTTTATTTATTCGTGATATACTTTATCTATAATAAATTTATAATAGGTGCGTTATGGTAGAAGCAACTAATTTTATAGAACAAATTATAAACGAAGAAATAGAGTCGGGTAAAGTTCCCGCAGATAATATTCAAACGAGATTTCCGCCCGAACCTAACGGATATCTTCATATTGGGCATGCTAAATCTTTATGTTTAAATTTCGGAGTAAAAGAAAAATATAACGGCAAATGCAATTTGTTTTTAGACGACACTAATCCTTCTAAAGAAAAGGAAGAATACGAAGAGGCGATAAAAAAAGATATCGAGTGGCTGGGCTTTTCTTATGATAAAGTTACTCACGCTTCCGATTATTATGAAAAAATTTACGAGTTCGCCGAAAAGGAAATACAACTCGGCAACGCTTTCGTTTGCGATATGAGTCCGGAAGAAATTTCTAAAAGCCGTGGCTCTTTAACCGAACCCGGCAAAGAAAGTCCTAACCGTAACCGTTCCATAGAAGAAAATTTAACTCTTTTCCGTGAAATGAGAGCGGGGAAATTCAAAGACGGCGAGAAGTGTTTAAGAGCAAAAATAGATATGGCGTCTCCTAATATCAATATGAGAGACCCCGTTATTTACAGAATTTTAAGAGAAACGCATTACCGTACGGGAGATAAATGGTGTATTTATCCTATGTACGACTTTGCTCACCCTATTTGCGACTATATGCAAGGGGTAACGCACTCTCTTTGTACGTTAGAGTTTGAAGACCATCGCCCATTGTACGATTGGGTGGGAATTACTTTGGGATTTAATCCTAAGCCTCGTCAAATAGAGTTTGCAAGACTTAACGTAACTAATCTCGTTATGAGTAAAAGGTATCTTAAAAAACTTGTAGAAGAAGGTAAGGTAGACGGTTGGGACGACCCGAGAATGCCGACTTTAACAGGGCTTAGAAATAGGGGCGTACCTGCCGAAGCATTAAAAGATTTTTGTGCAAGAATAGGTATCGCAAAAGCAAATTCCGAAGTTCAAATTTCCTATCTTGAAGCGTGCATAAGAGAATACTTAAATATTCACGCCGAAAGAGCGATGGCGGTATTAAAACCCTTAAAAGTAACGATAACTAATTATCCCGACAATAAGACCGAAGAAGTTGATTTCGATATAAATCCCAACGAAGAAGAAAAGCGTACGAGAAAAATTACTTTTTCTAAAAATATTTATATTGACCAAGACGACTTTTCTCTTGCACCTCCGCCTAAATATTTCAGGCTTAAAAAGGGCGGTATGGTAAGACTTAAAGGTGCTTATATAATTCAATGCGACGACGTTGTTTTCGACGAAAAAGGCGACGTAAAAGAGTTGTTATGTTCGTATTTTGAAAATTCAAAGAGTGGTAACGACGTTTCTGGCTTAAAGGTAAAGGGTACTATTCAATGGGTTAATTCGGATACCGCAATAGACACCGAAATTCGTCAGTACGGTTACCTTTTGAAGGACGAAGAATATGCAGGTCAAGATTTTTCCGAACGTATGAACGAAGAGAGTGTAAAAATCTTTAACGGTAAGGCAGAACCTTATTTGTTTAACGGAAACGAAGAAAAGCCCTTCCAACTTATGCGTACGGGGTACTTTAAGAGATTAAAGGTTAAAGGAAAGGAAGTTTTAAGCGAAATAGTTTCCTTAAAAGACAATTTTAATAAGTAATTTAGGGTAATCATAATTGAAATTAAAGTTCCATACAATAAAAGTATGGAACTTTCTTTTAAAGAATTAAAAAAACGGGACGTTATAAACGTCGTTGACGGTAGATGTTTCGGAAGGATAGTGGATTTAAAACTTAAATTTCCCGAAGGGCTTTTAACGGGAATTATGGTTCCGGGTAAAAAATCTTGTTGGATATTGAGATTTTTCGATAGACCTAAAATTTTTATAGAAGAGTCTAAAATCATCAAAATAGGCGGAGATGCGATTTTGGTAAGCGTCGGGGGAGAAAAACCTCCCGAACCCGATTGTAAATGTTTTTCACCTATTCCGCCTTTTTGTGGCGACGGGTTCCATCAAAATAGTTAAAATATTATTTATATTAACTATTGAAAAAATATAGTTTATATGTTACAATATAAAAATGATTTAAGAAAAATAAGATAAAGGGGTAAGTTTTTTATGATACTTACTATATGCCCAAACCCCAGTATAGATTGCACCATAGAACTGGATAGCCTTAACGTCGGCAAACTTAACCGTATAGATAATAAGGTGGAAACGTACTCGGGAAAAGCGATGAACGTCGCAATAGGCGTTGCAAGACTAAACGAAAAATGTTTAGCAACAGGCTTTATGTTTGAAAATCATAAGACTATGTTCGAACATAATCTTAAAAAAGAAGGCGTTTTGTACGACTTTGTTTATAATAAAGGTTCTGCTAGGGTTAATTATAAGATAATAGATAAAAAGTCTATGCTTACCGAAATCAACGATAGGGGCGAAGAAGTTTCGATAGAAAAGCAAAAAGAACTTATTGAAAAAGTCGGACTTTTGAGTAAAGGCGTTACTGTTTCCGCTATAAGCGGTAGCCTTCCTAAGGGAGTTTCTCCTTCATTTTACGGCGAAGTAGTAAAAGCAATTCCTACTTCCGTTAAGGTCATTGTAGACGCCGAAAAAGATAATACGTTTTCCGCAATATCCGGTAGAGAAATATTTATGGTAAAGCCGAATATCCAAGAACTCGAATCATTTTCGGAAATAAAAATTTCTAACCGTAGTGATATATTAAAAGCATCGAGAAAGTGTATAGATAAAGGGGTTAAGTACGTTTTAGCGTCGATGGGTTCTGAAGGTGCGATTTTAACCGACGGCAATAATAACTTTTACTGTAAAAGTGCGTCGGTTGCTGTTAATTCCACGGTGGGGGCCGGCGATAGTATGGTGTCGGCGGTTTGCGTAGGAATAGAAAAAGGCGTGTCGATACAAGAAATATTGAAAATGTCGGTAGCGGCAGGTACCGCCGCCGTTACCACAAGCGGAACAAATCTTTTCTATAAAGATAAATATGAGGAAATTTATTCTAAAATTTTCGTAGAGAAATTTTAAGGTTAAATAAAATTAAAAGGCTATTTTGCGATAGCCTTTTTTGTATTTTAATCCATAGCGTTGAAAAGTTAAAATACTTGACATAATTATGTTTATGGATTAAAATAAAATAATTAAAATCAGAAGGGAGGTTGTTTTTTTATGGTAAAGAGCAGAAAAACAACTTTAAGTATTATTTTAGGCGTTTTGATGGCTGTATGCTTTATCGTTGGCGTAGTTGGTTTTAAGACACAACCCGCCTTTATTTTGGGCGAATCGCATAATCACCAAGATTACACTGCTTGGGGCGGAAAAGAAGAAGAGAAAAACTCTCTTCCGACCGAAGAGGGCAGTTACTATTTAACGGACGATATAATTCTTTCCGAAACGTGGACTGTTCCGACGGGAACGGTTAACCTTTGCCTTGACGGAAAAGCAATCAGAATAAGTGGAAGTCACGACGTTATTTCCGTTCCGAGTAATTCAACGTTGAATATTTACGATTGTAACGCAACAAAGTGGTGCGACTTTGGTATTGACGGCGTTGGCGGAAAATTTATATCGAACAAGAACAACCGTGGAATAGTCGTAACGGGAACGCTTAATATGTATAGCGGAACAGT
Organism: Christensenellaceae bacterium; assembly: GCA_045598545.1. Lineage (GTDB taxonomy): Bacteria > Bacillota > Clostridia > Christensenellales > Borkfalkiaceae > UBA1259. The sequence goes on along the minus strand of JAZLMI010000048.1, from coordinate 3,649 downwards.
GTTTGGTGCTAAAACGGGTATATACGTGTTTAACGGCAACTTTAATATGTATGGCGGTTGCATTACGGCGAACAGTTACACCGGCGAAGGAACGGACGCTTGTGGCGGTGGCGTACTTATAGATGGCGGTACGTTTACTATGGACGGCGGTGAAATATGCGGAAACAGTTTAAGAACTGACGGAATGGAAACAGAAGTGTATTCGTTCGGTGCGGGCGTTTTCGTTGATAACGGCGGTACGTTTACTATGGACGGCGGTGAAATTTACGGCAACGAAAGTGAATACGGTAGTGGAATATACGTTAAAAACGGTGCGTTCACTATGGAGGGCGGTGAGATTCACGATAACGGACAAGAAGACGGTTATTACGGTGCAGGATTATATATAGCGGAAAACGGTGCGGTAAGTTTAACCGGCGGAAAAATTTATAATAATTCAGTAAAAAATTTATACGCAGGTGCAGGCGTATACGATAAAGGCACACTTTCTTTGGGCGGAACTATAAAAATTATCAACAACACCCACGACTACGATGACGGCGGAAACAGTAACCTTTATGTATGCAACAATAAATATATTGCCCTTGTCAATCCCGAAGACGGAATGCTTGTCGGCGTATCAATGTATAGTCCTTCGTCGTTTACGGATATTGAAGAAGTTGGCAACGAAAAATATTTCTTTGCCGATAATAAGGACGAGTATATATCGTATGAAGGGTCAATACGGCTTAATAAAATTTCAGGTTTTAATGAATTTTATAAAACCAACGTTGAACTTTGCGAACACGGCGTAGTTTATACTAACTTGCAAGCGGTGGAGAGAGAAGACGTAAATATAACTACTGTCTATTTAACCGTTGTTCCCGAAAACGGTTATGGATTAAAGAGTCTTAAATATAACGGAAACGATATAACCAAAGATAAATCGTTTAATATGGTCGATGAAGACGTAACGGTTACGGCAACGTTTGACGTGCTTGAGATTTCTTTTAAGGCGGTTTTTGATGAAACGGACGGGAAAAATACCCTTACTTTCTATTACGATGCGGTTGACCATAGCGGAGATAATATTACCGTTTACGATAACTTGCCTACTAACGCAACCGGGCAAGCAGGTTGGGGTTATAATATGATACGTGAAAGCGTTAAAGCGGTTGTTTTTGACGAGTCTGTAAAAAATTTCCATAACCTTACTTCTACGGCATATATGTTATTCAATATGAGAAGTGCGGAAAATATTACGGGTGCGGAATATTTAGACGTGTCAAACGTTAAGGATATGCGTAGTATGTTCTATAATTACGGTTATAAATCTACTAAACTTTCCGCAGTGCCTTTTGTAGCAAACTGGAACACGTCAAAAGTTACGGATATGAAAGGTATGTTCGATGGATACGGTCATGATTCTACTAAACTTTCCGCAGTGCCTTCTGTAGCAAACTGGAACACGGCAAACGTTACGGATATGAAAGGTATGTTCGATGGATACGGTCATGATTCTACTAAACTTTCCGCAGTGCCTTCTGTAGCAAACTGGAACACGTCAAGCGTTACGATTATGGATAGTATGTTCGATGGATACGGTCATGATTCTACTGAACTTTCCGCAGTGCCAAACGTAGCAAACTGGAACACGTCAAAAGTTACGAGTATGCAGAATATGTTCAATAATTACGGTTATAGTTCTACTAAACTTTCCGCAGTGCCTTCTGTAGCAAACTGGAATACGTCAAAAGTTACTAATATGAGTAGTATGTTCAATAATTACGGTTGTAGTTCTACTATACTCACCGCAGTGCCTAATGTAGCAAACTGGAACACGTCAAACGTTACTAATATGAGTAATATGTTCAATAGATACGGTTATAGATCTACTGAACTTTCCGCAGTGCCTAATGTAGAAAACTGGAACACGTCAAAAGTTACGAATGTGATGAGTATGTTCAATAGTTACGGTTCATCTTCCGAAGTCCTTAATTTCACGCTTGACCTAACGGGCTGGGATTTAAGTAAGGCTAGTAATTGCAGTAATATGTTTTCCGATGCAGGCGGTGTTGCTTCTAACTGGAAGGTAATAATCCCTTCTTTGTCAAGCGGAAAAACTAACACAAGCACGGCTTGGCACTTCGGTGACGGCACAAAATATATTTCCCCTGCAAACAGAAGGAGTTTTACAATTATAACTTTTAAGGCGGTTTTTGATGAAACGGACGGGAAAAATATCCTTACTTTCTATTACGACGGGGTAGATTATAGCGGAGATAATAAAACCGTTTACGATAATCTTACGACAAGTGCAACTAATCCAGATAGTTGGGCTTATGACAGAATACGTGGACAAGTTAAAGCGGTTGTCTTTGACGAGTCAATAAAAAATTTCCATAATCTTACTTCTACGGCATTTATGTTATGCGATATGATAAATGCGGAAAATATTACGGGTGCCGAATATTTAGACGTGTCAAGCGTTACGGATATGAGTTATATGTTCAATAGTTACGGTCTTAATTTTACTAAACTTTCCGCAGTGCCAAACGTAAGCAACTGGAACACGTCAAAAGTTACGAATATGAATAATATGTTCCATAATTACGGTTATAGTTCTACTAAACTTTCCGCAGTGCCTTTTGTAGAAAACTGGAACACGTCAAAAGTTACTGATATGGCTAGTACGTTCGATTCTTACGGTTATAGTTCTACCGTATTAAACGCAGTGCCTTCTGTAGCAAATTGGAACACGGCAAGCGTTACTAGTATAGATAATATGTTCGTTGGTTACGGTTCATCTTCCGAAGTCCTTAATTTCACACTTGACCTTACGGGTTGGGATTTAAGTAAGGTTAGGGGTTGCGATTATATGTTTATAAATGCAGGCAGTAAGGCATTTAAATGGGAAGTAAAAATCCCTTCTTTGTCAAGCGGACAAACAAACACAAGTTCGGCTTGGTACTTCGGTGACGGCTCAAAATATATTTCCCCTGCAAACGGAAAGAGTTTTACGCTTGTTGATTGTTATACTATTACTAACGTAACGCCGGAAACGGATAAAGAACAAAACGGTGGTTATGTTGCCGTAAAAGGAGAATCTCTCAAGGACAAGACGATAACGGTAGAAGTTTTTGCAAACGAGGGCTATGAACTTTATTCACTTATTTATAACGACGGGGAAGAAGATTACGATATAACGGAAGAAAAGTCGTTCACTATGCCTAACAAAACGGTAACGGTTACGGCAGTGTTTATAAAACTCGCCGAAGCCGTTCCCGAAGAACAGGCAACTTGTACGGAAGCAGGACGTCTTGCATATTATATCTGGAACGATAAGTATTACGAAGATTTTGAACTTACAAAAGTAATAGAAAATATTGAAACGTGGAAGGCAGAAAACGGCAACGGCTATATTGCACCGCTTGGGCACGACTACGAAACAGTTTACACTTGGAACGACGATTATACCGAATGCACAGGGGTAAAGCGTTGCCGTACCTGTGAAGAAGTGTTTATTTCCGAAACACAAACGGCGTATGAAACCGACTTTGTATTAGACACCGTAGGAAACTGCAAAACAACGCATAAAGGACACAACGTCGTTTATTTTGATAATGACGAGTTCGTAGATAAAATCGAATCGCCCGAAAATTCATTTGAA
>JAZLMI010000047.1:0-3484 GCA_045598545.1 Christensenellaceae bacterium | reverse complement strand
TAATTTTTTAAGTAAAGGCGACTGATAGCGTTTTTCAAAAAATTGAGGCATAGTCTTTGCTTCTAATCTACAAGTCATATTTTTAGTACGCTTTGCCATTATCATCCACGCAAGAAGTCCACCGATAAGAGCGTTTCCTATTCCTATCCAAATAGCGGAAATACCGAAATTCCAACCGAATTTTCCCGCATATCCTATAAATATAACCGCAGAAAAGTATGTCGTCCCATAAGAAAAAGCACTCATCCAACCGTTAAGCCCTTTTTTGCCGGCAAGCAAAAAATCTTCTGAAGTCTTCGCTTTCTTTCTGGTATATAAAGCAATGGCTACCATACCAACGACAAAAAGCACCAAAATCAAAATGTCAAAAACCATAATCTCTCCTTTCGCAAACGTAAAATCGTAATAAAAAAACCGCCGATTTTACGCAGCGGTTAAAAAATTTTATTTTTATTATTATTTAACTCTATGAAAAAACTGCGTATACCAAAATTAGCGTCTATTAAAATAATAGCCGTAAAAATAATAATATGCGTATAAGCTGTTTTTTCTTAAAAGTTTCATAATAGCACCTTCAATGTAAAAAATTATAGACCTTAAACAAGGCTTTGTCAAGCATTTTTCTATCAAAATCAAATATTTTAACAAAACACTCCGTTAAACGTTTATTTGCCCCTTTTCTCCCAAAAATTTCGCATTGGCTTTTAATACGGGTTCTACTTCTTCCTTTATAAACTCTTCCACTTGATAAGAAGCTCTCCCAACGTATTTTTTAGAGTCTAAAACGCTATCAACGTCTATACCTCTAAATAGCTCGTCCTGTTTTATCATTTGTATTAAATTATTTTCCAAACCGAATTTTTTTACGTTTTCGCCCGCCTTCATTGATAAAATTCTTATTCTCTCGTGTAAAACTTGTCTATCTCCGCCAAGCTTTACGCCTTCCATAATAATATTTTCAGTTGCCATAAACGGAAGTTCTTCTTTAACTCTTTTTTCAATCACTTTATCGTAAACCACAAGATTTTCAGAAACATTTAAATATAAATTTAAAATTCCGTCTACCGCCAAAAAGGCTTGTGCTATAACTATCCTCTTATTAGCAGAATCGTCCAAAGTCCTTTCAAACCACTGCGTAGAAGAAGTGAAAGAAGCGTTCACAGGTAAACTCTCAACAAATCTAGAAAGCGAACAAATCCTTTCGGTTCTCATAGGATTTCTCTTATATGCCATAGCGGAAGAACCTACTTGATTTTTCTCAAAAGGTTCTTCTATTTCCTTAAAACTTTGTAAAATTCTTATGTCGTTTGCAAACTTATAAGCACTTTGAGAAATTTCCGAAAGCAACGACAGTACCGAATAATCAAATTTTCTCGGATAAGTCTGCCCCGTTACGGCATAAGCTTTGTCGTATCCTATTTTTTTCAGCACTAATTTTTCAAGTTCTTTTACCTTACTTTGATTGTTTTCAAATAATTCCATAAATGAAGCTTGCGTTCCGGTAGTACCCTTCACTCCACGAAGTTTCACATTACTGATTACAAACTGCAAATGCTCGTAGTCTAAAAGTAAATCTTGTAGCCACAAAGTAGCCCTTTTCCCCACGGTAGTAAGTTGAGCGGGTTGAAGATGAGTGTAACCTAACGTCGGCATATCTTTATACTTAATCGCAAACTTTTTGAGATTATCAATAACGCTTACAAGTTTTTTCAATATAATTTGAAGTCCGTCTTTCATAATCATTATATCGGCGTTATCTAAAACAAAACAACTCGTAGCCCCTAAATGAATTATTCCCGCTGCCGATTTCGCTTGTTTTCCGTATGCCTTTATGCCGGACATAACTTCGTGTCTAATTTCCTTTTCAAAGGCTTTCATATCGTCATAGTTAATATCTTCCGCATACTTTTTAAGCTCTTCTATCTGCTCTTTGGTTATACTAAGCCCCAACTCTTTTTCGCTTTCCGCAAGAGCAATCCAAAGCTTTCTCCACAACTTAAATCTCTTATCGTCTGAAAAATTTTCAGCCATTTCACTACCCGCATAACGGGTTATAAGCGGATTTTCATAAATAGTATTTTCAAAACTCATATCTATCTCCTAACATAAACGTAATTAAAAATAGTTTTTTATAAAACAATCGTTCCCACAGTTCTCACTTTTAACGGAATAACGTTTTCTTCCCCAAAAATCAAACTTGCATTTTTTATAAAACTCTTAGCGTTTGAATTGTTCACGACGTTAAGTATGGTGCCTGCAAACCCTCCGCCGTGTACCCTGTTTGCACCGCCATTCAAAAACTTCTCCGAAACAGAAAGTGCCTTTATTATAGGCTGTTCTTTACTTCCCGTAACAGAACAGTTTTGAAGCTTTGAAATAGAACTTATTCCCGACTCTCTTATTACTGACAAAAAATCTTCGTAATCCCCATTAAAAAGAGCCTTTTCGAGTCTATCAACCCTTTTATTTTCGTTATAAAAATGAATAGCACGCAAAATCGCCCTATCGGGTAATTTTTTATACAACGAAGGAAGTTCATTGTAAAATTCCGACTCTTTAACGTCTATCAATCTTTCCTTTTTAAAATAAGAAGCAACTTTTTTCATCTCTTTCGGAATACTCGCATATTCTTCTGTTAAATTAGCGTGGCTTCCACCCGTATTTATTAAAACCAAGGTATAATCTTTTAAATCGTTCTTTATATCGCTTACTTTTATTTTATCTTTATTTTTAAAATCAAGTTTTTTTAATCCCCCGAACGCTATTGCCGTTTGGTCCAAAAGTCCGCAAGGTTTACCGAAATATTTATTTTCGGAAAATTGTGATATTTTAGCCTTATCTTCAGCACTTATTTTCCCGCCGTTATACAAAAAATTCTCGATTTCTGCTATAAGCACTTCAAAGGAAGCGGAACTTGAAATCCCCGCCCCGCCTAAAACGTTAGACGTAAAAGTAGCATTAAATCCTCCGACTTTATACCCCTTATTTTTAAGCCCGACAACAACTCCTTTAACTAATGCCGAAGAAGTACCTTCCTTCTCCTTTTTATTATCGTTTACGTCGACGTTTATATCATCATACCCTTCACTCTTTATACATATTTTACAGTTATCAGTAGGCAAAAACATAGCGAGAGTATCTAAACTTATCGCACACGAAACTACTTTGCCTCCGTTATGGTCGGTATGATTTCCACAAACTTCCACTCTACCGCTAGAAGACGCTACATACGCTTTATCTTCTTTAAATGAAGATTTAAAACGTTCGAATTCTTTTTTATATCTTTCTTTCTGGGTAGCCGTTTTTTCGCCATACAACGAAACAAAATAATTTTCACATTGTTCAATTGAAGTATAAGCACTTTTCATTTTTATCGTCCTAATTGTTATTTATATTTTCAGTATAACATTTTTTTACCTAATTGTAAACGCAAAATCAACATTTAATAATTTATAGTTCAATTTTTTTTAACGCTTAAATTCCC
>JAZLMI010000046.1:0-32544 GCA_045598545.1 Christensenellaceae bacterium | reverse complement strand
AAAATGCACCTCCAAAAGTTTTTCACATTTTGTGTCCAACTTTTGGGGTGCACTTCATTGTTCGGGTGGATGTTTTTTTATACCTTTATAATATAAATATTTTTTTTAATTCTCTTATTACTTTTGCGGGATTTCCTGCAATAACTACGTTATCTCCAAAGTTTTTAGTTACAACTGACCCTGCTCCGACTACGACGTTATTACCGATAATTACGTTTGGACATATTACCGACCCTGCTCCTATCCAACAATTATCGCCTATCGTTATGGGAAGCCCAAGTTCAACGCCGTTATATCTTTCTTCTGCACGTATAGGATGTGTTGCGGAATATAATCCGACGTTGGGTGCTAACATACAGTTTTTGCCGATTTTTACTCTATTTACGTCTAATATAATACAACCGTAATTCGCAAAGAAATTTTCTCCGACTTCTATGTTTACACCAAAATCGCAAAAAAACGGTGTTTCGACCTTAATTTTTTCGCCTGTCTTACCAAAAAGTTGCTTTATCGTCTTTTGTCTTTTTTTGACTTTTCTTGCCGGTATTTTATTGTATTTTTCACAAAGTTTTAACGCTCTGTAATGAAGGTCTTGTAATTCTTTGTCTTCTAATGAGTAAAGCATTCCGCTTAACATTTTTTCTCTTTCGGTCATTGATTTTTCTCCTAAATACTAAATTTATTATAACACGTTCTCTAATGTTGTACAAGTTATTTTGCTTAAGTTTTGTATAAAAAAACCCGATAGATTTTCCTATCGAGTGTTTTGTAATGCTTTTAATTATTAGTGGTAATCGTAAGGGTCGTCTTTATTTGATAAACAGCATATAATAATTAGTCCTATACCCCCTAAAAACAATCCGCCGAAAAACCAGCCGACGGCACTTCTTCCTTTTCGATGTGCAATTATAGGGCAAGCGATACAACTTATTACTGTTACTATTGTTCCAATGGTTGTTATGGACATTTTTTATGTTCTCCTTTTGTTTGATTTAAATCGACTATGAAACAATTATAAATCACCTAATATACGATTGTCAAGTGTTTTATCGTATAATATGCGATTATTTATGTAATAAACACATATAAGGTGATTAAAATGCAATTAAAGAAAATTCAAGAAAGGTTAAGGGAAAGTATAAAAAACTCTAATTTAACGCAAAAAGAAATAGCAAAAGAGTTAAAAATTTCGCCACAAACGATATCAAAATATATGAAGAAAGATATTTTTCCTGCATTAGATACTTTATCTGATTTATGTAAATTGTTAGACGTGAGTGCCGACTATATATTGTGTATAAAAGATTATTAAAAAAGATAGACAAACTTTGTGTTTATCTACCTTTTTTATTTTTGCCGGAAAGTTAGTGGTTCTCTTTGAATTTTTTACAAATTAGAATTTTGTTTATCCCAAATATTGATTAAATGTTTTTCTTCAAAATTTTTAAGACGTTTAGGAATTTTTAACGCTTTGAAAACAAGTTTTCTAATTTGGTCTAATAACAAACATACAATGAAAATGCAAACTGCGGTAAGCAATACAACCCCTAACATTTTAAATAGTGGAGCATTAGCGTAATCTTGTACAAGACCCAACATAAAATCTTGCCATATCAATGGATGATTTTGGAACAGATATATAGCAAAAGTACTTTGTGATACAAAAGAAATTACTTTCGTAAAACCGCCGTTCAAATTCAGTTTTGAAAAAAATGCCAACAGCCCTATTCCTGCTAACAAGATAAAGGGTGAAACGTAACTTGCAAGATACAAGTAGGCAAGTGGGTCTGTTCCTTTGCCGACGATTAAGTCTATAAAATATCGTGTGATCCAAGCAAAAAGACAACAAACGAAATACGTAAGTAGTCCTTTTTTAGGAGTGAGTTTTTTGCTGAATCCGTATTTTGCGAAATATGCTCCGATTATATAAAGGACAATTAACCATAAGCCTGAATATCCGTCTAATAATCCGTACGGTTCGTTGTCGGAATTCCAAATCGTATCAAAAAACGCTTTGTTTCTAAATGAGGTGTATAATACGGAAAATAAAATTATTATGCCGATTATTATAGATTTTAACTGTGTTTTTGTTAACTTGTCTATTGCTATATTTAGAATCGGTAAAAGTAAAAACAATGCGGTGTATGCACTGAAATACCAAAATTGACGAGTGGAAACAGGGAAGAAAAGTTTTATCCAAGTTGTCGCCGTTACAAATTGCGGTTTCCAAAATGCGTATATTAAAGTGTAAAATAAGGATACGAAAAAGACCGTCAACCAAAGTGACAAATATGATGAATAACGGTATTTTGCCCGATATCCCACGTATCCGGAAATTAGTCCGTAACAATTTACGGCACATAGACATAACGTTTCAATCAACCATGCTGTTTCGTATTGAATAGATATAAAATTTGTGCCACCGAGAATTCCGCCACGCCCCAGTGTGTGTAAAATACATATCATAAACGTTGAAACGATTCTTAAAAGGTCTATACCATAATTTCTGTTTTGCATAAAAATTCTCCGTAAAAATTTAATTAATAGATGAGTAGAATATGATTCAAATGTGATTATAGCACTTTTGAAGAGATTTATCTACTATTTGTAATGCAATCACTTTAAAGTTTCTAAAAGTTTCTACCTATTCAAACCCCTTTAAGCTTAACACAAAGCGAAAACACTATTCGAACATAAGGTCCGAATAGTGTTTTCGTTGGCGGAGAAAGAGGGATTTGAACCCTCGCCACGTTTATCACATGCTACTCCCTTAGCAGGGGAGCCCCTTGAGCCTCTTGGGTATTTCTCCATTTTTTTTCAAGTCGTCTTTCAAGTTATTTTCTTTTAAGTCTTTAATATTCTACATTATTTTGAGAATATAATCAAGCGTTTTTAGTATTTACTTGAAATTAAATTTTTAAAATTATGTTTTTTATCAATTTATAGTCGATTTATAAAGAATATTTCAATGAGTTAATTTGACTTGACATTTTTACAAAAAATGGTATTATATTAAATATGAAAATTATTGTTTTAGGTGCCGGAAAGGTCGGCGAAGCATTAGTTGAAAGTTTTATTAAAGAAAAATATGACGTCGTTGTTGTAGATAATGACGAATCTGTTGTCGCTTCGATTGTAAACAGGTATGATGTAAGGGGTATAGTCGGCGGAGGTTTAGCACATTCCGCTCTTTTAGATGCAGGTGTGGACACTGCGGACCTATTTGTTGCCACAACGTTGCGAGACGAAATGAATATTTTGGCCTGTGTACTGGCAAAAAAGTTGGGGGCGGGTAAGACTGTTGCGAGAGTTAGAAATCCCGAATATTTTAGCGAGATGGAAAATTTGCGTCAAAATTTAGGGTTAGATTTGGCTTTTAACCCCGAACTTAATACCGCTAAAGAAATTGCACAAATATTAAAATTTCCTTCGGCGTTAAAAGTGGAAAGTTTTGCGGAAGGAAAAGCGACGATGGCGGAATTTGAAATTTTACACGGTAATCCTATTATAAATAAAACTTTAAGAGAAATCAGAAGAGATTATGATAGAGAAATTTTATTTGCGACGATAGAGAGAAATGGTAAAATAATAATTCCTAACGGAAAAGTTATATTGGAAGAGGGCGATAAAGTCAGAATTATGGGTTCGGAACCTGAGATGTCTTTGTTCTCCAAAAAGTTTAAATTATTTAAACCCCGTCCGAAATCAGTTTTTATAGTTGGCGGTGGGAATATAGGATATTACCTTGCCAAAGAGTTGGTTGATTTGGGAATATCTGTTAAAATTCTTGAAAAGAACAAAAGCCGTTGTACGGAACTTGCTGAAAGTCTTGTGGGGGTTTCGGTTATTTGCGGAGACGGAACCGAACTTGAAACGTTAGAAGAAGAGGGATTAAAAACTGCAGACGCTTGTGTTACGCTTACCGGAATTGACGAAGAAAACGTTATGATTTCTATGTATGCGGGACAGGCAAAAGTAGATAAGATAATAACCAAGGTTGACCGTGTTTCGGTTTTTTCAATGGTTAAAAAATTAGGGCTTGACAGCGTTATTTTGCCAAAAAATATCGTTGCAAACAAAATTCTTCAATTTTCCAGAATGCATCAGGTTGATAGTGAAGGCGGAATAAACACCTTATATAAGATAACCGATAAAGCCGAGGCGTTGGAGTTTACGGTAACCGAAGACTTCCCAAAAATAAATATGGCATTATCTCAGATAGAACTTAAAAATAATGTGCTAATTATAGGTGTCGTTAGGGATGAAAAATTTATACTTCCACAGGGTACCACGGAATTAAAACTTAACGATAGGATAATCGTTGTGGCAGAGTCCAGAAAGATATTAAAGTTGGAAAATATACTAAAATAATTATGAATTACAAAATGATTTTAAGAACAATAGGTAAAACGCTTATGATAATAGCGTTACTTATGCTTATTCCTTTTGCCGTAAGCCTTATTTACGGCGAGAATTCTTATTTTGCCTTTTTAATTCCTATAGCGGTACTTTTATTGATAGGGATACCGTTTTCTTGTTTAAAATCCAAAGATAATTCTATTTATGCAACGGAAGGATTTGTTATCGTTGCTTTGTGTTGGATAATAATATCCTTGGTGGGGGCGTTACCGTTTGTTATAAGCGGAGAAATCCCTAATTATATAAACGCTCTTTTTGAAACGGTGTCGGGATTTAGTACTACGGGGGCTTCAATTCTATCCGGAGAGCAAATAGAAAGTCTTTCGAAGGGCATACAATTTTGGAGACTTTTTACTCATTGGATAGGTGGTATGGGAGTTTTGGTATTCGTGCTTGCGATAATTCCCTCGGATAACGTTGGAGTTATGCACGTTTTCAGGGCGGAATCTCCGGGACCTTCGGTCGGTAAATTGGTAAGCAGAATTAAGTACACCGCAATGATACTTTATTCTATTTATATATGTATGACCGTTTTGGAAGCAATAATGTTATGTTTTGGTGGTATAGGCTTGTTTGATAGTGTGCTTAACGCATTTTCTACTGCCGGAACAGGTGGTTTTGCCATATATGGCGATAGCATTGCACATTATAATAGTGTATACGTTGAAATGGTTATGTCTGTGTTTATGTTTTTGTTCGGTATAAACTTTAACCTTTTCTATTTGATACTTATAGGAAATTTCGCAAAAGCAATAAAGAGTGAAGAATTTTTAACTTACATAATTCTTGTAGTTGTTTCCACAATAGTTATTGCAATCAATATTTTAATAGAGTTTAATTACAGTTTTGGTGAGGCTGTTAGATATTCATTTTTCCAAGTAACTTCTATAAGTTCCACTACGGGCGTGTCTTCTACCGATTTTTCGGCGTGGCCTGCATTTTCGAAAAGTATATTGTTACTTTTGACTGTAGTTGGAGCGTGTGCGGGTTCAACTTGTGGGGGGATGAAGATTTCAAGGTTTATAGTTTTGTGTAAATCAGGTTCAAAAGATTTTAAAAAACTTATTCACCCAAGGTCTGTTATAAGTATTAAACTCGAAGGAGAGAACGTCGATAAGGATACTGAACGCAACGTGCGTTCATACTTTACGTGGTGGGTAATGTTAGTAATACTTTCTACCATATTATTAAGTTTGGACTATAACGACGTATTTTCAAATTTTTCTGCGACTCTCGCTTGTATAGGAAACGTAGGTCCCGGAATTACAAAGGCGGTAGGACCGATGGGAAATTATCAAGTTTATTCCGCTCCGTCTAAAATATTTTTATCTTTAATGATGCTTGCAGGAAGACTTGAAATATTCCCGTTGATGGTATTGTTTTCTCCGAGGACATGGAAAAAGTAAAAAATAATAGAGTATGCAAGGCGTTATAATAGTAAATCCTTTCGGTATTCCTGTGGAAAGTGTTAAACAGGCGGAAAGGTTGAAACAAGAACTTAATAAATTAAACGTTTTTGTCGATATAATTTCGGACGGTTTTCACACAAAAATAGAAGACGGGGAAATAAAAACCGATATAAAATGTGATTTTGCCGTATATTTGGATAAAGACAAGTACTTTTCTAAAGCACTTGAAAATTCAGGTATAAGGCTTTTTAATTCTCACGACGCTATAAGAACTTGTGATGATAAAGCGAAAACTTATCTTGCTCTTTCTAATAAAGGAATAAAAATGCCAAAGACTCTTTTCGGTAGTCTTTGCTACGATAAAGATTGTAAAATTTCCGAGAATAGTATAAATAAAATAATTGACGAGTTGGGATTTCCTTTAATAATTAAAGAAAGTTTCGGTTCTATGGGTAAAGGCGTTTATAAAGCAGATAACGTTTTAGACCTCAAAGCCATTATGGAAAAGGTAAAATTAAAGCCCCATCTTTTTCAGGAATTTATAAAAAATAAATCGGGTACAGACGTAAGGGTTATAGTTGTCGGCGGAAAAGCGGTTGCTTCTATGGAAAGAGTAAGCGATAAAGATTTCCGCTCTAACGTAGCACTCGGAGGAAAGTGCGTGCAGATAGACCTTCCCGACAAATTTAAAAAAACAGCCGAAAAATGTGCCGATATTCTCAAACTTGACTATTGCGGAGTGGACTTACTTTACGGAGAAAACGAAGAACCTATTGTTTGCGAAGTAAATTCAAACGCTTTCTTTTTCGGAATAGAAAAAGCGACCGGAGTAAATGTCGCCAAACTGTATGCCGAATATATAATTTCACGTTTATAAAAAATAACGCTAAAATTAATTTAGCGTTATTTTTTTCTCAATTCTTCAATAGTAATCGTTTTTATGCCGTGCTTTTTTGCAAAATCACACACTTCTTCGTTCATTTTTTTTAAGTCGTAGTCATTGTGTTTTCTTTCTTCTGCGATTTGCTTGTCGAATTCGGTACATTTTTTTAGATACTCTTCCGACATCCTATCTACTTCTTCCCAGTCTATTTCTTTTTTCATAAATGAATCACCAAAATACGTTTTTAAAAAGAATATCACAAATTAAAGCAAATTGCAATAGAAAAATATTTATATAAAAATAAACTTATTTTCTAAAACCCGAAAAAAGCCTTGACAAATAAATCATTATGTATATAATTATATTTAGCACTCTAAATAAAAGAGTGCTAAATCTTAACAATATTTGTGATAAACAAAAGGAGAACTACAATATGGGATTAAATATTGAGAAAGAGAAGTGTGATATTATAATTTTAGCGGGGCAATCTAATGCCGAAGGTTACGGAAGGGGAAACGTACGTAATGCGTATAAACCAAGTTCCGATATATTGGCACTTTCAGACGTTCAAGGTATAGATTTTAAAAAGGACCAAAATAACGGAGATGATTATCTTGCCGTTAAGTATCCTTCGGAATACGTAGTGGATATTGCGAAAGAAACTAAGACTAAAACGGGTAAATTGGGTAATATTGCTTTAATATTTGCAAGAGAATATATAAAGGCGGGGAAACTTGAAAAAGGCAGAAAAATTCTTATAGTAAAAGCGGCTGTTGGCGGAACGGGGTTTTCCAAACATCATTGGGGAGTAGACGAAGTTTTATATAAAAGATTAGTCGATATGGTATCTCAAGCGTTAGGGTACAATAAAGAGAATAGAATAGTTGCTTTTTTGTGGCATCAAGGCGAACACGATTCTTTTGAAAATGCAGATTTATCGCCCGATACCAGAAAGGCTTTTTATTATGATAAGTTGTCCAACTTTTTGAAATCTTTAAGAAAGAAATTCGGAGAGTTTCCCTTTATAGCAGGTGGGTTCGTTCATACTTGGTATGACGCTTATAAAGAACAGTCGGATGCCGTTTTAAATGCAACTAAAAAGGTGTGTAAAGAAAATAAAAAATGTGCATTTGTTTCGGCAAAAGGACTTCTTTCTAATTCGGATATATTTAAAAACGACGATACCGCACATTTTTGCAGGAATTCAGCGTATAAACTTGCTAAGCGTTATTTCAAACAATACAATACTTTATAATTATTAAAAATAAGGAGATTTAATTATGAAACAGTTTAAGACAGAATCTAAGAGAATTTTAGATTTAATGATAAATTCGATATATACGAACAAGGAAATATTTCTAAGAGAATTGGTGTCTAATGCATCGGACGCAATAGATAAACTTAAATTTATTTCTCTTACCGATACTACGGTAATTTCGGATTTTAAGATAAATATTTCGGTTGATAAAAAGAAAAATCAACTTATAATCGAAGATAACGGAATAGGAATGAACGAAGAAGATTTGGAAAAAAATCTCGGAACTATTGCGGAATCGGGAACTCTTGCGTTCAAGAAAGAGAACGAAGGGAAGACTGATAGCGAACTTATAGGTCAATTCGGCGTAGGGTTTTATTCTGCGTTTATGGTTGCCGATAAAATAGAAGTTTATACTCGTAAATATAAGTCGGAAAAAGCATATAAATGGGAAAGTAAGGGCGTAGACGGGTATTCTATTGAAGAAACCGAAAAAGACGGGTTAGGCACTAAAATAGTTCTTTCAATAAAGAAGGACACCGAAGACGTAAAATATTCCGAATTTTTAGAGGAGTATAGAATAACTTCTCTAATAAAAAGATATTCGGATTATATACGTTATCCTGTTCAAATGGAAGTTACCCATTCCAAGAGAAAGGAAGGAACGCCTGACGATAAGCCTGAATATGAAGACGTTAAAGAGATTGAAACTTTAAATAGTATGGTACCGTTATGGAAAAAACCTAAAGCCGAAGTAACCGAAGATAATTTAAAAGAATATTATAAAAACGAGTTTCACGATTATGAAGAGCCGTTAAAATCCGTTTATGCTAAGATAGAGGGTACGGTAACTTACGATACTTTACTGTTCGTTCCTGCTAAAGCCCCCTTTGATTATTATAGTAAGGATTATAAAAAGGGCGTAAAACTATATTCTAACGGCGTAATGATAATGGATAAATGCGAAGATTTAATTCCCGATTATTTCGGGTTTATAAAAGGTATAGTAGATTCTTCGGATTTATCGTTAAATATTTCTCGTGAAATATTGCAACAAGACAGGCAAGTAAAAGCGATAGCGACTTCGTTAGAGAAGAAGATTTTGTCCGAACTTTCTAAAATGCTTGAAACCGATAGGGAAAATTACGAAAAAATGTTTGCAGAATTCGGTCTTTCGATAAAATTCGGTGCATACGAGATGTTCGGTATGAACAAGGATAAGTTAAAAGACCTTTTAATGTTCTATTCTTCAAGACGTGAAAAACTTATCACATTAAAAGAATATATAGCCGAAATGGATAAAGACCAAAAGGATATATATTATGCTTGCGGAGAAAGTTACGAAAAAATAGCAAAACTTCCGCAGATAGAAAAAGCAAAAGATAAAGGATACGAAATACTCTTCTTTAAGGACGGGGTAGACGAATTCGTGGCTAAGATTTTAAATGATTACGAAGGCAAGAAATTTAAGTCGGTATCAGAAGCGGATTTCTCGCTAGATTCCGAAGACGAAAAGAAAGAAACCGAGAAAAAATCCGAAGAAGTCAAAGACTTACTTAACGAGATAAAAAACAATTTGGGAGATAAGGTAAAGGAAGTAAAACTTACTTCTAAATTAAAGACTTATCCCGTATGTTTAACCGCTTCGGGAGAGATATCTATAGAAATGGAAAAAGTGCTTAATTCTATGCCTAATGCGGATAAGAAAGTTAGTGCAGAAAAGGTTTTGGAAATAAGTGCTACGCATAAAATATTAGACACGTTAAAAACGCTTTATGATACAGATAAGGAAAAACTTAAAAAATATTCCGTAGTATTATATGAACAGGCAAGATTGTTAGAAGGGCTTCCGATAGACGACGTATCGGAATTCGTAAAGTCAATGTCTGATATATTATAAGGAGATTAAATGGCAAAAAATCAAGAATGTGCATTAAAGCTTACCGACATTGTTAAGACTTACGGCGAAGGGAATACTGCCGTAAAGGCATTAAAGGGAATAAATTTGTCTTTTAGAAAAAATGAGTTTGTTTCTATTTTAGGACCTTCCGGTTGCGGTAAAACTACACTTTTAAATATTATAGGCGGACTTGATAGGTATTCTTCGGGAGATTTGAAGATAAGCGGAAAGTCTACCAAAAACTACAAGGATAGAGATTGGGACGCTTATAGGAACAATAGTATAGGTTTTGTGTTTCAAAGTTACAATTTAATACCTCATCAAACTATTTTGGCTAACGTAGAACTTTCGCTGGCACTTTCGGGTATTTCGAAGTCGGAGCGTAAAAAGAGAGCGGAAGCGGTATTGGAAAAAGTAGGTTTGGGGGGATTAGGTTATAAAAAGCCAAATCAATTATCCGGCGGGCAAATGCAAAGGGTCGCTATTGCAAGGGCTTTGGTCAACGACCCTGAAATAATTTTAGCAGATGAACCTACCGGTGCTTTGGATACCGAAACAAGTATTCAAGTAATGAACTTATTGAAAGAAGTGGCGAAAGACCGTTTGGTAATTATGGTTACTCATAACCCCGACCTTGCCGAAACTTATTCTACTAGAATAATAAGACTTTTAGACGGCTTGGTTATGGATGATACCAACCCATTTAAAGGAGATACGGCAAATACCGTTAAAGAGGGAAGAAAAACCCGTATGGGATTTGGAACGGCGTTTGGACTTTCGATTAAGAATTTGTTTTCTAAAAAAGCGAGAACGGTATTAACTTCTATTGCAGGTAGTATAGGTATTATAGGCGTCGCTTTGGTTCTTGCTATTTCAACGGGCTTTAATATGTATATGGCGAGAATGCAAACGGATACGCTTTCTTCTTATCCTTTAACTATTTCCGAAAGTTCTGTTGACCTTTCTTCTTTTATGGAAACTGGCGGAAACGACATAATCGGAAAATATTCAAAACTTAATAACGTAGTGGTAAAAGAGGCTTTTAATAAACTTACGGGAATGCTTAAAAAGAACGATTTGTCCGAAGAATTTTTAAATTATCTTAACGATACCCCAAAAGACGATTATTATGCGATACAATATTCTTACGGCTTTGATATGAACGACTATTTTTATACCGATATTAAGTATAACGGTGAAGAAAAATTTACCGCAATAGATTCGTTTGTAAACGATATCGAAAACGAATATGAAAGCACTTTAATCGGTGCTATGGGTTTAAGTACGAGTTTTGTCCGTCAGTACATACCTACTATACAAGAAATGCCCGAAAGTTACGATTTAATTTCGGAACAGTATACTGCTATCTACGGAAATCTTCCTACTTTTGAAGAGGATGATTATGATAAAATATATCTCGTGGTGGACGAAAACAATTCTGTGTCAGATATAACTCTTGCACTTTTAGGGTTTATTTCGGTATCAATAGATAATGAAGGGAATCCTACTTTTGAAACGCTTAATGGTTTAGGTCGTAAAGATGTCGACGGCAATATTATTTTCGATATGGCGGATATTATAGAGAATAAAGGTTTATATTTGGCGACTAACGACTTAATGTTTGAATACGATAATGAAATTAAATATTTTAGGACAAAAACGGTTTCAAAAGAAACGGCGGGGTTAAAAGAACTTAAAATTGCCGGAATTCTTCGTGAAAAAGAAAACGTAGAAGGCGTTTTAGACCTCGGTATAGCGTATTCTCCCGCTTTGACAAGATACGTTATAGAAAAAAATAAAGATAGTGAAATAGTTAATTATCTTAATAATCAAATAGAAAGGGCTAAAACTATGTTTCCTGAAGATAAGAAAATGCAAACTATGGCTTCTTACATACAAGTAATAATCGGGGAGCAAGAAAATGCCGAAACAGGTCAAATGGAAAAGACGTTGGAGGCTCACAATTTAAGAACTCTTGCGGGAGATGAATCGCCCGCTAATATAAGTATATACGCTAGAAGTTTTGAGGGTAAACAAAGAATTAAAAACAGGCTTGACGCTTGGAACGACCGTTTTGAAGAAGGAGATTCTAAAATTATAGCATATGCCGATATGATGAGTATGGTATTCGGTGTTCTTACGACTATGGTAGATGCCGTAACTTACGTATTAGTTGCTTTTTCTTCTATATCTTTAATAGTTTCAAGCGTTATGATAGGTATAATAACTTATACTTCGGTTGTTGAACGTACTAAGGAGATAGGTGTACTTCGAGCTTTAGGTGCGTCAAAGAGAGAAGTTTCCAGAGTGTTTAATGCGGAAACTTTCTTGATAGGATTATTTGCGGGTTTAATAGGTGTTGGAATTACTTATTTACTAAGTATTCCCATAAACATAATACTTGCGTCTGCGGTTAGCGGAATAGGTAAAATAGCGGTGTTAAAACCGATTACCGCTTTGATTTTGATTGTGGTAAGCATTTGTTTAACATTAATTGCGGGCTTAATTCCTGCAAGGATTGCTGCTAAAAAAGACCCTGTCGTAGCACTTCGTTCAGAATAAAATCAATAATTAAATTAAAAGAAGAACTTTTCGACAAGAAAGGTTCTTTTTTTGTTTTTAAAAAATAAAAAAAATTTTAAAAAACTTTTAAAAACTACTTGACAAGGGAAAAATATTATATATAATATAATTAGCAGTCAAAGATAGAGAGTGCTAACACTTAAAATCAATGAGTGCTAAAAATACATATATAAAAGGAGAGTATAATTATGAAAAATTTTTTAACAAGACGCCAAGACAATGATTTAGGGTTTAACTTTTTTGACCCGTTCGAAGACTTTTTTGAGCCTTTTATACCGACTTTTCGTCGTTATGATATGATGAAAACCGATATAAAGGAGAAGGATAACGGTTATGAACTTGCGGTTGATATGCCGGGTTACGAAAAGGGAGATATAAACGTGTCGTTAGAGAACGGGTATTTAACCGTTTCGGCAAAGAGAGAAGAAAAAGAAGAAGGAAACAAAAACTTTTTGAGAAAAGAAAGAAGTTTTTCGTGCAGTAGAAGTTATTATATAGGCGACGTTAACGAAAGCGATATAAAGGCAAGATATAATAACGGTACTTTGATTTTGGATTTTCCGAAAGATGATAAAAAAGAAATTTCTTCTAAAAATATAGAAATAGAATAACCTCTTTCAACAAGTTAAAGGGCGGGGAAAATATCCTCGCCCTTTAACTTTGTATTATTTATTATTCTATTGTAGTTTTTCCTATTTCTTCTGCGATTGCTTGTCTTAAACCGTTTTTTTCCATATTATATGCTTGTTCTATGCAGTGGAATACGGATAGAGATTTACTTGACCCGTGACCTTTAACGATGGTTTTATTAGCCCCCAAAAGTACTGCTCCGCCATAGTTATTGTAGTCCATAAGGTTTTTTATTTCGGTTACGTCTTTTTTCAAAAGTAAAGCACCTAGTTTGGTTTTAAGGTTTTTATAGAAGGCTTTTTTTATCATTTTAAGCATTTCTAAACAAGCACCTTCGGTGGATTTTAATAAAACGTTTCCCGAAAACCCGTCGCAAACGATTAAATCGTAATCACCTTTTAATAAATCTCTACTTTCCATATTGCCGACGAAATTTAGCATTTTATTCTGTTTTAACGTTTGGTAGACTTCCTTTCTTAAAAGGTCGCCTTTTTCTTCTTCAATTCCTACGTTTAAGAGTGCAATTTTGGGATTTTTTACTCCGCACGCCTTTTGTAAATATAAATTTCCCATAATGGCGAATTGGTTAAGTTGAATAGCGTCGCAATCCACGTTAGCACCGCTATCGCATATTCCGACTATTTTCCCCGTTATTGTGGGAAGTATAGGGCAGAACGCAGGGCGTTTTACCCCTCTTATTCTTCCTATTTTTAAAACGGCACCCGCCAAAATCGCACCTGTAGAACCGGTAGAAACCAAAGCGTCTACACCTTCTTCTGATTTTAATAATTCTATCGCTTTATACAAAGAACTTTCTTTCTTTAATCTGATTGCATCGGTGGGCTTATCGTTGCAAGAAATTTCTTCCGGAGCATTTATTACGTGCAATCTTTTTTTATCGTAGTTTTCTTTTTCAAGTTTACTGTTTATTGCAGTTTCTTCTCCGAGCAGAAAGAGTTCCACGTCCGAAATTGTGTTTAATGCCTTTACAGCACCTTCAATATTTGCGTTAGGGCTATTATCTCCGCCTAAACAGTCTACCGCTATTTTTATCATAATTACTTCCTTAAGTTTTATTTTAGTATAGTTTACCATTATTATTTTGTATAGTCAAATCGTTTGTAATAAAAATTTTCGTAAAACGCTTAAAAACGTTTGACATATAAATATAAAAGTTGTATCATTATAACGCTTAAAGAAGAAGTAACCCTTCTCGCCGACGGAACAGTTCGTTCGGCTCAATAATTTGCGATACTTAAATCGTTAGGTATTTATTGCGTTTATTGTCGGGTTGCTTTTTAACAAAAGCAATCCGATTTTTGTTCTTAAAACGGTTATAACCGTAAAAGAAAATATATTAAAAGAGGTACAAAACCATTAAAAAAGAACATCAAATAAATCAGGAAATTAGGGACAAAGAAGTCCGCCTGATAGGTGAAAACGGGGAACAGTTAGGTGTTGTTTCTTCAAGGGAAGCACTTAATATTGCCGAAGACAAAGGCTTAGACCTTGTTAAAATTTCCCCAAATGCGGTTCCTCCCGTATGTAAGATTATGAATTACGGGAAATATCTTTTCGAACTTGCAAAAAAAGCAAAAGAAGCCAAGAAAAATCAAAAAGTCGTTGAAATCAAAGAAGTTCAACTTTCTATGACCATAGACGTTGGAGATTTAAACGTAAAGGCGAAACAGACTCAAAAGTTCTTGTCGGTCGGGAATAAAGTTAAAGTTTCAATCAAAATGCGTGGTCGTCAAATGGCTCATCCCGAAATGGGCGTTGAGGTTATGAACAGATTTTACGAAATGGTAAAAGATTTCGGCACGGTAGAGAAACAACCGCTTACAGAAGGTAGAAACATATTTATGATGCTCGCTCCTTTGAAAGCGTAATTAAATAAAAAAATAAACGGAGGATATATATTATGCCTAAAATGAAAACCAAGAGTGCGGCTAAAAAACGTTTTAAAATTACCGCAAACGGAAAAATTAAGAGAGCTTGTTCCGGTAAGAATCATATTCTTACTAAAAAGGACAGAAAGAGAAAGAATCGTCTTTGCGACGGAGCGTACGTAGATGCTACACAAGCAAAAACCATGAAAACGCTTATCTATAACAAGTAATAGGAGGAATGAATTATGCGTATTAAAAGAGCAGTTAACGCCGTTAAGAAGCGTAGAAAAATATTAAAACTTGCCAAAGGTTATTTCGGAGGCAGAAGTAAGAGATATAGAGTTGCAAGAGAAGCCGTTATGAAGGCTGGTCTTTATTCCTTCTTTGGAAGAAAGGCTAAAAAGCGTGATTTTAGGTCTTTATGGATTGCAAGAATCAACGCTGCTTGCAGATTGAACGGAATTTCTTATAGTAAATTTATGTTCGGTTTGAAAAAATCCGGCATCAATTTAAATAGAAAGGTTCTTTCTGAAATTGCCGTTTCCGATGCGGAAGCATTTACCGCTTTAACCGAAAAGGCAAAAGCATCTTTGAATAACTAATTCGTTTGAGCCTACCTTTTTTAAGATAGGCTCTTCGTTAAATAGTCAAGATGATTACATCGAAAACCAACGCTTTTATAAAAGAGATAAAGTCTTTATACGATAAGAAGAATAGAGATTGTTTGGGACTTTATATTATAGAGAGTTTAAAACTCGTTAAAGACGCATTTATATCAAACGTTGATATAAAGTCGGTTATATGTACTGAAAACGGTGCAAAATTTTTAAATACCGATAGGGAAATTGTTATCGTTTCCGACGAGGTTTTTAAAAGCATAAGTGCGGAAGTAACTCCGCAAGGTGTTATGGCGATTGCTTTTAAGAAAAGCGAGAAACCTTTTGGTAATCAAAGTTCGGTATTTTTAGACGGGGTTGGCGACCCTGCTAACGTTGGTGCTATAATTCGAACTGCCGCCGCTTCGGGGTATAACGACGTATTTGTTACCGAAGATTGTGCAGACCCCTTTTCACCGAAATCGGTAAGGGCAAGTATGGGCGGAATATTTAAAGTAAACGTTCACTTCGGAAATAGAGAAGAACTCGTTGATAAAATCCCGTTGCCTTTTTGTGTCGCCGATATGCTTGGAGAAAACATTTTTAACTTAAAAAACATTTCTCCGCTTTGTTTGGTTATCGGGAATGAAGGAAAAGGCGTTAGTCAAATTGTTAAAAATAAAGCCAAATTTACCGTAAGTATTCCTATGGAAAACGGTATGGAAAGTTTAAATGCCGCAGTTTCGGCAGGCGTGCTTATGTACGCTCTTAAAAACATAAAATAAGGAGATAAATTTATGTCAGGACATAGCCATTCGGCGAATATAGCCGTAAAAAAAGCAAAAACTGATGCCGTAAAAGGTAAAATATTTACCAAAGTAGGAAGGGAAATTGCTGTTGCCGCTAAAAATAATCCCGACCCTGAAACCAATAGTAAACTAGCGGACGCTATTGCAAAAGCAAAATCTGTTAATATGCCTAACGACAACATTAAACGTTGTATCGCAAAGGCGGCAGGTGAATTGTCGGGAGCAAATTATGAAGAATTGACTTATGAAGGATATGGACCATCGGGTAGTGCCATTATAGTTAAGACGCTTACGGATAATAAAAACCGTACGGTGGATTACGTTAGAAACACTATGAAAAAACACGGCGGAAGTTTGGGTAACACCGGTTGCGTTTCCTTTACTTTCACAAATATGGGCGTTATCGTCGTGGAGAGAACTCCTGATTTATCCGAAGACCAAATTATGGAATACGCTTTGGATGCTGGTGCTGATGACGTTATTTCGGAGGACGATGCGTTTGAAATTCACACTTCTCCTTCAAATTTTTCCGACGTTAGAAAGTTTTTGGAAGGAAAAGGACTTAATTTCTTCGAGGCAGAAGTTACTATGCTTCCGCAAAATAAAATTTCTTTGGAAGGCGAGGAACTCGCTAAATTCCAAAGACTTATCGATGCTTTGGAAGATTTAGACGACGTTCAAGACGTTTATCATAACGTTGATATCCCCGAAATCGAAGACGAAGAATAATTTGATTTTATAATTGTATTTTTAAGTATAAAATTATCTTATTTGCCGATAATACTGTTGTCGGCGGTAAGGTAATTTTTTTATTTAAATTATCTAGAATGTTACCAACGAGTTACTGCCGTTATAATATTCCGTTTAAGAATTTGCGGCAGTAAAATTTTGCCCCGCTTATTCTTCGGCGGGGCGAAAGGGCGGAAATTCTTCCGTCCTTTCAAATATTTTTTAAAAAATAAACGAATTTTGAGTTTTTTAAAAGAAATTTGTGATAAAATAAAATTAAGGAGAAAATTATGAAGAAAATATTA
The DNA here is from genome assembly GCA_045598545.1 of Christensenellaceae bacterium. Taxonomy (GTDB): domain Bacteria; phylum Bacillota; class Clostridia; order Christensenellales; family Borkfalkiaceae; genus UBA1259. Next base: position 15,137 of record JAZLMI010000046.1, on the reverse strand, counting down.
TCCCGTATACTTGTTGTAACTTTATTGCTCGCTTTGTTATTTACTACTGCTTGTAATTTCGTTAAAGATAAAGATAACAAAGAAGATGAAAAAAATACGCCTTACGTAGGACTTGAAAGAATATTAAAGGATTCTAACACTCTTTCTTCCGATATTATTTTTAACACGGAAAGAAGTCAAACCGCAATGCCTAAAAGTATAGAGGAGGCGTGTGAAGAAGTAAGAGCCACTTCGGTATATTTATTTGTTGAAAATTCTTCCGGGAAATATAACGGTTCAGGAGTTATCGTAGACGTTGACGACGGAATAAATGACCCCGGAATTTATTATATAATTACTTGCAATCATATGGTTTCCGAAAAAGGGTCCAAAATAACGGTGATACTTCCCGATTTAGATTATAAATACAATAATTCGGGTTATAAGTTTACAGGTAAAATAGGTGGAGAAATAGAAGAAAATCAAGAAATTTCTCTTGTTGGTGGAGATTTTACTTCTGATATAGCGGTGTTAAAACTCAATACTTTTGGTAGAAAAATAAGAGTAAATAAAGCCAAAATTATGAGTGAACAGTATTCGCTCTCTTTGGCGGAAGAAGTTTTTGCAATAGGCACTAACGGTGGAGAACCGGGAACTTTTACAAAGGGGTGGATAGCGAATAATAATATAATAAAAACCAACGTTTCAACTATAGGGTATATGAGTTTAATAAGGATACAAGTCCCCACAAACCACGGAAGTTCGGGAGGCGGTCTTTACAATTTATACGGCGAACTAGTAGGGATAACTAACGCAGGTAACGATGATTATCAAGAAATGAATTATATTATTCCGCACTATATCCCAAGCGAAGAAAGTGGTGCGGGGAACGGTTTTATAAGTATAGCAAAGCAACTTATAGGAACGGCAAAATCTGTGGATTTTAAAAATTACGGATACGTTTCAGGGAAAAGAGAAAAAATAGGGATAAGCACTCAAAATGCCGAAGGAGGCGTTAATATTACCTCGGTAGTAAAAGGTGGGCAAGCAGAATCCTTGGGAATTAAAGCGGGAGATAAAATAACTGCAGTACAAATTAACGACGGACAAATAAAAACTGTAACTTCTGCAAATAATGAGGGAGATTTTACTTCGTTTTCCTATATTTTATCAACGACTTCGGTAGGTGATAAATTTACGGTTTACGTCGATAGAAATAGTGTAAATGCCGTTAAGTCCTTATCTTTTGATTTCAAAATATACGCATATTTTTATTGTGATACGGGAGTTTATTTAGAGGATAATATTTGATAAACGTATAACAAAAAGACAGTTTGCACATTGAAATGCCCTTAAAAGTCTGTAACTTTTAAGGGCATTTCTTCAGTTGTTGTTTTTTAATAATCCCATTTGGGGATATAAGATTCGCTTTGAGATTGAAATTTTTGATAATACATTTTTTCGATATTTAAAGAAAGTGCATAATCTATAACCGAATCGTATTCTCTTTTGGTTAGTTTTCTTTGAAGTTCGGGGAATTTTTCTATCTCCCCGAAAGGCGTATATTGACTCATAACGTTGATATACGCTTTATCTTTAATAATTGTAAACCAATCTAGAATTTTTTTGCTATCGGCGGTATTTTGGGGGAGTACTAAATGTCTTACTATCGTTCCGCTTTTCAGTAATCCGTCTTCTCCGAAAACGATTTTTTTATTAGCCATAAATTCTATCGCTTTACTTGCTTTTTCGAAGTAATCGGCTTTACCCGTATACCGCATAGAAACTTTATCCGAAAAATATTTTATATCGGGTAGATATACGTCTATATAATTATCTATCTCCTTTAATATTTCAATATCTTCGTATCCGTGAGTATTATAAACGATAGGAATTTTAGGACGGTATATTTTTAACGCTTGTACTATTTTATCGGAGTAGTGGGTGGGATTTATCAAATTTATATTATGTGCATTTTGATTTTCTAATTCTTTAAAGATATCGGCAAGTTCTTGAACCGTTATATCTTTTCCACGTTGGTTTCTTGAAAGTTCGTAGTTCTGGCAAAAAACACATTTTAGAGAACAACCGCAAAAGAATATTGTGCCTGAACCGTTTGTACCCGAAATTTCCGGTTCTTCGAATTTATGTAAATAAAATTTTGCGATGCGAATTTTATCACTCGCACCGCAAATTCCTTTTTTTATTGAGCGGTTTACACCGCATTTATTAGGGCATAAGTTACAATCCATATTATTCTAATTCAAATGCACCCGTATATAACTGGTAGTAATTGCCTTTTTGTTCTATGAGTTGTTCGTGAGAACCTCTTTCTATAATATTTCCGTGGTCTAAAACCATAATCACGTCTGAATTTTGAACGGTTGAAAGTCTATGTGCAATAACGAAAACCGTTCTTCCTTGCATAAGTCTATCCGTTCCTTTTTGTACTAATGCTTCGGTTCTGGTATCAATAGAAGAAGTCGCTTCGTCTAAAATCATAACGGGAGCGTCTTTAACCGCTGCCCTTGCTATTGATAAAAGTTGTCTTTGACCTTGCGAAAGGTTTGCTCCGTCTGCTGTAAGCATAGTGTTATAGCCTTCGGGGAGTCTTCTTATAAAATCGTCGGCATAGGCTAATTTTGCGGCTTCTATACACTCTTCGTCGGTTGCCGATAATCTTCCGTAACGGATATTTTCCATAACAGTACCGGTGAATAGGTTAGTATCTTGCAAAACTATGCCGAGAGATTTTCTCAAATCGGCTTTTTTGATTTTGTTTATGTTTATTCCGTCGTAACGGATTTTGCCGTCGGCAATATCGTAAAAGCGGTTTATTAGGTTTGTTATAGTAGTTTTGCCTGCACCTGTCGCTCCTACGAACGCTACTTTTTGACCGGGGTGGGCGTATAGAGAAACGTTTTTAAGAACTATTTTTTCAGGTATATATCCAAAGTCTACGTCGAACATTTGGATGTCGCCTTTAAGTTCTGTATAGGTAATAGTTCCGTCGGCTTTATGGGGGTGTTTCCAAGCCCAGTGTCCCGTTCTTTCTTTGCATTCGTGAATAGTGCCGTCTGCATCTATTTTGGCACGAACCAAAGTTACGTAACCTTCGTCTTTTTCAGGCTCTTCGTCCATAAGTTCAAATATTCTCGAAGCCCCTGCTAAGCCCATTACGATAGAATTTATTTGTTGAGAAGATTGAGAAATGTTCATAGTGAACTGTTTACTTCTCGGTAGGAAAGCCATAATGATTATTATAAATTGGGTAGTGCTTAAATATTGAAGACCTGTTATTGTTAAATTCGGGATATTAAGTATAGCCAAAAGTCCGCCGATAAAGGCGACTACGACGTAAAGAATATTTCCGATATTACCCATAATCGGCATTAAGATATTTGCAAACGTATGTGCTTTTGTTGCATCATTACATAACTGTTCGTTTTTAGCGTCGAAAGCTTTTTTACTGTCTTCTTCGTGATTGAAGACTTTTATTACCTTACCGCCTTGCATCATTTCTTCTACGAAGCCTTCTTCTTCTCCCAGAGAAATTTGTTGTCTGACAAAGAATTTTGCGGAATTACCGCCAACCTTTTTAGTTACGAAAAACATTGCCGCAACTCCGCCGAATATTACAAGCGATAACCAAATGCTGGAAAGGAACATTATTACAAGTAAAACCGAAACGCTGATTAACGCCGAGAAAAGTTGGGGGATACTTTGCGAAACTAATTGACGAAGTGCGTCCGTATCGTTTGTGTAAACGGACATAATATCTCCGGTTTTATGTTGGTCGAAGAACTTAATAGGTAAGGATTGCATTTTTTCGAATATGCCGAGTCTTACTTGGTGTAGGAATTTTTGAGTTAACACCGCCATAAGTCTCGTATACACGAAAGAGGCGATAATGCCTATTAAATAGACGAAACCCATAGTTATAAATATGGTTAATAAATCTCCCCAAACGGCATCTAAACTTTTAAGTTCTAAGCCTTTGTTTATTGCCTTCAATAAATTTTCCAAGAATATAGAAGACGCAACAGAAACTACTGCCGAAATAACCAAACAAAAAAGTATGATAAACAATAATTTTTTATTGTTTGTAAATAGCATTTTCAGTAATCTTTTAAGAGTGCCTTTTTTTGCCTTTGAAGGAGCAATAGGGCCTTTTTGTCCGTTTCTTCTTACTTGCATTTTAGGTGGCATATTATTTTCCCTCCTTTTCGGCTTCTTTATTTTGAGAATAGTAAAGTTCTTGATAGATAGTGTTATCTTTCAATAAACTTTGATGATTTCCGATAGCAATTATTTTACCGTTATCCATAATGATTATTTTATCCGCATCTGAAATAGACGCAATACGTTGTGCGATTATGATTTTAGTCGTAGCGGGGATATATTCTTTAAAAGCCTTTCTTATTAATGCGTCGGTTTTAGTATCTACTGCCGAAGTAGAGTCGTCTAGAATAAGAATTTTGGGTTTTTTAAGTAAAGCCCTTGCGATACAAAGCCTTTGTTTTTGACCGCCCGAGAAGTTAGCACCGCCTTGTTCTACTTTTTTATCTAGGTTATAAGTTCCTATTTGGGCGAGATTTAGAGCTTCTTGAATTTCTTCGTCGGTTGCCTCTTTATTGCCCCATTTCATATTTTCTCTAATAGTGCCGGAAAACAAAACGTTCTTTTGAAGTACTACGGATACGGCGTCTCTTAAAGCGATTAAGTCGTATTTTTTTACGTCTATTCCGGAAACTTTAACTTGACCTTCTGTTGCGTCGTAAAGACGGGGGATAAGGTTGACAAAGGAAGTTTTTCCCGAACCCGTTGACCCGATAATTCCGACGGTTTCTCCGCTTTTTACGGATACGTTTATATCTTCTAACGAATATCTTTTTGCTTTTTCGTAATATTTGAAAGAAACGTTTTTGAATTCAACGTCGCCGTTTTTAACGTCGGTTATCGCATTTTCCGGAGAAATTATCGAACTCGTTTCGTTTAATACTTCGGCAATACGCTTTATGGAAGCGACGCTCATTACCATCATCACCATAATCATAGAAAGCATCATCAAACTCATAAGTATTTGGAAAGAGTAAGACATAAAACTTTGAAGTTCCGTCCATTGTAAAAGTTCGTTGTTAGAATTTATAATTAAAATCGAACCGATTATGTAGATTGCGATAAGTCCCAAATATATACAGAAATTCATAAGCGGTTGATTTATCGCTACTATTTTTTCCGCCTTAGTAAAGTTTATTTTTACTTCATTTGAAGCCTTGTTGAATTTTTCCTTTTCGAAATCTTCTCTTACGTAAGATTTAACTACTCGCATACCTCTTATGTTTTCTTCTACCGATTCGTTAAGTGCGTCGTACTTATGGAAAATTTTATTAAAGAACGGTACTGCTTTTTTGATTACGAAAAACAATCCGACGCCTAAAATAGGTGTGGTGCATAAAAAGATTAAAGCCATTTCCGAGTTTATCGAAAACGCCATAATTAAAGCGAATATTATCATAAACGGTGCTCTTACGGCCGTTCTTATAATCATCATATAAGACATTTCCACGTTTGTTACGTCGGTGGTTAAACGTGTTACCAAACTTGAAGTTGAAAATTTGTCTATGTTAGAGAAAGAGAAGTCTTGTATTTTGTAGAACAAATCTTTTCTTAAATTTTTGGCAAAACCCGCAGAAGCTCTTGCACAAAACATTCCGGAAAGTGCCCCGCACGTTAAAGACAGGATTGCCATAATTACCAAAACTATGCCGAATTCCAAAGTGATTTTTATAGTGTCGACTCCGCCGTTAATTTTGTTTAAGAAATCTACGATACTCATTAAAATTGCGTCGGTATTGTTTGAGGTTCCCGTTGAGTATTCTATCGCACCCAAAAGTAGAGTCATAATCCACGGAATAAGTACTTCTAAAATAACTTCCAGCATTACGAAAATGGGTGCTAAAATAGAAGGCTTTTTATACTCTCTTATAGATTTTGCCACAGTCTTTACGTTAGACATAAAACCGCCGACTTTGTTAGTTGTTTTACTCATTTTTTCTACTCCGATAACTAGTAATATTATATATTTTATTATTATAGAACAATAAATATCATAAGTCAAACGAATTGGTAATCAAATATTTTTTAAAAATACCATAAACGACAAAAATATATATTATTAGAATTGACATAAAAAAATATTTATTATATAATAAAATACAATGTAAAATGCGGGTAGTATCGCAAAATACTTTTAATTTATATTTGATTTATAAAGGATAAAATTATGAGAGAATTTTTTACGAGTGAAAGCGTTACTTCGGGACATCCTGATAAGGTTTGCGACCAAGTTGCAGATGCGATTTTAGACGAATATTTAAAACAGGATAAAAACTCAAGAGTTGCTTGTGAAGTTTCGGTAACTACTGATTTTATGCTTATTATGGGAGAAATAACTTCTACTGCTACCGTAGACGTTGAGGCGGTTGCAAGAAGAGTTATAAAAGACATAGGTTACACCGATAAAAACGTCGGTTTTTCTTTTGACAGCGTTGAGATTTTGGTAAAGATAGATAAACAAAGTTCGGATATTGCTATGGGCGTTGATAACGCCACGGAATCCTCTTCGGGAGATAAGTATGATAAGACTGGTGCCGGCGACCAAGGACTTATGTTCGGATTTGCTTGTAAAGAAACGGAAGAACTTATGCCTATTACTCTTATGCTTTCTCATAAGATGTGTAAAAAGTTAGAAGACGTAAGGAAATCGGGAAAGTTAAAATATCTTCGTCCGGACGGAAAAGGACAAGTAACCGTAGAGTACGAAGACGGAATTCCGAAGAGAATAGATACCGTAGTGCTTTCTTCTCAACACGACGGTAACGTTTCTACCGAACAACTCCGTAAAGATTTAAAGAAATTTGTTATAGATAAAGTTATGCCTAAAAATCTCGTTGACGATAATACTAAATATTTCATCAATCCTACGGGAAGGTTCGAGGTAGGTGGACCTAACGGAGATTCGGGGCTTACGGGAAGAAAAATAATAGTAGATACTTACGGTGGAAGATGTCCGCACGGTGGCGGGTCGTTTTCAGGAAAGGACCCCACCAAAGTCGATAGGTCTGCAACGTATATGGCAAGATACGTTTGCAAAAACTTGGTGGCGGCGGGACTTACGGACGTATGCAATATACAAATCGCTTACGCAATAGGCGTTGCGAAACCTGTTTCGGTAAGAATAGTTTCTTTCGGTACGGGTAAACTTTCTGACGATAAATTAAACGAGATAGTATTAAAAGAGTTTGATTTGCGTCCTGCGGCAATAATAGAAAAGTTGGGTCTAGATAAACCCATATATTCGAAAACTTCGGCTTACGGGCATTTTGGCAAAGACAATCTTCCGTGGGAAAAAACCGATAAGGTTAAGGATTTAAAAAAGTATTTGTAAAATGGGCTTTTGGACATTTTTAAGAAAATATTTTTTTAATCCTAAATGGCGGTGTATAAATTGCGGTAAAGAAATTTTTTCCGAAAGTTATTTTTGCGATGATTGTAAGGATAAGTTACCGTTTGTAAAAGGTAGCGTGTGTGCTCATTGCGGTAGACAATTAAAAGTTTTTGAAGAATATTGTTCTACTTGTAAGAATAGCATAGTGTTTTTAGATAAATGCGTTAGCGTGTTTAATTATGAAAAACCTATAGATTTTCTTATAAAACAAGCCAAATATAAGGGTAAAAGATTTATTTTGGACGCTTTTTCGGAATATATTTTTACCGCATACTTGAAGAATTATTTTAACGCCGATTATATTACGTTCGTGCCGATGACTGATAAGGCAAAAAAGAAACGTGGATATAATCAATCGGAATATTTGGCTAAAAATCTATCTAATAACGTAAACGTGCCGTTGTTTTACGGCGTGAATAAAATAAAAGAAACCGAACATCAAGCAAGGTTAAAAAGGGAAGAGAGAATAAAAAACTTAAAAGGTTCTTTTAAGATAACCGATAAAAAGTTAATAAAGGATAAGTCCGTGGTAGTAGTGGACGACGTTACTACGACGGGAACTACTGCGGAACTTATAGCGGAAAAATTGAAGACGGCGGGAGCAAAATTCGTTTATTTGATTACTGTTGCTTCCGTACCTCCGAAAGAAGGATATTAAAATAAAGGCAAGGAGAAATTATGGGATTATTCAGGTACATTCTAGGTGGAGAAGGAAGAAGAAATTTAAAAAAGTTAGACGCTATGGCGGATAACGTTTTAGCACTTCAAGGTAAATACGAAGGACTTTCCGACGAAGAACTTAAAAATCAAACGGCTGTTTTAAAAGACAGATTAAAACATGGTGAAACTTTAGACGATATTTTGTGCGACGCTTTTGCCGTAGTTAGAGAAGCGGCGTTTAGAGTTTTAAATATGCGTCATTATAAAGTTCAGATAATAGGCGGAATATGTTTGCATCAAGGAAGAGTTGCCGAGATGAAAACAGGTGAAGGTAAAACGCTTGTTGCAACGCTTCCCGCTTATTTAAATGCACTTTCCGAAAAGGGCGTTCATATAGTTACGGTAAACGATTACTTGGCGTCGAGAGACGCAGAGTGGATGGGTAAGGTTTATAAGTTTTTGGGACTTACCGTCGGCGTTGCGATTTCCGGTATGCAAGACGACGAAAAGAAGAAAGCATACGAAGCAGATATAACTTACGGAACTAATAACGAAATGGGATTTGATTATCTTCGTGATAATCTTAAATCTAAGTTGGAACAAATGGTTCAGCGTCCGTTAAATTTTGCTATTGTCGACGAGGTCGATTCCATTTTGATAGACGAAGCGAGAACACCTCTTATAATTTCGGGAAAAGGCGGAGAATCGAGTCAGAGATATTTATCGGCTAATAAATTCGTTAAAACTTTGGTTTTAGATAAAGATTTTACGATAGACATAAAAGAAAAGAGCGTTCAAATAACCGAAACGGGTGCTAAAAAGGCGGAAACTTTTTTCGGACTTACGAGTTTTTCGGACATAGAAAACGCTGACCTTTCTCACCATATACAACAAGCATTAAAAGCGAATTATATATTTAAAAGAGATAACGATTACGTTGTAAACGACGGAGAAGTTATAATAGTCGACGAATTTACCGGTCGTCTTATGATAGGAAGAAGGTATTCAGACGGATTGCACCAAGCAATAGAAGCTAAGGAAGGCGTAAAGGTAAGAGATGAGAATAAGACTTATGCAACGATAACCTTCCAAAACTATTTCAGACTGTATAATAAACTTTCGGGTATGACTGGAACTGCAAAGTCGGAAGAGGAAGAATTTAGAGCGATTTACGGACTCGACGTTTTGGAAATCCCGACTAATAAGCCTGTAATAAGAAAAGATAATCCCGACATAATATACAAAACCGTTAGCGGAAAGAATAAAGCGATAGTAAAAGAGATTGTGGAAAAGCATAAAAAAGGTCAGCCTGTTCTTGTCGGTACAGTAACGGTAGAAAAATCCGAAGAGATAAGTAAACTTTTGATAAGAGAAGGAATAAAGCATAACGTATTAAATGCTAAGAATCACGCAAGGGAAGCGGATATAGTTGCACAAGCGGGAAGATACGGTGCGGTAACTATAGCGACCAATATGGCAGGACGTGGTACTGATATTTTGCTTGGAGGAAACCCCGAATTTTTGGCAAAGAGAAAACTTCGTGAAGAGGGCATAGAAGAGGACGTAATAGAACTTGCCACTTCGTTTATTTCGGATATTCCGGAAGACGTAAAAGCGGTAAGAGAACACTATCACGACGTGTATGCTCAATTTAAAAAGCAAACCGACGAAGAAAAAATAAAGGTTATGGAGGCAGGTGGACTTCATATATTAGGTACCGAACGCCACGAATCAAGACGAATAGATAATCAGTTAAGAGGACGTAGCGGACGTCAAGGCGACCCCGGTTCTTCGGTGTTTTTCATATCATTAGAAGATGATTTGGCAAAACGTTTCGGCGGAGATAGAATGCAAAGAGTTTACAAGTTCTTTAAGGTGGACGAGGACCAACCTATGCAGTCGAAGATGCTTGCAAAAAGTATAGAAAATGCACAAAGGACAATAGAAGGAAGAAACTTCGGAATAAGAAAGCACGTTTTAGAATACGACGACGTTATGAATAAACAACGTGAAGTAATGTATGCCGAACGTATGAAAGTAATAAAGGACGAAAACGTTCACGAGGACATATTGAAACTTATACCCGATTTTGTAAGGTACGTAGTTACGTCGGCGATAGATAATGAAAATAAGCCTGAAACGTGGGATTTAAAATCGTTAAATTCTGCGATAGAGATGAAGTTGTTGCCCAAGGGAAGCGAGTTCGTAACCAAAGAGCGTTCGGAAAACTGGGATTACGAGTATTTGCTTGAAAAATTAACCGAAGAAACTATAAACGTGTATAACGACAAGATAGAAAAGTATAAAGAAGACGGAATAAACTTTTCCGATATTGAAAGAATAGTTTTGTTAAAGAATATCGATAGTAAGTGGATAGACCATATAGACGCAATGGACCAATTAAGAAAAGGTATAAGTTTAATAAGTTACGGAAACGTTGACCCTGTAGTCGAATATAAGAAAGAAGGTTTTGAAATGTTCGAAGATTTAACCAATGCGATACAGGACGATACGATAACGCTTTTACTTAAAGCGGAATTAAAGAAGATACCGGTAGTAAATAAAAACAATGCCGAAAATCTTTCCACCAATCAAAGCGGAGACGGGTCTATGATGCAAAAGAAAGCAACGATAAAAGAGCCGGGAAGAAACGACCCTTGTCCTTGCGGAAGCGGTAAAAAATATAAGAATTGTTGTGGAAAAGGGAAATAAATATAAAATTAAGACAGGGTCGTTTCTGACTTAGTGAGCAGAGCGAACGTTACACTGTATAATATTTAGCGGTGCGGAACGCATAAGTGGTCGAAGACCACCCGCTAAACGACCCTTGTCCTTGCGGAAGCGGTAAAAAATATAAGAACTGTTGTGGAAAAGGGAAATAAATATAAATTTTGTTGAAAAAAGGATAAGAGATAAGATAGTTAAAGGAGAATATATGGTAGACGTAGAAGTATATAAGATAAAGATAAAAGAATTAAAAGGTATCCTTCGTGAGACGGGACACTCTCTTTGACCTAGACAGGTTAAAAGCGGAACTAAAAGAGAAGACGGAACAATCTGAAACTCCCGAAGTTTATTCGGATTTAAGTAAAGCACAGCAAATATCCAAAGAAATAGCGAGTTTAAATAACAAGATATCGGCGTTTGACGAAGCGGAAAAAGTGTTAGACGATGCTTCGGTTTTAGTTGAACTTGCCGAAGAAGAAAACGACGAGAGTGTTTTTCCCGAAATAGATGAGGAATTAGTAAAGATAGAAAAGAGAGTAGAAGAAATAAGATTAAAAGCGTTGCTTTCGGGAAAGTACGATAGATTAAACGCAATCTTAACTCTCCACGCAGGTGCGGGCGGAACAGAGGCTTGCGACTGGACGGAGATGTTATACAGAATGTATATATGTTATGCCGAAAAGAACGGATATACTTTAACCGAATTAGATAGATTAGACGGAGATGAAGCGGGAATAAAGTCGGTATCTTTTAAGATAGACGGAGATTTGGCATACGGATATTTGAAGTCTGAAAAAGGTGTTCACCGTTTGGTAAGGATATCGCCTTTTGACGCAAATAAGAGAAGACATACGTCTTTTTCTTCCTTAGAAGTAATGCCCGAAATAGAAGACGATGAAGATATAAAAGTAAATCCCGAAGAGATAAGGATAGATACTTTTAGGTCTAGCGGAGCGGGCGGACAAAAAGTAAATAAAACCGATTCTGCGATAAGAATAACGCATATTCCTACGGGGATAGTGGTATCTTGTCAAAACGAGAGGTCGCAAACGCAGAATAAAGAAATGGCGATGCGAATGCTTATAAGTAAACTTTTGGAGAAAAGGGAAGAAGAAAGGTTAGAGAGAGACCAGTCTATAAAGGGTGAAATAAAGAAAATAGAGTGGGGCAGTCAAATAAGGAGTTACGTATTTTGTCCGTACACTATGGTAAAAGACCATAGAACGGGATATGAAACGGCGGATGTTGAAGGCGTAATGAACGGAAATATTCAAGGTTTTATAAACGACTATTTAAAGAAATCGCAGTAAGAAACGTAAATGGCATATTTTGATAAGATACAAAAACAGGAAATAAAAGAGAATCCTGTAATAATGGGGATAGAAACGTCTTGCGATGAAACCGCAGTAGCGATAATAAAAAACGGTAGAGAAATTTTAGCGGACGAGATTATCTCTTCTGCAACGGAACACGCAAAATACGGAGGAGTTGTGCCGGAAATTGCTTCTAGGGTGCATACGACGGCGATACTTACGGCGACGGAGCGTGCATTAAAGTCTGCAAACCTTACGCTTAACGATATAGACGCTTTTGCGGTAACCAAGGGGGCAGGACTGCTCGGAGCGTTGCTGGTAGGGGTAAGTTTTGCTAAATCTTTGGCATTTTCTTGCGAAAAACCGTTGATTCCCGTAAGTCATATAAGGGGGCATATAGCGGCGGCTTATTTAGCGGATAAGGATTTAGAACCCCCTTTTATCACAATACTTGCGAGCGGTGGACATACCGCTATAGTCGGGGTAAAGAGTTATTATGATTTTGAGTTTTTGGGTTCTACCATAGATGACGCTGTGGGCGAAGCCTTTGACAAAGTTGCGAGAGTTTTATCTTTGCCGTATCCCGGAGGTCCAAACGTTGAAAGACTTTCAAAGGACGGTAGAAATAATATAGTTTTACCCAAAATGCTTTCGCATTACGAGGGTAGTGAGTTTGATTTTTCGTATAGCGGACTAAAAACTGCAGTTATAAATTACGTACATAATAAAGAAGAAAAGGGAGAAGAAATAAATAAAGCGGACGTTGCTAAAAGTTTTCAGTGTAGTGCAATAGACGTACTTGTTGAAAAAGCCTTAAAAGGCGTAGAAAAAACGGGTTATAAAACTCTTACCGTTTCCGGCGGAGTCGGAGCGAACGGCTATTTAAGAGAAAAACTGATGGAAGAGTGTTCTAAAAGAGATATAACTCTCATATTGCCCGAGAAAAGATATTGCACGGATAACGGAGCAATGATAGGAGCGGAAGGATATTTGCAGTATAGATTAAGAAATTTTGCCGATTTAACGTTGAATGCACAAGCGGTAGTGCCGTTAAAATAGATGCGAGTGTGGTGAAATTGGCAGACACGTAAGATTCAGGTTCTTATGCTTTAATCGGCGTACAGGTTCAAGTCCTGCCACTCGCACCAAAAAGACGGGGATAGATTTTCTATCCACCGTCTTTTTTTATTTTTCAAAGTATATGTGGCAGGACTTGAATGGAGCGTAAAAAAAACGTGCCTTGACTTGGCACGTTTTTAGCGATGACCGAAGACTTTTTCAAAGCAATAGTTGGGAAAAAGAATATGCTTTGAAAAAGGCAAGAAGAAGTCCTGCCACTCGCACCAAAAAGACGGGGATAAATTTTCTATCCCCGTCTTTTTTTGTTTGTATAAATAAACTCCCCTGATTGTAACGGGGTGGTACGTAATGAATTGATTATCAAATTCAATATTATGTTTTATGTTAACATTTTTATCAATAAATTTTGCTTTTCTGGTGATAATTTTCTAAATCCATTAAGTAATTGTTTTTCTTTAAATGAAAGGTTTTCGTTTTCTCCTTCTTCTTTAAAAAATTGAGATAATGTTATTTCAAGAGCATTGCATAATTTTGTTAAGGTCATAATTGAAGGTAATGTTCCCCTTGTAAACATATTTGTAAGTGTAGATTGACCTATTCCTGCTTCATTTGATAGTTGATAAATTGTCCAACCTTTTTCAAAGGTTAATTCTTTAATTCTATCAATTATATCCATAATTTTCTCCCTTATATGATATAGTTTACTACACATTAGTAAAATTATTAAACCACAAAAGAGTTGACAACTAATTTACATTTGTGATATAATTTTTCAAATTTTAAAAAGGAGAAAAATTATGAAGAAAAAGTTTTTTGGTATTTTGTTATTGTTTTTATACACGGTAATATGTGGAATAGGATTTCTTGCTTGTAATGGTGGAGATAAAACGGGCTTAGATAACAGAGATAAACAAATCGTCGCTATTTATAATACATATGTTGCCTATGCGGAAAGTAATGGCAATACGCCGTTATCCTACGAAGAATGGCTTGAAAGCATAAAGGGTAAGGACGGAACTAACGGTTTAAATGGTAAAGATGGAAAAGACGGAGTAGACGGTAAAGACGGAAAAAATGGAGAAAACGGACAAGACGGCAACGATGGAGCAGACGGCTTAACTCCGTATATAAAAGATGGTTATTGGTGGATAGGTGAAACTAATACAAATGTTAAAGCACAAGGAACTGACGGAGAAGATGGACAAAATGGACAAGATGGCATAGGCATTGCCGATATGAAAATAGAGAACGGCAAACTATTTGTTAAATATACAAATAGTGAAAGTTTTGTAGAGTTGGGGCAAGTGTTAGGCAATGACGGAAAAGATGGTCAAAACGGGCAAGCAGGAAAAGACGGCAAAGACGGTAGTGATGCAAAAGCAATTAAGAGTGCTGAAATAGATGAAGACGGCAATTTAATAATAACTTATAAACACGACACGACTGAAAATTTAGGCAAAATAAAAGATAATAGTAAGTGTGAGCACGAATACAGCGATTATATAATAACTGAAATGGGCGATATAGGTTATAGAAAAGAATACTACTGTAAAAAGTGCCACGAAGAAAAGAGTGAACTGTATATCTATACTGAAGGTATAGAATATGGTTTAGCCGGTGAGAGTGCTTACGTTGTAGGGGGATATACAGGAGAAGAAAAAGAAATTATTTTAAGATATACATATCAAGGAAAACCTGTTAAAAGGATAGGTGATGGACCTATTCCTTTGTATATAGAAAGCAATTTTATTGAAAAAATTATAATACCAGATAGCATTGAAGAAATATATGCTTTTAGTGTGGAAAGTACAAGTTTAAAAGAAATTGTAATGTCAAAAAACATATCTTCAATTATTCCCTATAGTGGT
>JAZLMI010000045.1:0-70710 GCA_045598545.1 Christensenellaceae bacterium | reverse complement strand
TAGAAAGAGAACTACACAACTGGATATTACAAGCAGAAGAAAATGATATACCAGAATTAAAAGACGTAATAACGGCTTTTAGAAACTGGTTTACTTACATAGTTAACAGTTTTAGATACAAATATACTAATGGATTTACCGAGGGTATGAACAACAATATTAAAGTATTAAAACGAATTGCTTACGGATACAGAAACTTCAACAATTTTAGAAAAAGAATAATGCATTGCTTTGGATAAATACATAAAAATTTAAGTAAAAATACTATACGAATAATATTCTTTTAAAAATCACACCCCAACATTTGACAAAGAGCCTAATTTTTCCGCTTGTGCTTTGTCAAGCCCCAATGTGTTGAGGAGTTGATAGCTACTCTGCACCATATCGCCGTGAAAAAATCTCGTGCCTTTATCCCATTTCACCACACCGAACGTATCGTTTACGCTCTCCACCCATTTTCTTATATTCTTTTCGGAAAGACCGCCCACGAATTTAAGATATTTTAAACTGTTCGGTGTCGTTACCATTATAATTTGACTAACGTCCGTTGCAAGCGTAAATCCTCTTGTTTTCAAATCGTCAAGGGTAATATTTTTATCTTTTATCCATTTTTGAAGTTTGGTTCTGAAAGCGCAAGACTTAAAGAACTTGTTACGAAGCAGTAGCATATGCTTGTCCGCATAGCCGTTTTCAAACACGCTCTCGTCTAAAAGACTCTCGCCATCCCAAATATCGTTAGTGATTTCCGTTTGCTTTTGCTCGGCTACAAGTTTGCCGTCTTTTAATTCCACCGAAACGACTTCTTCCGTGAACGTGCTTTTATAATCAGGAACGAACAAAATCCCGTCAAGCGGAATATTTATCGTCCCTTTGATATTGCTAAGCGACAACGCTTTATACGATTCCCACGAAGCAAGGTCGATTTGTGCTTTTAATTCGCAACTGCTCCATTTGTCCATTGCTTTATACAATCGCTCGTCAATAAAAAGACATTTTCCTTCTCTTGAACTGCCCGCACTATGCTTATATCTGACATAGCGGATACCATCCAAATAAAAACCATTTTCGTAGAAATGTGCACGCAAGTCTTTGATTTTTACAGACTTGCCGTTTTCGGGCTTGTACGTATAGTTAAACTTCAAGTTGATAACAGCAAGGGTATAATCGTTTTCACTTTTATCCTGAAAAGAAAACTTTTTACGACAAATGTGCTTATACGCCTTTTCAAGTTCAACTGAGTCGAGCGAATTGTCCAAATAGATTTTAAACAAACGAAAATAGGCATCGCTTTTACTTTCGGGCATTTTATACCCAACGCTAACGCCGTTTTCTTGCTCGTGCCGATAAATATCCGCCACTTCAATTGAAATAATTCTATACCCTTGTTTCATAATTTTACAGTCCTTCTATAGTCTGCCCTTATTATATCACATTAAAGATGACAGTTTATGTCATATATTATATAAAATATCACTAAAAATAGCAACGGTCAAATGTCCACGTTTAGATACATCTGTCCGCTTTTGTTAAAAATTTATAACATTTTTGCTCTTTTTAATTTTTAGCACCATTTTGGCTCCTTTTAAATTAAGTTTATAATTGCCATTATGAGAAGATTGGCGAAACTGTCAAAAAAATTGATATTGATTTGCCTGTAAATTGGGAATTATGCCATTTATCTTTTATATGCTGGCTTAATAATGGCGAAAAAACCGCAGGCGAAAAATTGCCTTATTTAGATGCTCGTACTTTACGTGGGAAAAATGAAATTACTTATTTAGAAAGTGGAATTGTTGTTAAAGAGGGCGAAAAAATTATTTTGGTTGATGGTGAAAATTCTGATGAAGTTTTCGTAGTCCCTTATCGAGGGTATATGGGTAGTACCTTTAAAATTCTACAAATGATTCCAAGTATCAATGTAGAATATATTAAAATTATATTGGACTTTTATAAAGACACATTAAAAGATAGTAAAACAGGTGCAGCTATTCCACATTTAAACAAGCAATTATTAAGATCAATAATAATAGGTATTCCGCCCATTGAAGAACAAAATAAAATTGTACTTCAAGTAGAAAAAACAATGCACTATATTGATTTACTCGAACAAAATCAAGCCGATTATGATGTTCTTGTTAATATACTTGAAAAGGCAATTTTGCAATCTGCAATACAAGGAAAGCTCGTTGAACAAGATCCAGCGGACGAGCCCGCAAGCGTTTTGCTTGACCGAATTAGGGCGGAGAAAAAGAAACAGCTCGGCAAAAAATATGTTGAAAGTTATATCTTTAAAGGTGATGATAACTGTTATTATCGGAAGTTATACGGTAAAATTAAATTGATTTTACCACAGTTAATATGACCATAATAGTCACATATATTTGTTTCCTCTTGGATATTCTAATTCGTAGCAACTATCACAATTTAATTATTCTACTTTCTTCTCAGGCAATAATTTATGCTTTTCAATCGCACCAATAATCTTAGATTTATCGCATTTGCTCACATTGTGTGCCGCAATATAACAATCTGCTGTTGGCTCAATTATTCTTTTGGTTTCATCTCCAAAATAATTAAATTGCAAATAATATTGACATTTGAAAAACATAATTAAAAGGTAATCTTTTTTGTTTGTGTTTTTAATGTATTCTTTAATTGTTTTATCCCAATTACTTATTTTCAAGTCACATATTAACATACACATCAGTAATTTTTCAGGCTTATCATCAGGACACGAGTTATAAATGTCAACAAATATCTTTTTCATTTTATCTGTTCCAACACTATCGAACGCAAAACCCGCTATAGCAATAGGTACACTTAATTTTAAAATATCGCAAAACAAATTATATGCCTTATCAAGAGATTTCTTTATCTCTTCAAAATTTTCTCCTTCCTTCACTTTTTTCTTAAATATAATTTCTTCATTTATTTCTTTTGCAAAGTCAAGTAATGATTCTCTAAACTGTTTCCACAAGATAATACATCCCTTAAGAAAAATTGAAAAGCCTTCCGTTTTAATAGGAACCAGTAATTCTTCACTGCTTCGTATAACTTCACCAATTAATTCTACAAGCATAGCAAATGCCGTATTTTCATTATACTTCACATCAACCTTCATCTTTATAGGATTATATCCAATTGAACGATCAGGCAAATCCGTCAATTCATCTTTTTCTTCAGTTGATAGTTGTTTTGTTTCAGAAATTCTATCCCTTATTTCCTCATCTGGGATACCCAATTCTAACTTAATGGAATCTATTTCCAACAAATTTCCACATTCAATATTTTTCTCTATATAAGGTTTCGCATATTCTATTAAAGTTGTAATCAGTTTTTCATCTTCTCGATTCAATCCAGCATAATATGAAATAGTTTCAGCATTCTGCAAATAATTATCTTTACTTAATATATTCTCTTCAAAATATTGTCTATTGGTTAAACAATATTTAGCCAAATAATAATATGCCAAACATTCATACCTAAAGAAGACGTTATCATTATATTCAATAAGTATTCCTTTTTCAAAAAATAACTTATCAAATTTACTATCTTTTAGCTCATAGCCCTTCTTTTCGTGATATCTTATTGTAAAAATTGTAAACTCAGCTTTACTCATAAAATAACGATTACTACTATGTAACTCATAGGCAATTTCTGCCAAAAATTTTTCCTTGTTGTTAAAATCGTATGTTTTTGAGTAAACTTCTTCTGGGTTTAACTTTTCAAGCAGTTTTTCCATAAAGTTTTCTACTATTTTAGCTTGGTTTGTAGGCATATAATCAGCCGACTCACAACAAATTGCAAGAATGAGAGAAACCGCAAACGGAGTTCTCGGCATATTGTTAGTAGAAAAACTATGTATAATTTTATCAACATGTGCATCTTCTATAGATGGATTTATAGACAACATATTTTTGGCTAGTTGTCTAATATTATGTTTATCCATACTACGTATAAACAAGTTTACTATATCGGTATTTTCTTCTTGTTCAATTAATGCCCATCTATCTTCATCAGAAAAGACCGCTGGCGTTTCGTCTCTAAAAAACAAAAATTTATTATTAGGATATGATGACTCAAAATAGTCTAATTGAACTTTACGCTTTGAATTATCCGCATCATAATTATCAAATATAATTAACATAACGCCATCTTTTGCAAGTTGTTCAATATCTTTTTTGCTAATAGCACAATCATCTTTTAACAATTCTTTTATCCTTGTCCCAATAGCAGATAAAATTGCTGTTTTAGAAGTTGCTAAAAATCTACAATCTAGAATTACAGGAAGAAGTTTATGCTCTGCATAATTATCATATAACGTCTTTGCAACATAATGCGCTAAAATAGTTTTGCCTGTCTCTTTTCTTCCCCAAACAGTTGAATATTTATGACTTATTATCTCTTGTATAATATTTACATTGGCTTTTTCTGGATCATCATGCTTTTCTTTTACTAGCTCTGAATGCTTGTCCATTATAGGCATTACGAACAAATCTTCAAACTTCTTTCTCGCCCCTGTTTCAATTAAATTCGTAATAAATAATTCGTCTAAT
This sequence comes from Christensenellaceae bacterium, assembly GCA_045598545.1. GTDB lineage: Bacteria > Bacillota > Clostridia > Christensenellales > Borkfalkiaceae > UBA1259. Next base: position 66,154 of record JAZLMI010000045.1, on the reverse strand, counting down.
AAACTATTAAATCCTTTCTTGGTATTCAATATCGCATCTACCAATAATTGTTTACCCACATTATTTGGAGACAATAGAATCGCCACTATACCGTCATCCGTAACATTAATGTCTGGAGCATATTCCATTCTCTTTTTTATATAAGTTCGATTTTTAATTACAACTTGCCCATCTTCCAACTCAATAATTGCATAGCCATTTTCATTTTCACTAATATCTAATTTAGAAACCGCATTTACAACCGTTCGCCCATTTGCATGTACATATTGTCTACTAGACTCATGATGCTTATGCCCCGTCAATACAAAGTCATATTTATTTAATATACTTTCAACGTCATAAGCATTATCATCATCAAACCAATCAATAGGATGATGCATTAAAATAATCTTTTTATCGCAAGATGAAATATCATCATAACTTTTCACTAACGCCTCTCTTGGCACAATTACTTTCTTAGCTTCTTTTGCACTATCTCCAGAAGAATTCCACGCCGTATTAACATACGTGATTCCATAAGTAATCCCTTCTAATTCTATTTTTCGAGAAATAGTAACTTCTTCTTGATTCCATTTAAAAAACAATTCGCCAAAAGAGAAAAATGCTCTCAACCTGTTTTGCACGTTAGAATTTTTAAAATCTTCTTCTTTTACTCCCTCTTTTGAAATTCTATCAGTAAATCCAATTGCAAAATCTTTATCAATTTTGTCAATATCAACTTCATGATTTCCTGGCACATAAATAAATCTATCTTCTGCCACTCCTATTTCTTGTAATAAAGGCATAATAAAGTTCCCCAATGCAAATGAGAAATTTTCTTCTTTACCAGATTGCACTAAATCACCACTAAATACTATAAAATCAATCTTTCCCTTAACTTGATTTTTGATGTCTTTAATTAATCCTTTTAACATTTCGCTAGTTTGCGAACTATATGCTTTTGAAATGTGTGCATCAGCTATATGAATTATTGTTCTTTTACTCATATTCTTTCTCCTTAGTGTCTATATTAAATACATGAAACCTCAAATACTTTTTAATTTACTAAAAAACAAAAATAAAAATGTAATTATTAAAATTCACAAAAAAATATATTCTAAACTGCAAAAACGATACTTTTAAAAATAATTATCTTACATGGTTTTTGTTACCAAGAAGTATCCAAGTAACATTTTCGTACCTTAAATTTACAGATATTTTTTAAAAACGTTTTTTAATTCAACAACTCTTTTTACTATTTGAGACATTAAAGCATTGTAGTTAGACGTGTCTTCAAAATTAAGTCCATCTATGTAAGAACATACCAGCGATGCTTTTTTCATATCTAACCTATCCCAAGATAGAGGGAAGGAGATATTTGCTTGAATTTCTTCTTTATTTTCATAAAACTTGTCAAATAATTCTTTTGAATCAGGGATCCAAACTCCAACTCTGATTTTATGTTCTTTGTTTACTAAATCTATTGAGATATGACACTTAGAAGAACCAATAGCAACATTATACCAATGGTCCGTTGTTGCTTTATGCTTATTAAAAGGTTTACCGTTATTATCTATAAACTCATTAAACCTTGTCCAAAAGTCTAAACGATTTGACATTGTTTTGGCAAAAACCTCTCCAACCTCAGAAGTTTTTGATAACGACTTAATATTTTTTGCAAAATCATTAGGTTGTTCAACAATTTTGAATTGTGGTGCAGGCTGAGAATCTCCGATTTGATAAGCGTGTACCTCAATCAAAAAGAAATCAACCGTATTATCCGTGTGCTTATTTAACCACTCAATAGCACTTGCGTGTTCTTGACGAGCCGATTCTACAATCCATACAACAACTGCCGCATCTAAACCCGAAGCGTATGTAATGACTTTACCTAAATGGTCGTGATTTGTTGCCTCAAGTTGGTTTTCTATTAAAACTACTTTTTCGGAAATCTCATCTTTACAAATAATATCACAACGATAATTTCCAACAAACTGTTCTGTTTTTATATCAGTTAAGTTCAATCCTAATATTTCGCCTAATTCATTGATATTTTCTTCATTAGAAAGCCACGCCGAAAATCCGTATTGCTCGTGTCCCCAAACTTTTCTAATGTTCACTTCTTTTAATTTGCCTAATTTCATAGTTTTCTCCTTCGCTTAAAATTGCATTAGCAATTTTACCACACAAAATATGACAACTACCGTCATATTTATAAAAATTTTTAATTTTCTCTTACGCACCATAATGCCATCGGATGCGCGGAGATGCGTTCTACAATTTCTCTATCTTCAAATAAAAGTTCGGGGCGATAGTTTTTAGAATCAAATTCTTTTACAAATTCTTTTTCGTTATCGCTAAACACAAATAAATCTTGCAAGTATTCTTTTATTGAAGCGATTACCACGTCTTTTTTGAAATGGTCGTTTTTGTTAAGCATAGGTTTGAGTTGCCTATTGATATCTCTATCTGTAACGCCATCTAAAATATCAAGGGAAACTTCGCAAATACTAGCATCGCCACCGATACAGTTATAAAAGATTGTGCATTTTTTAAGCATTTCTTTATCTTCGATAATGCCACTTTCAATTAGCCCGTAAACGTCGTAAATATCTCTCGGTTTACAGCGACCAATTAAAGCAGCTAGTTTGCTTCCATATAATTCGCAAACGCTTAAAACTTTTACACACGTGTCACTTTCGGCAACGGGAGTTCTAATAGGTTTGTCGTTTAACGGAAGAACGTGCTTTCTATCAAGATAATTTATTTCTATTTTAATATTATCACGATTGCCTGCGTTATTTATATATTGAAATACGGCGGAATCTAAAGCGAAATATCGTTTGCTTTGTGGCGAAAGCGAATAATTCTTCTGGAATAACGCCATTTGCAAGAAGTTCCAAAGCTCTTCTTTATCCTTTTCCATTTCTGCTTTCGTGTCACCAATATAGTCTAAATCAATATCAACCGAAAGTCTTGGAAGTTCACGATAGAAAAGATTGATAGCCGTTCCCCCTTTAAGAACAAGTTTTTCTTTCCATTTAGACGTAAACACAAACTCTAAAATATCGGCAAGGCGCATAACCTTTTCAACGTTATCTTTTATAAAGTTAGTTTCTTTCGCTATTTTAACTACGTTTTTTTGAGATAGGTTTATCATATCAGTTCTCCGTGTTTATAAGTTTTTCGGGATACATAAGTCCCCAATACTTATCCGTTTTTCTCGGCATCTTTTTGTTTTCGCTTATATCTTCTAATTTGATAGAGCAGTTTTGCTTACATATATCAAAGAAGTTTTGCGAGAGAAGATCTTTTTTAAGCAATGAAAGTAAGAACCCTGCTTTTTTATAAACGAATTTCTTGTTGTACTCTTTCATATATGATAATAACGCTTGCTCGTCAAGATGTGTTATACCATTTAACGCCGTAATAAGTTCTTCAAGTCCACCTGCAAGGTCAATACGGTCAATGCAGTCAACAATTGTTCTTTCTAAATCGGTAACGACTATTACTGCATTTTGTTCTAAACGCATTATTCCGCCTTTTGCGGTGTTTGAGAAAAATTTATATTCAAGCCCATTGTATTCAAAGGGAATATTTCTTTTTTCTGTAAATACCTGCACTTCTGAAAACATTTGATTTCCAAGCCCATGAAATTCTAATGCAGAATGATAGGCTACACAAACATTTTCAAAAAGAGCAGAGGCTATTTCAAAACGACTCGCAAAAACATCGCCCGTTAAAGGATTAACTGTCGCATATAACCCGTTTTTTATTTTAGCTATACGACCATTGTCAATTAATGTTTTTAATTTAGCTTGCATTCTACGAACACTTGTAAAATTTTTTAAAATATCTTGCGTACGAAACAATGCATGTGTTTGATAAAAATCTTCCATTCCTACATTTTCCTTATTTGATTATACCTATTTTACATAATTTGCGAACAAATGTCAACGCTTTTTATGCAATTTAGGTAATTTTGTATGAAGCTTTTTATTTTTATCCATTTTAGCGTAAAACACTGCATTAAATAAGTATTTCGTGTAAGTTTGGTTAAAAGAATAAATAAGTAAAAGGTCAGAACGTTTTTGTTCTAACCTTTTAGTTGATTGTTCAATTATTCGTCGTCTAAAATTTTGTTTTCTTCGAGTTTTAATGATTTGAGCCACTCTTCCTTTTTACGTTGGATCACTTGATAGTTTATACTTCCACGAAGACAACACGATAATAAAAAGTTAAAGTTTTTTAGTTTATTACGAATCTTGTCGTTGGGGTCTTCAAGCACAATTTTTGGTCTGCGATAAGCATTATATAAAGTTATAAAGCATTTCCAACTGTACGCCATCAAGTTTTGCTTTGCCGCACGTTTGCAATATCTACGCCAACATAATCTTATAGAAGATTGATGCTTACACATTTGAAACTCTTCCCACTTAAAATCGGGAATCAGATATCCTTCCCCTACTTTCACCCTTTCGGGAAATAATAAAGAAGAAATTTCTTCTTCGCTCATATCATTTAGCACATAAATTTCAATTCCCAACGCCTTTATTCTTTTTAGAACAGTCCATACAGTTGTGCGAGAACAAGTGCATAACGTTGCAATTTGGCTATTATTGTTGCCCTTTTGGTAATATTCAATGATTAATTTGTATTTTGTCATAATTTTCTCCTTTTTATCGCCCCTTTTTACCCATAGCGGTAGATACAGAAAAGTGTTCAATTTGAGGAACCACCCCGTTTTTTTGACCGATTTTTGACTTTACAAGAGAATTTTAAGAGAAAAAAAGTAGTCACTCTCCAAGAAGAATGACTACTAAAACCTTATTTTTTAATTAAAAATTGAATTTTTACCGCTTTTTGGCGCTAATTCTTAGCCCCTCGGATTACGAATATTTGCTTGGGCGGCTGCGAGCCTTGCGATAGGAACTCTGAACGGAGAACAGGATACGTAATCTAATCCGATTGCGTGGCAGAACTCTATAGAAGACGGGTCGCCACCGTGTTCACCACATATTCCGCAATGGAGGTCTTTCTTTACGCCCTTACCCATACTTACAGCCATTTCCATAAGTTTACCTACACCAGTAGTATCGAGTCTTGCAAACGGGTCTGATTCGTAAATCTTATTAGCGTAATAAGAACCTAAGAACTTACCTGCGTCATCACGAGAGAAACCGAAAGTCATTTGAGTTAAATCGTTAGTACCGAAGCAGAAGAATTCTGCTTCTTTTGCGATTTCGTCGGCAGTCAACGCCGCTCTCGGAATTTCTATCATAGTACCTACTTCGTACTTTAATTTTACGCCTGCGTCTTTTATAACTTTATCTGCGGTTTCAACAACCACCTTTTTGCAATATGCAAGTTCCTTAACTTCTCCGACCAACGGAATCATTATTTCGGGAACTACGTTCCAATCGGGATGACGTTTAGAAACAGCGATTGCGGCCTTAATAACAGCCTTGGTTTGCATAACTGCAATTTCAGGGTAAGTTACGGTAAGTCTACATCCACGGTGTCCCATCATAGGATTGAATTCGTGCAAAGAGTTACAAATTTGTTTAATTTCCGCAGAAGTCTTGCCTTGAGCAAGAGCAAGAGCGTCTATATCTTGAGCGGTTGTAGGGACGAATTCGTGAAGGGGTGGGTCTAAGAACCTTATAGTAACGGGTTGACCTTTAAGTGCTTCCATAAGTCCTTCAAAGTCCGCTTGTTGCATAGGCTCGATTTTATCCAAAGCCTTCTCTCTTTCTTCCTTAGTTTCGGAACAAATCATTTCACGGAATTTATCTATTCTGCCGTTACCGAAGAACATATGTTCCGTACGGCAAAGACCTATACCCTGAGCCCCGAGTTCAGCCGCTCTTTCAGCGTCTTTCGGAGTATCTGCGTTAGTTCTTACGCCGAGTGCTTTATACTTATCGGCAAGTTTCATAATTCTTCCGAAGTATCCGCTATTGGGGTCTGCGGGAACGGTTTTAACTAGCGTCCCGTAAATCTTACCGGTAGAGCCGTCTAATGAAAGTTTATCGCCTTCACGGAAGATTTTTCCGCCGAGTTCGAAATACTTTTCTTCTTCGTGCATCTTAATATCTCCGCAACCCGAAACACAACAAGTTCCCATACCTCTTGCAACTACCGCTGCGTGGGAAGTTTGTCCGCCACGAACGGTCAAAATGCCTTGTGAAAACTTCATGCCTTCGATATCTTCGGGGGAAGTTTCAAGTCTTACTAAGACGACTTTCTTGCCGAGTTTACCTTGAATTACTGCGTCTTCCGGAGTAAACACGATAGTACCTGCGGCAGCACCCGGAGAAGCAGCGATACCTTTACCAACGACGTTTTCTTTATCCGCTCTCTTTAAGTCTTCCACGTCGAAAGTCGGGTGCAATAACATATCGAGAGTTTTTGCGTCTATCTGTAAAAGTGCTTCTTGTTCGGTAATCATTTTTTCGTCTATCAAATCGCAAGCGATTTTAATAGCAGCGGTAGCGGTACGTTTTCCGCTACGGCATTGAAGCATATAAAGTTTTCCGTGTTCTACGGTGAACTCCATATCTTGCATATCTCTATAATGTTCTTCCAAGATTTTGCAAACTTTGATAAATTCCTTGAAAGCTTCGGGGAATTTTTCTTCCATTTCGGAAATAGGCATAGGTGTACGAACGCCTGCAACAACGTCTTCGCCTTGAGCGTTGGTTAAGAATTCGCCCATAAGACCTTTTTCGCCCGTTGCGGGGTTACGAGTAAATGCAACACCCGTTCCGCAATCGTTACCCATATTACCGAACGCCATCATTTGAACGTTAACCGCCGTTCCCCAACTATACGGGATATCGTGGTCCATTCTATAAACGTTAGCTCTCGGATTATCCCAAGAACGGAACACAGCCTTAATTGCTTCGAATAATTGTTCTTTAGGTTCTTTCGGGAAGTCTTTGCCAAGTGCTTCTTTATACTTAGCTTTGAATTGGTTTGCCAGAGCTTTTAAATCTTCGGCAGTCAAATCAACGTCGTAAGTAACGCCTTTTTCTTCCTTCATTTTATCTATTAAACTTTCAAACTCCTTTTTCGAAACTTCCATAACAACGTCCGAAAACATTTGAATAAATCTTCTATAACAATCCCAAGCCCATCTGGGGTTATTTGACTTAGTCGCTAAAACGTCTACAACGTCTTCGTTTAACCCTAAGTTAAGTATGGTATCCATCATACCCGGCATAGATGCTCTTGCACCCGAACGAACGGAAACCAAAAGCGGATTATCCTTATCGCCGAATTTCTTACCGGTAATCTTTTCCAACTTATCTACGTATTCCATAATTTCAGCCTTAATGGAATCGTTGATTTGTCTACCGTCTTCATAATATTTTGTACAAGCCTCGGTGGAAATGGTAAACCCTTGGGGAACAGGAAGACCAATCTTGGTCATTTCCGCAAGGTTAGCACCCTTACCGCCTAAAAGTTCACGCATTTTTGCGTCGCCTTCACTAAACAAATAAACGTATTTTTTCATTTTTATCCTCCGAAAAAAATATTGTTTTTTTATCCTATTTAATTTAATCGGTTTCACCCCGACTTATCTATTCTACACTATTTTAAGTTTTTTTTCAACAGATATTAAGTACTATTTAAATATTTATTGAGATATTTTTCAAAGTCTTATCAGTTCTTTTAAGGAATTTAATTTCTCTTCCGTTTTATTACAAAGGTAATAATCTAGAAGTTTTAAGGTAAAATCGGCTTCTTCTTTTGAAAGTTTTTCCCCAAGAACGCATTTAATAAGAGATTTATACGTAGAAATATTTATTTCTCTTGCGAATTTAGGTACGCAATCTTTACAATAAAAGCCCCCCGTAGCGTAATCGAAAAACACTTTATCGTGAATTTCTTTTAAGCACTTAGAACAATTTTTAATATTAAGCCCATAACCTATAAGTTTTAAGCCCTGTATCAAAAATTCGGTTAAAACGCTTTTAGGGTGTTCTTCGCCATAAGTTATTTCTTTTAATGAATCTACCGTAAGCAAAAAAAGTTTGTGAGAAACAATATTCTCCTTTTCGAATTTTTTAACGAATTCCAAAATACTTCCGCCGGCGTAATATTTAACGATATCTTCTCTTATCGAATAAAAACTGTCTATTAAAGAAGCATTTATAACGGTATAAAAATCGCCTTTTTTTAACAGTATAAATTCGGCAAAACAAAAAGGCTCGGATGCGAATTTTAACTTCGCCCCTGCCTTTTTAACGCCTTTTATTTTCGCCGAAATAATTCCCTTTTCCAAAGTAAAAATATTAAGTATTCTGTCGTTTTCTTTGAAATCGGTTTTAGAAAGGATTATTCCGCTTAATTTTTCTTCCATAATCTCACTTCTTCATCAGTCGTTTATACAAAAGATAATAAGAAATATTACCTGTTTTTTCAAACATCTCCCACGCCGAATTTTCAGGCTTATAAAAATCGAAATCGTTCTTCATATTATCTATTATGGGAAATATTACGAATTTTATTCTGATTGTTTTATGTTTTTATTCTTCTTCGTATCCGCACTGTTTTATCAATCGGTTACTGTTTCTCCAATCTTCTTCTACCTTAATATATGTAGTTAAAAAAACCTTTTTATTTAAGAACTTTTCCATATCCGCTCTCGCAAAAGAAGAAACTTCCTTTATTGCTTTTCCGCCTTTACCTATTAAAATAGCCTTATGGTTTTCCCGTTCGCAAATTATGTCTAAATCTATATCGTAAATTTTTTTATCTTCTCTTAACTTAAACCTATTGACTATTACCGCTACTCCGTGCGGAATTTCTTTATCGAATTTTAACAGTATCTTTTCTCGCATTATTTCCGAAATCATAAACTTTTCGGACCTGTCGGAAATTATGTCGTCTTCAAATATTTTATCGCCTTCTTGAAGTTTATCCTTTATTACTTTGAGAAGTTCTTTTACGTTCTTACCCTTTCTTGCAGATACCGGAATTACTTCTATATTTAAATCGGAAAACTCCTTTATCTCTGAAATTAAGAGATTCTCACTCATTATGTCGATTTTAGTCAATATTAAAATAAAAGGTAGTTTTGTTTTGGAAAATTTCTTGACTAGGTTTTTATCTTCTTCGGAAATACCCGAATGTGCGTCTAAAACGAAGGCAATCATATCCACGTCTTCCGTGCAATCGTTTGCCGTCTTTTGCATTTTGGAATTAAGAAGATTATCCGCTTTATAAATACCCGGAGTATCTACAAAAGCAATTTGACTGTCTTTATCCGTAAATACCCCTAAAATTCTATCTCTGGTGGTTTGGGGCTTAGGGGAAACTATTGCAACTTTCTCACCGACTAAGACGTTTATTAGAGTGGATTTACCGGCATTTGCCCTACCTATTAACGCAACGAATCCGCTTTTCATTTTACGTTAGCCTTTTTTAATGCTTTCTTATTTTCTTTCAAAGCGAGTCTTTCGGCTTTTTTCCTTTCCTTTTCGGTCATAATAAAAACTGCTTCTTTTTCCTTTTGTCTCATTTCCTTTTTGTCTTCATCGGTCATATGGTCGTAACCCATAAGATGCATAAGCCCGTGTATTATAAGATAATTTCTTTCTTCTTCTTCGGAATGTTCTAACTCTTTAGCTTGATCTTTTATCTTTTCTTCGCATAAGACTATAGAACCTATAAAAATATACTTACCGTCCATTTCGGTTTTACAGTCTTCTCTTTTTAAGATTTTACCTTTTATACCGTCTAAACTGGGAAAAGAAAGCACGTCCGTAACTTTATCTACGCCCCTTGCGTTCTTATTTAAGTTACGCATATTCTCGCTATCCGAAAACACAAGTTCGGCTTTTAGATTATCAGTTTGAAGCAAAGTCTTATATACTGCGTTTTCTAATTTTTTTATTTTTATTCTTTTTTGTAAACTTTCAACTACGAGTTTTCCCATAATTATTCCTTCTTAGCGTCTTCTTTTGTTTGTGATTGTTCGTTCGTACCCTCTGCAACGGCTTCGGTTTCTAAACCGGTTAACGAAACTTTGGGATATTCTATTCTGTTATGATATATACCCGTTAAATTGTTTACGACGGTGTGCATAATTATATTGAGTTCTTTTAAAGTTATTTCACACTCGTCGAATTGCCCCCATTTCATTCTGTCGCTGACTATCTTTTGAACGGTTTTTTTAACGGTTTCTCTTGAACGTTCTTTAAGTGTTCTTGCAGCCGCTTCGCACCCGTCGGCAATCATTACGATAGCCGCTATTTTGGTTTGAGGTTTAGGTCCTACGTAACAAAAATCTTTTATATCAATGTTCCCTTCGGTAAATTTTTTCGCCTTGTCGTAAAAATAAACAATCGGAAGAGTTCCGTGATGCTCTCTACAAACGTCCGCAATTTCTTTTGGTAAACTGTTTTTAAGTATGAGATTATATCCGTCTATGGTATGACATTTTATTATCTTTGCAGAAAGTTCGGGAGTTAAATCCTGATGAGGATTATCTTTTTCCATTTCGTTTTCTTTGAAAAATTCGGGTCTACGAAGTTTCCCAACGTCGTGATAATAAGCACAGGTCCTTGCTAAAAGTGCATCTTCGCCTATTGCCGAAGCACAAGCTTCCGCAATGTTTGATACGACTATAGAGTGATTAAAAGTTCCCGGTGCTTCAATTATAAGTCTTTTTATAAGTTTAGATTTGTGGTCGGTAAGTTCGGCAAACTTAAAGCACGAAACTCTTCTAAATAAATATTCGAATATTGGCAAAGCCACCATAAAAATAACAATCGCAATAGGCCCTGAAAATATACCAGACACAAGTTCTGCAGTTATTTCTCCGCCGTTATCTAAAAGTTTCATAATGATACAAACAACTGACGGAATCGATATAATAAGGCTTTCTAACAAAAGTTTAAATCTCGAATACACGTTACCCGTACAATAAACGGAAAGCACTCCGGAAGCAACCCCCATAACCAACAAACTCATAATTTCAACCGTATTAAATCCCGAAATCGTACCCGAAAAAGAATCAAACAAAAACATCATTACGCAAAATATTAAGTTCATAAATATTGCACTACGACGATTGGTTAAAAAAGTTATTAAAAGGGCACAAAGTGCCAAAGGTCTTACGTAAACGCTTATATATCTTCCGCAAAGATAACAAGAAATTAACGATATTTCCAAAGCCAAAAACAACATTTCGGAATTAGAAGCTTCTTTCAAAAAGTCCTTGTCTTCAAAGGCAAAATAAAAACCCATAACGGCAATTATTAACACGATAAGCACCATAAAGTGCAAAGGAGAAGAAATAGTTTCTAAACTAAAAACGTCGCCTATTTCCTTATTTGTGTTCAGATATACCGCACCTACAAAAAGTAAGACAATCAATATAAAATTCAAAACGTACACTAGTATGTTTAAATATATATCCAACCTTGTCCATTTTTTAAGTTTTTCAGATTTTATTTTTTCCATATAAACCTCTTTATCCTGCGTTTAAAACTCGCTTTAAAGTTACTTTCGTAAAATAAACGAACTCATCTTTAATTTTTTCCACAACGGTATCACAAGAAATCACTTCCCCGTCTCCCGATTGATTTAAAGCAAAAATTTCCGCCGTTTCAACTTCTTTATCGTTTTTGGATTTGTATTCGTAACGTTTTTCGTAAAGTATAGTTACCGTAGCAAAAACGTTGACTTTTACCGTTTGGTCTTTTATTACGTAATATCCGCCCACCAAAACGTCGCCTTTTTTAACGGAATCGCCTTTTTCAACGAGTGCCGTTCCCCTATAGACTTTTACGTCTTCTATTATACCGTCTTCGGTAGACAAAAGTTCTTCTACGGAATCGTCTACCGTTTTTACGTCTTCTTTTAAAAGGACAAGTTCAAGCGATAAACGGTTACCTTCCTTTTTCGCACTAACGAACAAAAGGTGAGAGTTATTAGCCAAAATTTCGTCTTCCAAAGAAGTTAAGTTTATAGAAGAAAACCTTGTAAAAGTAGTAATTCCTCTTTTTTTCAAATAGGCTTCAACGTCTTTTTTGTAAATGCTACCCGTTCCCGAAAACGAAAAAGAAAAAATATAATCGCTTGAAAAAATCGCTATAAAGATAAAAGCGACCGTTCCTAAGAAAATACCTAGATTTTTCTTCAAAAAAAGAAGAGGATACGCCTTTCCTTTTTCTTTTATTTTTTTTATCTTTTCTTTATTGTAACACAAATTTTCGGTAATTGCAAAAAATTTTTCAACATCGACGTACTTTAACGTTATTCTAACCGTTTTATCCTTCTTTTTTACGTCGAAGAGGTCTATCTCTTTTCTTTTACACTCGTTTATAAGGCGGTCTAAATTATAACCCTTTACTTCATAGGTTGCGTATAAATCTAAATTTTTTCCAAAGATTTTATTTTTCCGCAAATTACCACGTCCCCCGCACAGTATTTTTTTATGTAAAGTTCTTCGCCTTTAATCTTTAATCCGCCCTTTTTTAAGTTTAAAAACACTTCTTCGGTCGTGTAATATTTTATCCCCGAAACGTTTTCGAAATATCCCGCACTATCGCCTATAATAGTCGCACGAAAAGACGGAACCGTTTGTTCTATTTCGGGAAAACACTTTTTTATTTCATCAAAAAAACTCATAAAATCACCTTTAATAATTTTATGCTGTAAATCCTAACAAAATACTTTTTTAAAGTGCAAAAAAGACTTCCTTTTAAAGAAAGCCTTTTTACTCTTTTTATTTTCAATTATCCCTTATAATAATTTATCAAACAACCTTTCAAAATTATATCCTTTTCCGTATCGGTTAACGGGTCTAGCTTTAAGGTTATCTTCCTGTTTTTGTCCCCAAAAACTTCCGCCTTAAATTCTTTATCTCCGTTTTTAATTTTTTGCTTTACGTCTTTTATAAGGATATATTCTCCTAGACTAAAATCGTTTTTATCCGAAATAAAAGGAACCATACCCCAGTTGATAAGATTGCTTCTATAACGCTTGGTTGCGTACTCTTGGGCAATATTAGCAGAACCGCCTAAAACTCTTTGACAAGAAGTCGCTTGTTCTCTCGCACTGCCGTCGCCCGGTTTTACAGCACAAACCACGCTTCCGAATGTAGTATTTTTCTCGTCCGCCAAATCTTTTGGAAACTCTCCGTCTTTCACGGCTTTTGCTCTCTTAACGTATTCGGGGTCTTTTCTCGAAAGAGCAAATTCCGCAAGCCTTAACGGGTTAGACCTATAAGAAGAAGTCTCCCCCGAAGGAATAAGTTCGTCCGTCGTAGTAACGGGGTCAGTTAATACCGAAACGACTTTTAACAGTAAATTATCCTTTAACTCTTCCATTTTAGGCCAATCCGCAATATTAGGTCCGTATTTTAAGTCGCTGTTTTTATCCCCTTTATTTACCGCATTAAACACTCTCGCTTTATAAATTTTATCGTCGAAACGGTATTTTTTGATTTTTTTACTATATTCTACGTCTAATGCGGAAGTTATCGCACCGCCGTTTTTAGCCGTCGCAGCAATACTTCTTGCATCCATTAAAGCAACTGCCGAAAGTTGTCCTTCCTTTGGCTTACTTCCTTCTCTACTTTCAAAGTTTCTGGTAGTATGCCTAATCGAAAGCCCGTTGTTTTTAGGAACGTCGCCCGCACCGAAACAAGGTCCGCAAAAAGCAGTTTTTACTACCGTTCCGTTTTGCATAAGTTTACCTATATAACCGTTATCGACTAATCCTTTATATACTGGCTGACTTGAAGGATATATATCGAGAGTAAAATCTTCGTTATTTATAGGATTATCCCCTAAAATATCCGAAGCTTCTGCGATATTTTCGTACATACCGCCTGCACAACCGGCAATTACGCCTTGTTCTACGTAGACTTTGCCGTCCTTTATCTTATCGGTCAACTTAAATTCGCCTTTACCGTCTTTTAATAATTTTTTACCCGCTTCTTCGCATTCTTTTAAAAGTTCGTAAGGACGGGATAAGAAATCTCTTATAGTATAAGCGTTAGAAGGGTGGAACGGAAGAGCAATCATAGGTTCTATTTTACTTAAATCTATTACCACAGCCTTATCGTAATAAGCACCGTTTTCTGCCGAAAGTTTTTTGTAAGCGGATTTTCTATTATGAAGTGCAAAATACTCTTCCGTTTTTTCGTCCGTTTCCCAAATAGAAGTTAAACAAGTCGTTTCGGTAGTCATAACGTCTATACCGAGTCTACACTCCATAGAAAGATTTTTGATACCGCTACCGATAAATTCCAAAACTTTATTCTTAACGAATCCGCATTTAAAAGTTTCCTTAACGAGTGCCAAAGCAACGTCGTGAGGACCCACGCCTTTACGCAGTTTACCCTTTAAGTAAACGGCTACTATTTCCGGAAAATCTATATCGTAAGTTTTATTTAAGAGTTGTTTTACGAGTTCCGGACCGCCTTCTCCTATCGCCATAGTTCCCAAAGCACCGTATCTCGTATGAGAATCCGAACCCAAAATCATAGCACCCGAAAAGGCTCTCATTTCACGCATATATTGGTGTATAACCGCAATATGCGGAGGAACGAACGCTCCACCGTATTTTTTGGCGGCGGAAAGTCCGAAAACGTGGTCGTCTTCATTTATAGTTCCACCCACGGCACACAAAGAATTATGGCAGTTGGTAAGAGTATAAGGAAGAGGAAATTCTTTAAGTCCCGAAGCCTTTGCCGTTTGAATAATTCCGACGTAAGTTATATCGTGAGAAGTTATTTCGTCAAACTTAATATTCAGTTTTTTATCGTTTTCAGAAAGGTTATGAGAAGAAATAATTTTATAAGAAATAGTCTTCTTTTTTGCCGTTTCGTCTTGTTTTCTTGCTTTTACCAACTTGCCGTCTAGATAATAGACGCCGTAATTTTTAAGTTTAATCATAATAGATTCCTTAACAGTTTTTTTGTTCAAATAAAGCCCCGCTTAATAACACGAAGGGCTTTAATGATTTTATTTTTTATTTTACGTTATTTTCCGAAAACTTCTTCTATCAAACTAACGAATTCTTTATAAGCGGAAGTATCGGATAATTCCGAAAGCGAATTTGCGAGGCCCCGATAGTACCAACCGTGTTCTTTGGGGTCTTTTATGTGAAATATTTGCCACAAATCGTCGCCCATAGCCTTATAATCTCTTGAAATTGCACGCATATTAGAAAGTTTATCGCCCATTGCAACCGTTTTAGAATCTAAATCGGCTTTTTTAAGTCTATCGAGCATTTCGGTTTTTCTCGTCTTCCAAGACTCTTCTTTTGAAACGTTATTCATAACGATATCGCTTTCCGTTGCAACTAATCTCGCAACCCTTTTACCGAATTCTTTTTCAATATCTTCTTCGGTAAAATCAGTGTCTTCCACCACGTCGTGAAGAACTGCCGCCGCCAAAAGTTCTTGGTCTGAAGTTATTGTAGCAACGATAGAAACCGCTTCTAACGGGTGAACGATATACGGGAAATTCTTTCCCTTTCTCTCAACATTCTTATGAGCGTTAGTCGCAAAAATTATAGCCTTATCCAAAAGAGAAGAATCAATAAATTTTTTCGCCATTTCATTTCTCCGATTAAATAATATTTAAAGCCTTGGCTTGTTCTATGGTACGCTTGGCGGAATTTACGTTTCTATCCCTTTCGCCATACAATAAGTCGTAAATAAGTTTAACACCCAAAGAGCCTCCGTCTTGCTTTAAGACGTAAACTATACACAAGTTATGAATTCCGACAGTCGAAGAAATTATATCGATATCTTTACCTTCCATTTGGTAGAGAACCAAACGTTTAACGTCTTCGGAATAATCTTTCTTCATTTTTTCAATATCGCCCAAAGTCTTTATCCCGATTTTAGCCAAAACGTCTAAATACGGAAGTAAACTCACTTCCTGAATTTCTGCCCCCAAAGAGGAAGCGATATTGTCGTTAAGTTTCTTAAACGGGTCTATGGTTAAGTAATCCTTAAAGCTATCGCCGTTTAAGGTAATATCTTCGAACTTTCTATCCTTAACGAGTGCCAAAATCTTTCTTCTGTATTCGGCAATATCCGTCTTGAAAGTTTTAAATTCTTCGTCGGCAAGTTCAAGTAACCCTGCAAGTCTGGAAATCTTTCTCGCATACTCTTTAGGAATTTCAACGTCCGATTTATAACCCATATCGTGATTTATCGTCGCCCAAACGTGTTGAAGTGCCGTTCTTATCTGAATTTCGAATCGTATTTCGTTAAGCATCGGCATATTTTCATCATAATACAATTCTTTCGGAACACTACAAATATAATGAAGCGACATATAGCCGAACCTATCGCTATCGTAAATTTTTCTCTTATCTACCGAATTATCCCAGTCGACGACGAACATATTTTCCATTAAAGCGGCAACCGAATCGACCTCGTCGCTGTAAAAGGTTATAACCCTCGCCCCCAAGATATCGGTAATATCAGAAAGAGAACGGTATTTCATTCCCTTTAATTCAAGTTTACCCGCTAAACTCTTTTCCGTCTTAACTCTTGCCTCTATTCCCGTAACGTACATACCCTTTTTGGCAATAGCCTGCGTAATTAAGTTTACGACGACTTCTTTTAATTTCTTAAAGGTCTTCTCGTTCTCTTTGAATTCTTGTAAAATACTTTCCGAATGTGCATCCATACTATATGTTTTACCTTATTCTATCGTCAATATGTCTATAAATCCGGTTATTTCGAAAACTTCCATAACGGAATCGTTAACGTTTTTGATAATCATTTTACCTTGCTTATTCATTATCTTTTGCGTAGCAAGTAAAACTCTTAATCCTGCGGAAGAAATATATTCCAAATCTTTGAAATCAAAAGTTAAATCATTAACTCCTTCTAAACTTTGAGATTCCTTTTCAAGTTCTGGAGCAGTATTGGTATCAAGTCTTCCTTTTATTGCTATAACCAAAGAATTACCGTTAGCATTTTTTACTATTTCCATTTTGTAACCACCTTTTAGTTTTCTTTTACTTTTTTATTATATCATTTATAAACTCATTTTTCAAGCGTTTTAATCCGATTTCATATTAGATGATAACATATTTTTATATTTCAACGGAGAATACCCCGTATTCTTTTTGAAAACTTTGGAAAAATAACTTTGAGAGTCAAAGTCTAATTTTTCCGCTATTTCCGTTACCGAATAGTTATCTTCCCTTAAAAGTTTCTTGGCACACTCTATCTTTATTTCCGCATAATAATCCATTATGGAACGCCCTGTTTCCTTCTTAAATTTCTTAAATAAGTAAGACTTGGAATAATTCATATTTTTACATATATCCTCTATTTTGATTCTTTTATATGCATAATCTTTTAAAATGTCTATCACTCTTTTAGAAATCTTACCATTATTTACGACACTCAAAAACAAGTTGTTTTTGCCTTCTATTTCCGTTTGGTCTCTCAGAACGTTTATCAAAAGAATTTCAAGGTAATTTTTAATAAGTTGTAATCCGCCAAGCGTCGGCTTTTCTAATATTGGCATCTTTTTTACCTTTGGGTCGGAAAACGGTATGTTAAAAGTCTTTTTCGCCTCGTTTATTATAGAATAAATAAAGTTCACGTTAGATTTATTAAGTTTTATCGTCTTTCCTTCAAAAAAATGTAACGCTTCGCTCTTACACTCAAAAGATATTATAAATACGTTGGGGGCATTTTTAGAATCTGCCCTCAAAGAATGTTCTTCGTTTGGCTTATGAAAAAATATTTCGCCTTCGGACAATACTTTTTCTTCACCCTCCCTTTTACATATAACGTTTCCTCTATCCGCATACACTATTTCCCAAAAATCGTGGGATTCCGTTCCGCTTACAAAGTTTTTCCCGAATTCAAAATAGTGAACGGTTATTATTTTGGTTACCCTAATCAAATTCTCTATTTTATACTTGTAATATTTCATAAAAATCAATTTAACACAAACGCAATTAAATGTCAAATAGTTCATTAAATAATTTTGTGGATTATTTTACATTTTTTACGCACTTTTAGATATTGATTTTTACGTACACGGGTAATACAATTACTTATATAAACCAATAAGGAGGTGCGTTATGAGAGTATTAGCGATAGGTTGTCATCCGGACGACGTAGAAATCGCTTGTGCCGGCACTTTGGCAAAATGCGTTAAGCGTGGAGATAAAGTTATAGTGTGCCACGTTTCCACGGGGAACTTGGGACACGTTATAATTCCGCCCGACGAACTTACCAAAATAAGAGCAGAAGAGGCGAAAAAAGCAGGAAGTCTTGCAGGAATAGAAGTTATTTCGGCAGGATTTAACGACCTTGATATATACGACAATAACAAGCAAGCGAGAGATAAAATCGTGGACATAATAAAATATGCAAATCCCGATTTTATAATAACCCATAATCCCGACGATTATATGCCCGACCATACTGCGGTCGCAAGATTGGTGTTCGACGCAAGTTTTACGGCTACTCTTCCGAACTATAAAAGCAAAGAAAAAAATCCCGCAAAATTAGTACCTATATACTATATGGATACACTGGCGGGAGTAAATTTCGTGCCTACGGAATTCGTAGACATAACGGAAGAAATAGACTTGAAGTTAAAAATGCTTAACTGCCACGAAAGTCAAATCGTTTGGATGAAAGACCACGACGGAATAGATTTTCCCGATATGGTGAAAACTTGTTCAAAATCCCGTGGTTATCAATGCGGAGTACAGTATGCGGAAGGATTCCGTTTTTGCAACGTGTACTTAAAAAACACGACTAAAAGGTTATTACCTTAAAAAAATAAAAAATTAAAATCAAAGGAGAATAATTATGGATTTTAACTCAACAGTAAAAGGAAGTTTATTAGAAGGTTTCTATCCCCAAGGCTGGGATATGAAAAAAATCGACAAATGCTGTTCCGAAGCCCCTGAAAAAATAACCGAAAGGCAATCGTTTTGGAACAAAAACTTTACGCCTATCGAATGCAAAGACGTTTCCGAATTCGACGTAAAAATGGGACACGAAATCGCAAACGAAATTAAAAAGGCAAATGAAGCAAAAAAGAAAATAGCGTTTATCCTTCCCGTAGGGCCTATGGGTATGTATAAATGGGCGGTATACTTTTTGAAAGAATGGAACGTTTCCTGCAAAAACGTATGGTCCTTTAATATGGACGAATGGGCAGACGCAGAAGGCAATACTATAACCGGCGACGCATCTTTCCAAAACGCTATGGAAAATGCTTTCTATAATCCTTTGGGAAAATTAACCGTACCGAAAGAACATAGAAATTTTGCGACAAAAACAAATCTTCCAACGTATCCCGATAAGATTGCAAAACTTAAAAAGGAAGGTGCTAAATTAGTTTTGGTTTACGGCATAGGAAGAATGTGCCACGTCGCTTTCTGGGAACCGACAATAGGTGCGGAATTTAAAACCGACAAAGAATGGATGAATCAACCTTACAGAATAGCGGTACAACTTCACCCGTTAACGGTAGAACAAAACGCTATTACTTCTTTTAAATCCAGAACGACGTTAGTTCCTTGCAGGGCTAACACAATAGGACCTAAACTTATGTTCTCTGCGGATTACGCAATCGGCGGAGCGGACGGAGCATTATCCCGTGGTATGCAATGGCAAGGTATGAGTTTATGGACTACTTTGCGTTACGGACCTACGAGATTTATTACTTCTTCGTTTATCCCCACTCTCCCCGGAAAACTCTTCTTCTTAAAAGAACTTGCCGGACCTCTTACTCCCGATATGAACTAATAAAATAAAGTTTATTTTTATAAAACAATAAAAAAGTCCCATCACTTTTTGTGATAGGACTTTTTTATTTGGTGCACCATGAGGAATTCGAATCCCCAGCCTTTGGTTCCGTAGACCAACGCTCTATCCAGTTGCGCTAATGGTGCTTATTCTGCCTCTAAATAGCCATAACATTGTATAATAATATTTGCATTTTGTCAATCAATAAACGGCATTTTCTAAAATTACTTCTTTATATACTTCACAAGTTTAGAGTTTTCATATATCATATGATAATCGTTTTTTACTCCGTCTTTTATATCTTTTATAAAAACCCTTAAATCTTCTATTACTCCGTAATTTTTCTCGTTTAAAATCCAGTCTATTTCTTTAAAATCTATTATTCCCTCTTCCGTCTTTACAGGAAATTTCAAGTCGGCAGTATCATTATTCTCTACTTTCGCCACGAAAACGTGCCCTATATCGTCGTCATAATTCCAAGTAAACGTAGATATTTTTTCTACTTCTTTAACCGAAATTCCGCTCTCTTCCTTTATCTCACGTATCGCACACTCTTTTAACGTTTCGCCATTTTCCAAGTGTCCGCCGACTACGTTCCACATACCCATAAACGGCGGTTTATTTCTATTTATCATCAAAATTTTATCGCCTTTTAGCACAAAGCAAAGCGTTTCTTCCGCCATAATTATTGTTCTCCAAAGTATAAACTATACCGTTAAATCAGTTATAGAATAGGTAATTATCTTTTGCAAGTCTTCAACGGAAATTTCAACGAACGCTCCCACTCTTCCACCCGAGAAAAAAACCCTTTCTCCTTCCGTTAAAGACTTATCGAAAGTTGTAGTAAAGAATTTTTTCATCCCTATCGGTGAACACCCGCCGTGAATATATCCCGTTAAGCCCAACAAATCTTTGGATTTTACCATAGCGACGCTTTTTTCTCTCACAAAGTTTGCCGATTTTTTTAAATCGAGTTCTTTATCTACCGGTATGTCGAAAACGTAATATTTACCGCTTTTACCCTGAGTTACCAAAGTCTTAAAAGCACGGGTTTTATCTATCTTTAAAAACTCTGCGACTTCTACCCCGTTAAAGTTCTTGTCATTAGGATAAAAATAAAAATTATAAGGTATATTCTTTTGTGTTAATAAACGCATTACGTTGGTTTTTTCTTGCATTATATTAAAATTATATGGGTAATTTTTTTAATTGTCAAGTTTAATTAAAATTAAAGTCGAAATAAATAAGAATACCACATAAAAACGTTGACAATAAAAACATATAGAGTTATACTTATCTTGTGTTAAGGCTTTGACTTGATTGTAGTCAAAGCCTTAACTATTATATAACGTTTAAAAACTTTGGAGGACGTTATGGAAAAAAAAGGAAATCCCAAGCGACGTAAAAACAAAAAAGCATCGGAAATAAAAGAATTTATTCCCGATTACGACCATCTTTTTCAAGAAGAACAAACAAAAGAAGGAAAGATAAAAGATAAATTCTTTCAAAACTTAATTAAAATAAATATTTGGCCGTTGATTTATTCTACACTCGTATATATTTTGCAAGCATTACCGACTTGGGTTATGCCTTTAATTACGGCAAACATAATAAATATTGCGACCGACGCTTTAAGTTCAGGCTCCGGCATTACAATGGAAGTTTGGACAAAAATAATAATAAATTGTGTAATACTCATAGTTTCCATTTTACAAAATATTCCGACGACGATTTGGCGATGGAATATCGTAAGCAAAATGCTTAGAAATACGAGTGCGGGAATTAAAATTTCGGTAGTAAGAAAACTTCAAACCCTTTCTTTAACTTACCATAAAGATATGAGAACGGGAAAAATTCAATCTAAATTCTTAAAAGATACCGAAACGATAGACGGATTGTTCTCTAATTTAATGTTCAGTTTAGTGCCTAATTTAATCGGCGTAATAGTTTCGTCTATTATCGCAATAGTTAAAAACATTTACGTCTCTTTGTTTTTTGTTTTAATTATTCCCTGTAATATTTTAGTTACTAGAGCGTTCAGGACAAAAATAAGAAATCAATTTCACGATTACAGAATAAAAACCGAAGATATGAGTTCTAAACTTACGACAATGCTTGAAATGCTTCCCGTAACCAAAGCCCACGGCTTGGAAAATAAAGAAATAAGTAACATTGAAAGCTCAATATCCGAACTAAAAGGGTCGGGGCTTAATATGGATAAAATTTCGGCTAAATTCGGGGCAAGTTCTTGGGTTGTAAGCGTTACTTTATCTTCTATCTGCTTAATTTTTTGTACCATATTAGCGTTATTCAAAGTAATTTCCATAGGCGACGTGGTTTTATTTCAATCAATGTTTTCTTCAATAAGTGCATACGTCAGTGGACTTGTCGGAATAATGCCACAAATTCATAGTGGGAAAGAAGCGATGTCTTCGGTTTCAGAACTTATGAATTCTAAGGACGTAGAAATAAATATCGGGAAAACAGCCGTTCAGAATATAGACGGCAAAATAGACTTTGAAAACGTTTCTTATAAATATCCCAAATGCAATCAGTTCGTTATAAAAGACTTTTCAATGCACGTAAAAAAAGGAGAATGTATTGCCGTAGTAGGGTCTTCGGGAAGCGGTAAATCAACTATAATGAACTTGATTATAGGATTTTTAATTCCAACGAGCGGAACTATTAAAATCGATGATAAGGACTTAACGGAATGCAATCTTACCGAATATAGACATAATATTTCGGTAGTTCCACAAAACAGCATACTCTTTGCGGGGACGATAAGAGAAAATATAACTTACGGACTTCCCCACTATTCCGAAGAAGAGTTACAAAAAGTAATAGATATGGCAAACGTAACGGAATTTTTAAAAGACTTGCCTAACGGAATAGATACCAATATCGGAGAACACGGCGAAAAACTTTCGGGCGGACAAAAGCAAAGAATAACGATAGCAAGAGCCTTGATAAGAAATCCTAAAATTTTAATTTTGGACGAAGCGACTTCGGCACTCGATAACATATCAGAATATCACGTTCAAAAAGCGATAGAAAGTTCTATTAAAGGAAGAACGACGTTTATAGTCGCCCATAGACTTTCAACGATAAGAAACGCCGATAGAATAATAGTTATGGAACAAGGAAAGTGCGTTGAATCGGGAACTTACGAAGAACTGGTTCAAAAGAAAGGAAAATTCTTCGAACTGAAAACTTTAAACGAAATAAACTTAAAACAAGCAGAAAACGCCTTGTCATAAATAATTAAGACAATAGCACATTAAAAATATAATGATTAATGAGGACTAAAAACATGTCAATATGGGAAGATTTTGAAATTCAATGCACGAATTATTTAAATAAAACGTTTGGCAAAAAAGCAAATTTTATTCATCAAGGAGGCACAAACTCAACAACGTCCGATATTTTGGTTTGTCGTCAAGACGGATATAAATATTTTTTCGAAATTAAACATTGTCCTGCCCAATTTGGTCAATTTGTTCTTATTCCAAATTTACAAACAAAAACATTTGATTATAGTCCTTTAAATGTAACCCCGTGTAACAAGTTTGCAAAAACCATAATGGATATAATGAATAAAGATTTTGATAATTTTAAAGAAGCAGGAACCACTGGGAAAAATATATCTTTTCCAAATGCACAAACAGTTTTTACAAACTGGATTACAACCAATTATGTAAAAAAGAACGTTAAATTTATTATCACTAATAATTATAAAATATTACCACTTGAAGACTTCGGTAACGCATTCGACGTTTCGGCAAAATATAGAATAAAAAGAAGTGGTTCTTCTAGTATTGGGAAAAACAATATCCAACTAGTAAAAAACCACTTGATAAAAAATTATGATATAAATTCAATTGATATTTTAAAAGATAAATTGTTTATAATCTCTAACTGTAATTTGCACAATAAAAGATTTATCATCAACGGAAACGAATTTATGTTTTCTAATCGTGGAGAAAGCTACGAAATCAGAAAATTATCAAACACATTCAATGCTAACGTCATCTTTTCAATAGAAATTAATCTAAATTATAGATTCCTAACTATAAACGAAATTGCTACTTTAATTTAATTTCTGCCTGTATAATCATCCATAAATGTGATATATTTTCTAATTGAGTATGTAAAAGTACTTAAAGTATATTTTCCAATCGGTAAATTACCTATAAGTGCTTTCTCCATTTTTTCATTTTCTCCTTTATTTTCAAAAAGAGAAAGCAAGTAACTGCAACAATCTTTATAATATTCGTCATCTAAATCGCAGTTTTTTATACTTTTTTCTATCCTTTTAATTTTTGAAACGTGGTCACTACATACTTTTTTTGGAACGCCATGAGAAACCAAATAAATATAAAAATCAAATTGATTCATTAGTTATTACCCTCCATACATTTTCCGATTTCAACTAAAATATATTGTAAAACATCAATCACTACAGAATTTCCAAACTGTTTATATGCTTGGTTTTTGCTCGAAGACAGTTTATATGAATCAGGATAACCCATTAATCTTGCACACTCTCTTGGATGTAACTTTCTAGGTCTTCCGTTAACAAGATATCCCCCTGTTTTTGAAAAAATTCCGCCACCATAGGCAGAAAAAGTGATAGCAATTCCTTTAGTGCTATAAATTCTTTCTCCTTGTCCCCCTTTATTAACTACTCCAAGTCGTATGGATTTATCACTATACTTATCATCGATTTCACCGTTATAATAAGTATCGGCTCTATCAACATACAAATTTTTTACCATAGATTCATCATTTAACAAAAAATCCTCAACGTGGCGTGTCAGTTTAAAAGGCTTAGGGTATTTAAAATTATTTACCATTAAATCATTCCTGAAACAAACCATATATATTCTTTCTCGTTTTTGAGGAATACCATAATTCACTGCATTCAAAACTTTTTGATAAAAAGTATAACCCAGTTTCTCCATAGTCGCTTTTACAACTTGAAGTGTCCTTCCTCCGTCGTGAGAAGCAAAGTTTTTAACATTTTCCATAAAAACAATTTTAGGTTTTTTTTCTTTGACAATTCTCGCAACATCAAAAAATAATGTTCCTCTACTATCCTCAAAACCTCTTTGTTTCCCACTTATAGAAAAAGCCTGACAAGGAAACCCTGCACACAAGATATCATGGTCAGAGATGGTTTTTTCATCTACTTTAGTAATATCGCCCTCAGGAGTATCTCCAAAATTTTCCTTATAAACGTCTTGAGCCGGTTTATCCCATTCGTTAGAATACACACATTTAGCACCTAACGACTCTAAAGCCAATCTAAAACCGCCTAGTCCTGCGAATAAATCAATAAAGGTATATTTAGATAAGGATTTTTCGGCAATTTCAATCATACAAGTTCGTCTCCTTAACGATTTCTTGTATTATAGCGCAAAGTGCCATAATATGTCAATACAAATAACCATATTAATTTTTAATTTTTTACATTTTATTATAAGGCTTTATTCTTTTTAAAAAAATCGGCAGTTAATTCTTTAACTGCCGATTTTTGTGTTTTTATAAACTCTATTATTTATCAATTTTCGGAAGAGCAAACACTTTTACGCCGTCCGTACAATGGTTAAGCGTAAGTTCAAATTTTTCTACGCTAATACTTGACAAAATTCCTAAAACCGTGTCAACGCCCAAATCTAAACCGATTGAACTTAAAACTGATTGAATAGCCCCCTTAAACGTCATAGACCCAAGCATTCCGTTAATCATAGGCAACACGTCGGTTTCTAACGAAAATTCAGTATTTTGCATTAATGCTCCTATGAGTTCGCAAACTTTTACGTCTAATATCTCGGTATATTCTCCAAACATAGACGCATATCCGTTAAGTTGTGTTAAAGCATGTTCCGAAAAACTCACCCCATCAGGAGCATCGGGCATTTCGAAACCAAACACCGTATTAACTAAATCTACTAACTCTTGGGTTTCAATTTGAAGACCCGATAATATCATATCAATGAAACCCATTACGTCTTTAATTGTTAAGCCCTCACTGATTAAACCCAATATCTTATTCAAGAACCCTTCAATCGTAATATCGTCATCTAACAATTCGCTAAGATAAGTTGAAACGTTTGATTTTAACTGAGCTATTGTCCCTTCTCTATTTTGTGGGGCAACCTCTCCAGAAGCTATTTTAGAATCTACTATTAATCCTAACACGTAATCGTAAATCAAAGTGTCTTGATTGTCTACGATAAAGTCGATTATGCCTTCAAGTCCATCTTTAAGATTAAAAGATTTTCCGTCTTCAAATTCGGGTAAAGAAATCAAACTTTTTATTTTATCGAGGCTAATGTCGGCTTCAATTTCATTTCTATCTATAACTTCACCAACGAAATCATAAATTGTTTTAACTTGCGGAATTTCAAAGAAACTGTCAATCAAATCATTTATTGTTCCTATTTCAATTTTCGGCATATATTTCATTTCATCTTCACCGCTAGACGAACCGATAACGATATCTCCGCCAACATAGTAAACCTTAACTTTGAAAGTTGAGTTTAATACGTTTGCATCAAGAACGAAATCAATTCCGTCTTTCGTTTTGCAGTAACTAACCGATGCTTTTGCGTCAATGTTAAGTTCATCACCAACATTAAGATTAATTTCCAAACTCGCCTTGTCGTACTTCTTCTGAGGTGCTTTATTATCACAAGCAAGTAAAGAGAAACAACTGGTTACTAAAAGAGCCAAAGTGCATAAAAACAGTACAATTTTTTTCATAATATCCTTCCTTTTTCTTTTGTTTTCGGTCATTATAACATATAAAAAGCAATGTGTCAACCATTATTTTTAATATCGGCAATAAACTCATCTATAATATTCTTTTTCACGTGTTGCATAACAACGATATGAGAAAGTTCACCGCCGTACTGCGGAATATAACCGTTTGCAAGCATATACTTTCTGCGTATCCAATCGGGTGGACGCTTGAAAAATACAGTATTGCTATAAGGCATATGCCATGCGGGATAACTTATTTCGTCCAATTTTTCTTGAAGGTATCTGGTATTTTCAAGCATAGACTTTGCCTCTTTAACAAAACTATCAAATCCGACGTGCTTTAAAATCCAATAAAATTTCAAAGGAGCCACAGCACTTCTTGAACAGCTAATCAAGGGCATATCATTATGGAGATACTCTACTTTTACAGACCTTTGTGCTTCTAAAACATCCTTTCGGCTTAAAAACAAACCGCACGGCTCATCAATACCAAAAAATTTATGACCGCTAATGGCAATTGAATCATACCCTTGTTTTTGCATATTGACAATATCTTTAAATTCAGTAAACGGGAAATATCCACCAAACAAGGCGGCATCAAGGTGTTTATAAACGGCAATCGGTTTTACCTCTTCTAATACTTTTTGAATTGCTGGTTGGTCATCCGTAGCTCCCATAAAAGTAGACCCTATTGCAAAAACAATCAATGCCGGTCTAGACGGGTCAATATTTTTTCTGAACGAGTCCGGGTCCATACGCCCCTGTTTGTCAAAATCAATCATTCGAGTTTCAAGGTTTTGAACGTCACATAAACGAGATGATGAATAATGAGCTTCTTTGGAAATATAAACAATGGGAAGCATTCCGGTTTCTCTTTGAAGTTTCTTTGCTCCAAAATAGATTCCGTGCATATTTCCGTCTGTACCGCTATTGGTAACAAACCCCCATTCCTGACCCTTAGGTATGCCATATAACTCTGAAAACGTCTGAATAACTTCTCTTTCGATTAAAGTGGCGTTTAACAGGAATTGTTCGTCGTCAAAAGGGTTTCCTACGTTGTTAGTCGCAATATCACACAGTCCTGTTTTAACGTACCATTCGCCAAATCCGGATGTGTTTGGATATTGGCAAACGGGATATCCAATACAATAATCAACGCTATCGTAGAATTTTTTAACAAGACTAATCAGTCGCTCTTCAACTTGCATATATTATCTCCTCTTATTTATTAATTACTATATATTATAATGTATATTGAAACAAATTTCCAGTATTTTCTTGTAAATTTAAGCAAGTTTCTTAAAAACAAACCGAAAATTACACAGAAAAACTCGACAAAAACTTTAATAAATAAAATAAACACAAATAAAGTATAAACACTTGCAACGTGTTCCACTTTTAAGTATAATAATAAAATGTTATCAAGAATTTTGGAGAAAGTTATGAATAAATTAAATTTATTTAAAAACTTACCCGAAGGATTTCGCCTTATCGAAAACGAAATCGACCATAAATTAGCATCTCTTACCATAACACAAGCCTTTGCCGATTATAAATATCCTATTCCGACTCTTCCGGCATCTCACTCCTCTTATATGAGAATCTACAATGATTTATCAGAAATATTTATAAATAATGCAGAAAAAGTAGGAGTTATATTAACAAACGATGATTATTCAGCCGTAATGATACTGACGCCCGTTGACAGTTCAGCTGAAATTGACGCTATCACACTCGGCAATAAGTTTAGTAGTCTTGAAACGAAAGAGGTCGGCAATAACTTCACTCAAATTTTACAGTATATCAGCGAAGATGAAAAAGATTTCAAATTCAGAGAAGGCACTATTTATATTGAGGCTTTTGCCGTTCAAACACCACGACAGGGACAAAAGCTCGCATCAAATCTTATGCGTCAACTTTTCAAAGAACTTGATAGTCAAGATAGAGACGTGTTTCTTTTCACTAACACCGAACGAAATGTCGCAATTTACACCCACTTTGGGTTTGAAACAATAAAAAAACATACCGTTAAAGAACTCGGCTCAACAACTTGGTTTATGTTAAGACACGCTCAAAAATAATTGTTTATAAACCAAAAAAACTTATATCGCTAAAAAAACGCACACCGAAAAGTGTGCGTTTTTTGTTGATTGCGTTCGCCAAAGTCAAATTGAACTTTTTGTGTATACCGTTTCGTCGATATGTGTAGCACTTTTTTATTCTTCGTCTTTGCTATTCATAAATATCTATATTTTCGTCTTCAAATAAGGGGTCGTTAAAAAATTCAGCAAGTGTCATATTAAGCCCTTTTGTAATTTGCATTATCGTTCTTAAATTTACACTTTTATTTCGTTTACCCATCAAAGTTTTCAATGTATTGTGTGGCATTGCAATATCATGTTCAAGACGGTATTGAGTTAGTTGTTTTTCATTAAGTATATTCCTGACACGCAAAGACACTACTTCACTTATTTTCATAACTTAAAATCCCCTATGGTTGTTTTTACAACTATAATTTTAACCTATGAAATTTTTACTTTAAGGACATAATTACAACCATAAAGGTTGAAAATTTAAACATAATAATATATAATGGTTGTAATTACAACCCTATAAGGAATATGTTTAATGAGTAAACGAGTTTGTTTTATTGGTCATAGAAATTTATCGCCATATCAAAATGTAAAAGAAAAACTAAAAACCGCAATTCAGAAAGAAATTGATTTGGGTTGCCGAAATTTTATAATGGGAACACACGGAGAATTTGACAGTTTAGCATTAAATCTTTGCCGAGAATTTAGAAAAACAAATAAAGATATAGAAATTGAAGTTGTAATTACGAGTTTAAATATAATAAAGAAGAAAATAACTAAGGATGAAATTTTTGAAAATGAAATTATAACACCTTTTTCTGATATCAAAACAATAATGTATGAAATAGAAGAAGAACATTTTAAAAGACGAATTACAAGTAGTAATGCACAAATGATAAATGATTGTGATACACTTATTTGCTATGTAAACGAAAACAGTTATCGTAGTGGAGCAAAAACCGCTATGAAATATGCAAAAAAGAACGGCATTAAAATCGTTAATTTATACAAATCGGAAGACGAACAGACTAATCTTATGACGGAAGAACAAAAAAAGGAATACTACAATAATCTATTTAAAAAATATAATCTCTAAATGGAAAGGCGGAACGCCAAAGGGATTGCAGTCTACGGCTGAGGAGGGGATTTGCTTCTCTCGAGCCTCCCGATAAACTGTCCACTGGACAGTTTAGTCCTTCGGACAAATTGCTTTCAGCAATTTTCTCCTAATTCGAATCCCCCCATCTACCTAATAACAAAAAGAAAGGACCTACCTTTTGGTAAGTCCTTTCTTTTTGTGGTTGCGGGGAGGGGATTTGAACCACCTGACCTTCGGGTTATGAGCCCGACGAGCTACCAAGCTGCTCCACCCCGCGATGTCGTTTTTTATCGCTTCATTTGAAACGCTTAATTATAATATACCATAAAATCATTTTTGTCAACCGTTACAATAAAAAATTTTTAAATTTCCCCTTTACAAAAGTTGAAATTTTTGTCCTTTTTATGCTACAATAGATTTATGTTAGTGGATTTAAAAAATATTGTGAGCGAAAACGACACTATTGCCGTTGCCCTTTCCGGCGGAAGCGACTCTATGGCACTTCTTCATTATATGCTCGAATATTCTAAAAAATTCCCTATCAACGTGATTGCTATCAACGTTGAACACGGTATTCGTGGCGAAAGTTCTTTATCGGATACCGAATTCGTTAAATCTTTTTGCAAAAAAAACAACGTCCCTTTACTTTTATACAAAGTAGACTGTATTAAAAAATCAAAACAAGAAAAACTTTCTTTAGAACAATCGGCAAGAATTTTACGTTACGACTGCTTTTTTGACGCTTTATCTTCTAAAAAGTGCGACAAAATTGCAACCGCTCATCATTTAAAAGACAATGCCGAATCTGTCTTATTTAACCTATTTCGTGGCACAGGCATAAAAGGGCTTAAAGGCATAACCGAAAATTTTGACGATAAAATTATAAGACCCTTTTTAACTGTTTCTAAAGAAGAAATAGAAAACTACGTCAAAGAAAACAATATTCCTTTCGTTACCGACCAAACTAATTTTGACGACGATTATACGAGAAATTTTATACGCTTACAAATAATACCCAAAATAAAAGAAATTTTTCCGAACTTTGAACAGAGCGTTAAAAGGTTATCTGATTCAGTTAAAAGCGACGATGACTTTTTGGAGCAACAAGCGGATAAATTTCTTTCTCTTTTAAATAACAAAGCCGAAATAAAAATTCCGTCCCACTATTCTATCTTTGCTCGTGCAGAAATTAAAGCGTTAAAACATTTAGGCGTAAAAAAAGATTGGGAAAAAATTCACATAGATGATGCTTTTTCCTTATCAAACAAAAAAAACGGAGCTTCTATTAACCTATTAAATAACATAACCGCTATAAGAGAATACGACAAAATAGCCTTTTATTTAAATACCCAACAAACCGAAACAGTATTACCTTTTCAAGAGGGAAAATTCCTTTTTAGCGGAAAAACTTACAACATAGAAAAAGTAAATTCATATAATTTAAAAGACGGATTATATATAGATTTAGACAAAATTCCGAAAACCGCAATCATAAGAAACAAAAAAGACGGCGATATATTTACAAAATTCGGCGGTGGAACAAAAAAACTAAACGATTACTTAACCGATAAAAAAATACCGCTTAAAACTAGAAACGATATTCCGCTTTTAGCCGACGGTAAAGAGATATTAGCAATATTTAACGTTGAAATATCAGATAGGGTGAAAATAGACGGGAACACAAAAAAAATAATAAAATTATCGTAACAAAGGAGAACCTATGGAAAACTACAAAATCATTTTAACCGAAGAACAAATTCAAAAAAGAGTTAAAGAACTCGGTGCTAAAATCACCCAAGATTACAAGGGCAAAGATTTAATCGTTATCGGAATGTTGAAAGGGGCTATTATCTTTTTTGCCGACGTTGTAAGAAATATTAAATTACCTATTTCAATGGATTTTGCAAGACTCTCTTCTTACAGGAACGGAACGGTAAGCGGAGAAATGGAAATGATTAACGATATCCGTTCTGACGTTAAAGGTAAAGACGTTTTAATTATAGAAGATATTGTAGACAGTGGAAAAACGCTTCACTTCTTCCGTGAACTCTTACAAAAGAAAAACCCCGCTTCTATTAAAATTTGTGCTTTCTTAGACAAAAAAGAAAGAAGAGAAGTTGAAATTGACGTAGATTATGCGGGCTTTGATATCCCTTGCGGATTCGTTATCGGTTACGGCTTGGATTACGCTGAACGTTATAGAGAATTCCCCTTCCTCGCCGAAGTTATCGACCCCAGTAAATTATAATGAATATAAATATCCGCCGTTGCAATTTAGCAACGGCGGATTTGTTTTACTTAAAATATTCTATCCCTTCTTTATATCCTAAAAATCCTTTACCGGTTATAACTTTTTCCGCATATTCCGAAATATAAGATTTCTTTCTATATTCTTCCCTTTTATCTATATCCGTTAAATGCACTTCCACTGTTTTTATATTTACCGCTTTTAAAGCGTCTAATATCGCTATCGAAGTATGAGTATATGCCCCCGCATTGATTATTATTCCGTCGTACTTTTTATATGCACCTAAAATCCACTCCACTATTTTACCTTCGTAATTACTTTGAACAATCTTTACTTTTATATCGTTTTTTCTTGCGACCTCTTTAACGTACTTTGTCAACTCTTTATAAGTTTTATTGCCGTAAAGATTAGGTTCTCTTATCCCTAAAAAATTTAAATTTACTCCGTTTATAATTAAAAGTTTCATCTTAACATCTCCGCAAGTTTATTTATCGTATCGGATATTTCCCCGTCGTTTTCAACTTCGATATCACTAATTCCTTCATATATTTTTTTACGTCTTAAAAATATCTTATCTACTCCGTATTTTTTATATAAGGGTCTATTATCTTTACTCAATAACTCTACATTCCTTTTAACGTACACGATTTTACCGTTCTTTTTCAAATCTAAAACGTTATCTTTGTTTTGGACGACTCCGCCACCCGTAGAAATGATATACCCCTTAAAAGAAGAAATCTCTTTTATAACTTCTCTTTCCTTTTTTCTAAAATATTTTTCCCCAAAAGTTTCTATAATTTCAGAAGCGGATTTTTTTTCTTTTTTCTCTATTTCTTCATCGGTGTCTATAAACGGCTTATTAAGTATTTCGGATAAGCCTTTTGCTATACAAGATTTTCCTGCCCCTGCCATACCGACTAAAACTATATTTTGAACGGAGTTAATCAAAAACTCATAGGCTTTTTCTTCGTTTATTTTTTCTTTAAGCCCAAAAAATTCCATGCTTTTTAACCCCTGAGATATAAGCATATAAAGTCCATTAAAACAAGGTATCCCCATTTTTTCGGCATCTAAAATCAACTCCGTTTTAAGTGGTGAATATATCAAATCAAAAACCTTTTTCACGTTAGTAAACTTTTTAATTTTTATAGGACAGCCCGAAAACTTTCCGCCGACAGGAGTAGCGTTTACTATAATTTTAGCACTGTTTTTAAAGTGCTTATATACGTTTCTATAATTTATC
Source organism: Christensenellaceae bacterium (assembly GCA_045598545.1). Taxonomy (GTDB): domain Bacteria; phylum Bacillota; class Clostridia; order Christensenellales; family Borkfalkiaceae; genus UBA1259. The sequence goes on along the minus strand of JAZLMI010000045.1, from coordinate 32,953 downwards.
TTTGACTTTCTTCCCACTAAAAAAGGAACTCCGCCCGAATTTTTTACAAATTCGTAAACGGTTTTCGCCGCACCACCTGTACCCAAAATCAATACCGTTTCCCCAGCAAATTTCAACCCGTAATAATTTACCGCTCGTTGAAACCCGAAATAATCGGTATTATATCCTATAAGTTTACCATTATCGTTCAATATAGTATTCACTGACCCCGTAACTTTGGCAAGCGGAGAAACTTCGTCTAAATATTTTATACACTTCTCTTTATACGGAGTGGTAACGTTTATACCTTTAAAATCACGGCTTTTAAAAAAAGACTGTAACTCAAATTCTTCTTTATTTATAATTTCGTAATCTTCGGTAAAAAACTTGTCATATATAAAAGGCGACAAACTATACGAAATATCTTTTCCCAAAACTCCGTACTTACTCATCTTCTTGAACCTTCTTAGATATTTCAAAAATCTCAGGATATATTTTTTCTATAAAATCTTTTTGATTGGGAAATTTATCGGTTAAATTTTCTATTATTTCTTTTTCTCTTTTTTTGTCTTCTATTTTTAAAGAATTGTCCTTTTTTATTTTACCTATTTCTAAAACTATATTCTTTCTTTCTTCAATCAATTCTAAAATATTATAATCTATGACGTCTATTTGTTCTCTTAAAGAAGTTAAATCGCAATTCTCTTTTTTAATCATCGGATATAATGCTATTGCCGTAGCACTTTCAACTATTGCCGACGCCCTTAAAACCGCACAGGCGTCGTGCCGACCTTCTATCTTTATTTTTGTTAAAATATTTTTTTCGATATCGACGCTTTGCTGAACTTTTCTTATAGACGGAACAGGCTTAAACGCAACTTTAAATATTACGGGCATACCGTTTGCCATACCGCCTAAAATACCGCCTGCGTTGTTAGTTTTTGTTCTAACCTTGCCGTCTTCTATTAAAAACTCGTCGTTATTTTCTGAACCCTTTAATTTCGCACCTTTAAATCCGCTTCCGAACTCTATTCCTTTTACCGAAGGAATTGCAAACATATTCAGAGAAACAGCACTTTCTATTCCTTTAAATAACTCTCCGCCCACACCGACTTTTAGACCTGTAACTTTACACTCTATAACTCCGCCCAAACTGTCTCCCGATTTTTTTACTTTTTCGGTGTAGTTGCAAATTTTTTTATAAAAATTTTTATCTTCCTTTAATTCTCCCGTTAAAGGATTATACGGCTTACCCTTTATTTTCCCCACCGATAAAATATGAGCATCTATTTCTATTCCTTCTTCCTTTAATATCTGTAAAAGCACTCCACCTACGGCACAAATAGGCAAAGTCATTCTACCCGAAAAAGCACCGCCCCCCGTAGTACAATTATCTCCGAACTTTACCATTCTCGGATAATCCGCAGTGGAAGGCCTCGGAATATTTTTATATTTTTCATAATCTTTTTTATTTATATCGGCATTTCTAAACCTTATTTCCAAAACGTTTCCGTCGGTTTTTCCGTCTTTAATACCACTTAAAATTTCGGGGATATCCGGTTCTCTTCTTAAAGTCGTACTTGACAATTTGCTTTTTCTTCTTTCTAAAAAAGCACTTAATTCTCTTAAGTCTATTTTTTTACCTTTTTCTATTCCGTAAACTTTTACCCCTATGTATTCGGAATGGCTTTCACCATAAATATCTATATCAAAACCATTATATAACATTTATATTCCCTCCGAGTGCCTTACAATCTTCGATAAAATCGGGATAAGATTTATCCACAAATTCACACCCCTTTATAGTAACGGGATTATCGGATTTAAAAGATGCAATTATTTCCGCCATTATAATTCTATGGTCCTTTATCTTTTTCAAAGTTACTCCGCCTTTTAGTTTTCCTTTGCCATAAACCGTAAAAGTATCTCTTGAAATTCTTATTTTAGCCCCTAATTTTTCCAAAACGTATTTCATATTCTTTACTCTATCGCTTTCTTTAAATTTAAGCCTTTCAGTCCCCGAAAAGCAAATTTGTTTATTTATAAAACAAGCACAAACCGAAAGTATAGGAAAAAGGTCCGGCGTATCTGAAATATCAACCTTTCCCGTCTCAAAATCTTTTAATTTTAGATAAATGTCCTTATCCCCTTGAAAACTATCTTTTTGTAAACCGTTAACTTCTATTTTATCCCCCAAAAAATTAGAACCTATAAAAAACGCAGAAGAAGAATAATCGCCTTCCACAAAAAATTTTTTCGGAGAAATAAATTTTTGATTGCCTTTAATAAAAAATTCGTTTTCTTTTCTCTCTATTTTAATTCCAAAAGACCTTAAAACATCAATAGTCATATCTATATAAGAAGAAGAACAAATTTTATCTTCTATTTTCAAATTACTATTCTTTTTAAGTAAAGGAAGAGAAAACAAAAGCCCCGTTATATATTGAGAACTTATATTTCCGTTTACAACATAATCTCCCCCTAAAAGCGTTCCGGATATTGTAAGAGGAACTTTACAAGAAGAATACGTTACGCCCTTTAAACTAGACAGCAATTCTTTTATCGGCCTATTTTCTATTCTGCCTTCACCGACAAATTTTACATTTAAAGAAAAAGCACAAACCAAAGGCAACAAAATCCTTAAAGTAAGTGCACTCTCTCCTACGTTTACAACCTTCAACGAATGGTCTTTAACAATAGGATAAATTTTAACCGTATTATTTAAAATTTCAAAATTTCCACCCAAAGATTTTACGGCAAAAAGCGAAGCCATTATATCGCCGGAAAACCCGTTTATCGTTATATCCGTAGGAAAATCCGAAAACGCCGAACATAAAATTGCCCTTATCGCAACCGATTTAGAAGAAGGAACGTTTACTTTCCCTTTAAGTTCAGACGGGGTTACCAGTAATTTCAAATAACGCCTCCTTTAATTTTGGCATTTTAACTTTTACTATTTTACACTTTCCTATACTTTTCGGGAAAATCATAGATATTTGGTCTTTTTCTCGTTTTTTATCACAGGATATAAATTCTAAAAGTTTGTCTTTATCAAAATCAAATTTCCATTGAATATTTTCTCTATTTAAAATATCCATTAGTTTTAACGCTTGCTTTTTATTATATAATTTATCGTAAATTATCGTTTCTTTTACCATACCGAAAGCAACCGCTTTGCCGTGTGAAACGGTAAAACCAGAATAACTCTCTACTGCGTGAGCAAAAGTATGCCCGAAATTTAGAAGTTGCCTTTTATCATTATCAAGTTCGTCTTGTTCAATAAGTTTGGCTTTTAATTTTAACGCTTTATATATAAGTTCATCAATGGGCTTTTTATTCTCTACGTCTTTTAAAAGTTTTTTATCACCTATTATTCCGCACTTTATAATCTCCACTAAACCGTCTTTATAGTCTTCTTCTTTTAAAGAACTCAAAAACTTAGTGTCGCAAAAAACAGCCTTGGGCTGATAAAAAGACCCGATTATATTTTTATAACTCAAAAAATCAATCGCCGTTTTGCCACCTATACAGGCGTCTGCCATTGATAAAAGTGTAGTGGGAACGTTTACGTAAGGTATTCCCCTTTTAAAAACCGAAGCAACAAATCCCGTTACGTCTAAAACCGTTCCGCCACCAAAAGCAACTAAACAATCGGTTTTTAAAAAATTCAACTCGGCAATTAAGGTCAACATCTCTTGTACCGAAGTTTGTGTTTTACACTTTTCTCCGCTTTTAAGTATAAAAGTATATACATTATCACAATAACGTTCTATATCTTTTTTTATCTTTTCTCCATAAAGAGGCATAACGGTTTCATCCGAAACAATTAAAACTTTTTTTGCACCCTTTATTGCACAGCCTAAAATTTCCGAAGCACCATAATCTACAATTACTCCATAAGGATTTTTGGTTTTTATCTTTAACGTTTTCATTTTTAAAAATTATTTAAAACTCTTTAATATTCTTTCTTTAAGTTCGGTCGTAGAAACGCCTTTTGTGTAAGGCAAATATTCTATCTTGACGTTAAGCGGAGCAAATTGCTCTTCGGTTTTTAAGTATCTTTCCGTACCTTTCCAGTCGTCCCCCGAAAACAAAACGTCAAATTTAAATTTTTCAAGACAAAGCATTTTATCTTCTGTTTCTTTAACGTTTATTACCTGAACTTCGTCTACACATTTTAAAGCGGAAAGTATTCTCACTCTCTCCTCTAACGGCATTACGGGAATTTTATGCTTAACGTTTTTAACGTAATCGTCATCACAAACCCCAACGATTAAATAGTCGCACATTTTTTTACAACGTTCAAAGAGATTTAAATGCCCAACGTGGAACATATCGAAAACTCCCGTTGTAAAACCTACTTTATACTTACTCATTTATGCCCTCGCCTTTTTTGATTTTATTATAACAGTTATAAAACTCGTTAAATCTATTTTCTATCGGGAAAATCTTTTTATAATCCCCGTATTTAACTTTTAAAAACTCAATCGTGTCATTAGGAGTGTTAAATTCCATACCGTTAATTTTAATAAGTTTTCCTTCCCCGAATACGTTTTTATTAAAACGTAAAGCGGATTCGCTGAAAATTATATAGTGATTACTTCCTTTATATTTATTCGAATACTTTTTAAATTTCCTATTTATAAGCCACAAAGGATAAAAGGAATATAAAAACTTTCTTAATTTTTTAGCATAATAGATAGTTTTGTTCTTGAAATCTTCTTTGTTTACAGGTTCTAACTTATAGCACCTTATCCAAAACAATTTTACAAGTTTTTTCTTTAATTTTTCTTGCTTTTTTATGTTATCAGAACAGTCTAACATATAGAAGACATCTATGTGACTGTGTTTAGCGTCAAAACCTTTTTTACACACACGCATCTGAAAATACGGATATTTTTTATCGGTATTTTCACTCTCAAAAAAGTACTCTTCTCCAAAATCTTTTTGCATTGCGGATATAAGTTTTTCCTTTTCGCTTAAAGGAATAACTACGTCTATATCGGAATCCCACGGTGGCATTAAATCGTTATCTCTAACCGCTCCTAAAAGAGAGCCGAACGCTAAATAATAATGAATTCCGTTATCCTTGCAAACGTTATGAAATTTATTTAGAATATCATATAAAACGCTTCTAAACTTTAAAAAATCGTTATAAGATTGGTCTATATGATTATGCATTTCTTTTAGAAATTCGTTTTTATCCATTTTTATTTCCCTTTTTCTTTAAAAAACTCTTTGCAACGTTAAAAGTATAATTTAAGTTTTTATTTTTAGTTATTATGCTTAAAATTAAATATATCCCTATCCCCGATACAACTTGCAAAACAAGATTTAATAAATTGTTCATTTCTATTTTGCCTATAAAATAAACGGCAACGCACATTAAAACGGAAATTACGGCATTAGGCAATAAGTCCATTATTTGATATTTTACTTTATATCCTATAAGTTTTATGTTCGGTATACTGTTTACAAGAATCTGTACTACTGCACATACTATTGAGGCAATAGAAAGTATTTCTGGCGAATTAGAAAGAAATATGAACAAAAACAAAGTTATAAAATAGCAAGATTTTTTAATTATTTCCATAATTAAAAATACGTCGCTCCTGCCTATTGCTTTTATGGTTTCGCAATTTCCGACGGCAATAATATCGAACATAGACGCTATACAAAATATTCTTATATAAAAAGTTGCGGGAGACCATTTCTCGGTAAGAATAACGTTTACAAAATTATCCGCTACTGCCAAAAAACCCAACATAAACGGAAACGCAACGAAAGAGGCTAATTTCATATAGAGTCTTGTATATTTTAAAATCTTTTCCTTATCGTCTTGATATTTTGCAAGGACGGGAAATAAAACCGCAGAAAAAGTATTGGTTGTAGAAGAAGAAAGCATAGTGGGAAAACTGTTTCCCTTAGTATAAAAAGACAAGTCTTCTTTAGTAAATTTTAACCCTATCGCAAGCGGAGATAATTGTGTATAAGCAGTTCCTATAAACGAAGACAATAAAATTTTCCAACCGTACTTAAACAAAACCTTAAATTTTTGCAAAGATATTCTTAATACTATATGAATTCTTGTACATAAAATTAAAATTACGGTATCTATAAAAGTATTAGTCATTTGTTGAGCAACTAAAGCCCACGCCCCGTAACCTCTTAGTGCCATAAGTATTCCGACTACTGCCGAAACCAAAGTTCCGCCAAGCGTTGCAAAAAAGAATTTTTTAAATTGTAAATTAGCGGAAATATAAGCACACCAAATAGATTTTATCGCAGTTATGGGAAGAGATAACCCCATTATTCTTATAATAGGTATTAAAACCTCTTGATGATATAGTGAAGCGATAACCGGTGCTAAAAAGAAAAGGATTAAATACACTACAACGGATAAAATAATACTGACGTGCAAAACCGTGGAATAATCTTCGCTATCGGCGTCTTTTTTTTGCATTAAAGCGGTGTTAAGCCCGCCGGAAATTATAATATTAGCAAAATTAAAGAATATGGTAACGAAACTTACCACACTGTAATCAGACGGGTCTAATATCCTTGCTATTATTATGGCAACTATAAGAGATATCCCTTGTGCGATAAATCTCTCCATAAATTTCCATATTACGCTCGAAAATGTCGCTTGTTTTATATCTTTCATAAACGCTTAATCTTACTATATATTTTCATCGGAAAAATAAATTCGTGTTTTAAACAAAACAATGCTAACTTCCCCGAAAAACATTTTCCGTATTTACAATTTTGTATGGCTTTTTTATAATATTCGTCTTCTAAAATATTTTTTATTTCTTTTTTTATATCTTTATAACTTTGTTTTTTATAAAATTGCGTACAGCAAGAATTAAATAAAAAATGCACGCAATTTCTGTAAATTTGGTCTTGAATATCTTTATAAGATATATCCATATTGCTTTCAAAATGTTTAGCAACAATTTTTGGACAAAGTAAATTAAAAGGTTTTCTATCCTTAGTCATAGAGTTTTCGTTTTCTCTATAAAAATAAAACGCTTTATCAGAAACGAATAAAGACTTACCGTTAAACAAGATAGGCTTTGTGCAAGCACAGTCTTCCCCTATTTTGATTTCATCGTCCACGAGTAATTGAAATTTAGAATAAAGTTCCCTTTTAAAAACTTTTCCGCAAATACAATTAGAAAAATATTCTCCGTTTTTACTTTCAATTAAAAACGGATAGATTTCTTCTTGCATTTTCTCTTTATCGTAAAAACCAGATTTAAATCTCAAATTTATTTTTTCTTCCCTTAATCCTTTATCTTTTACAAATTCGAAAGAAATAATTTCGGGATTAAATTTTTCAATAATATTACTTATTTCTTCTAAACAAGAAAGGGAAAGGAAATCGTCTCCGTCTAAACACAAAGTATAATCCCCGCTACAGGCTTTTACCCCCGTCTTCCTTGCGGAAACAAGCCCGCCGTTTTTCTTGTGAACGGTTTTTACTCTACTGTCTTTTTTAGCGTACTCATCGCAAATTTTACCGCACCCGTCGGTAGAACCGTCGTCAACAAGTATCAGTTCAAAATTATCGTAAGTTTGATTTAATACGCTGTCTATACACTCTTTTAAGTATTTTTCTACGTTATATACGGGAACTATTACGCTAAACTTTGGCATATCATTCTCCGTACCTTGTAACGATTTTAAAAATTCTATTATTTATCTTTTCCCTATCGAAATTTTCTTCGGCAAACTTTCTTCCGTTCTCTCCCATCATCAACATATCGGCAGGGTGTTCTAAAACGTAAGTCATTTTTTCCGCAAGTTTTTTATAGTCTTTTGCCGGCACTAAATATCCGTTATATCCGTCTACTACCGTATCTCTACAACCTACCGTATCGGAAGTTATAATTATTTTTCCCATTGCCTCCGCTTCCATCGTGGACATAGGAAGCCCCTCTCTATACGAAGGAAGCACAAAACACGAGCAATCTTTTAAGTACGGAGTAACGTCGTCTACTTCTCCTATGTAATTAACCGTCCCGTCTTGTATATAATCTTGAATATCCAATACGGTTAAAGTTGCTTCTCCGCCAACCAAATTAAATATTGCTTCGGGGTATTTTTCTTTTACTATTTTAGCCGCCTTACAATATTCTAAAACGCCCTTGGTTTTAAGAAGTCTTGCGGTCATTAAAAAAGTATTAAAGTTTTCTATAGAAGAAAACTCAAACTCTTCTAAATTTACACCTATCCCGTGTACTACTTCGGCATTGTCTTTTTTGACTAAACGCCTTCTTATAAACTCTTTTTTATCGTCTTTATTTATAAAGAAGACCTTTTTACAGCACTTCAAAGATTTTCTATAAAGGAAACAAACAACGGCACGAATCAATTTCCATTTAATAGTATTGAATATAAATACGTCCCCTGCACCTTCAACCATAGAAAAAATATTTGTAACTCCGGCTTTATTTGCTGCAAGAACGCCAAAAATATTAGGCTTTAACATAAAGGTAAATACAACGTCGGGAGATATCTCTTTTATGAGATTTAAATATTTTTTTTCAAGAGAGAAAAGTTTGAACGGATTAAGAGTTCTATTATCGTTATCGAGCGAATAGAACTCCACTCCCAAGTCGATTATTTCTTTCTTATAATCGTCGTCAAAAGCGGCTACGCTAACGCTATAACCTTCCGAAATAAATTTAAATATCAAATCCTTTCTAAAATGAATTACCATTTTAGAAGCAGCACAAATCATTAGAATTTTTTTATTGCGGTTTTGACTTTCTTGCTCCATAAATCCTCTAAACAAATTTTAATAGTATGCGTGTTTTTTATTATAACATAACGGTAAAATAAATTCAAGTAAAAAAGTCCGTACGCCTCTATTCGTACAGACTCCGTTCATTTATCTTACGTAACTTTTATAAGAAGTAACCTTAATCTTACGGATAATTCCGCCGTTAACGGTAATAGCAAAATTTAAATTATCGGTATCGTTAGGAACAGAAAAACAGTTTTTGCTTATTTTAGATAATTCCGTATTACCGTCGTATGCTTTAATCTCGAAATCCTCTGCTCCTACCGTTAACTCAACGGATATTTTTACACAACCCGCTTTTACCGATAAACTTGTATCCGAAGAATACTCGTTATCGTTAAACACTAATTCAAAATCTTTACTTCCTTCCAAATCTTTTACGGCGGTCGCAAAGTAATTTATAACCTTTCCCACATCTTCCGGAAAAGAATAAATTTCAACAAATTTTTTCGCTACGGAATTTACGCTTCTTGAATTTTTTTCTTCACTAAAATCGCTGTAAATATATTTAGTTACACCGTCTTCCGTATATCTTAAATATGCCCTTGCTGAAAATTCCCTATCCAAGTTTTGCGGTAAAATTTCGGAAATTACACAACTAAACCCGTAAAACCCGTCAGATTCCGCACTGTCAATGTTGTTCCATTTAAGTGCTTTTATATCCAAATATTTTTTATTTTTATTTATGAGTTGTCCAAAAGTAAAATCCGTTAAATCTTGTAAATAATCTTTCGGAACTATCAAAATTCCCGCATTAACGTCAGAAAAATCGGATACATATTCATCGTAAACCGTTTTATCAACTTTGCCCGAAAATCTCAAACCCGGATTTTCTGCATCAACTCTTATAGAGGCCCCGTCTATCAAACAAACAGTATCGTTATTTACTTCGTATATTTCGGAAATTTTATTTGATTTTTTTGTTATAGAAATATCGTCTATATAGCATTTTGCATAACCCGCAGAAGAGTAAATACCTAAGTTTACTTCTATATCAGAACTTTCACTATTCTCAAAAGAAACTTCAAAACTGTTGTCTATCCAAGTTTTAGCAGGAGATGAAGAATAAACTTGCTCCTCGCTATATACTGCACTTTCTCCCGAATTTACAGGAGAAACGAATAATTGAATATTAGAATTAGAATTAGAATCTACTCCGCCTCTAAAATATATTTTAAACGAAACCGTATACGTGGCGGTTTTACTAAACGTAAAAGAATTTTTATAATACGCAGTTTCTTCGCCCGTTTGTCTATTCATATATAAGGACTTACTGCCCGTGTCCTTTACAGCGTAATTTGAAGATTCGTTTAAAGAAAAATTCGAAGCATTATCTAAATTCCAATTAGATAAGCCGTCTTCAAAACCCTCGAAAAATATGAGTTCTTCGCTTTCGTTATCGGAAAAAACCGTTTTAGTAGGCATAGCCAAGAAACAAAAACATAAAATTAAGCAAATAAACAAAACCGAAATTTTAGTCAAATAAAACTTTTTCATAAAAATTATCTCAATTATTTTTTATTCGGAAATAAAAAAAGTCTAGACGTTTGTTTTTTGTAATCTTCATAATCGGGTCTACGTTTTAACTGTCTTTTTTCCATAAGCGGAATAGATACGACGTTAAACAGAATAAATACCGAAACCGCACCTACTCCGTAATACCATTTATCGGGAGCGAAAAATATCATTGTCAAAAACACTCCGAGCCATACGGAAATTTCTCCCAAATAATTAGGGTGGCGAGAATATTTCCAAAGTCCTTTTTTACAAACGGTTTTTTCAGTAGTAGTTCTTAAAAACTCGTGCATATTTCTATCTGCGAAAAATTCTAACGATGTTCCGAAAAGTATAACGAAAATTCCTATTAGAGAAAGAGCGTTCATAGAATTCTTAACTATTTCAAAAAACGGAAGCATTCCCAAAAACACTATAAACGTCGGAACGAAATGTATGCCGAAAAAATTTATTATAAACCACATAAACGGTTTGTTTTCCGCACGGTATTTTTTATATCTCCAATCTTCGTAAGAAAAATCGGTAAATACCGTTATCCAGTTTACAGTAAGTCTTAAAGACCAAATATTAAACGCTATAAAAAACAAGATTTGCCAAACGGAAAACGCATTATAGTATATAAATAGCCAAACCGAAATCACCATAGGAGTTAAAGACCAATATGCATCGTAAACGCTTGAATTTTTTAAAATAACGGAAAATAAAAAAGTTATAAAAGTTGCAGTAACGTCAAACACAAAAACTTTAAGTATTACGTTCTCTATAAATAAAAACGGTATAACGCCTATTGCATAGGCTAAAATATAAATGCCTAAAATAATGATTAAATCTTTGGTTTTTTTCATAAGTTTTATCCTTAAATTATAAATTAAACCCGTAAAAATAACGAGATAAATATATCACAATCATAATTAAAAGTCAATAAAAAAGAGTGGGGAATTTTCCCCCACCCTAATCAAAAACCGTGTGTTTTTAAATAAAATACTAATTAAAATATCTTTTAAGTAATCCTGCGAAAGCTCTTCCATGGCGAGCTTCGTCTTTTGCCATTTCGTGAACGGTATCGTGAATAGCGTCTAAATTTAACTCTTTTGCCTTTTTTGCCAGTTCTGTTTTACCTGCCGTTGCACCGTTTTCCGCCGAAACTCTCATCTCTAAATTCTTTTCGGTACTATCGGTTACTACTTCACCTAAAAGTTCGGCAAACTTAGCAGCGTGTTCCGCTTCTTCGAAAGCAGCCTTTTCCCAATACATAGCAATTTCGGGATAACCTTCTCTCGCCGCAACTCTACCCATAGCAAGGTACATTCCGACTTCAGAACATTCTCCGTTAAAGTTTGCACGAAGTCCTTCTTTAATTTCTTCCGGAACTTCCTTAGCGATACCTACAACGTGTTCGGAAGCCCAAGATAAACTATCTTCTTTAACCTCTACGAACTTTTCGCCGGGTGCTTTACACAAAGGACAAAGGTCCGGACGAGTTTCACTCTCTACGATTTGACCGCAAATTAAACATTTCCATTTTTTCATTTTTTTATATCTCCTTTTTTTATTTTTTTACTTGTTTACACAGAAATTAAAATATTTAAATTTCTAATATTTCCGTCTACAATTCCATCATTTACCGAATAAGCATGTTTTTCCAAATCTTCGCAATTATTTTGGCTTAAATTCTGAACTTTTAACCTTTCTATAATCAATCGGCTTATTTCTTCTATCTTTAAGTATTTGTTATTCAATACGGCGTCTTCGTTGTTACCGGCTAACAATAAGAAAGAAAGTTTCTCAATAACTTCTTTTTGTTCTATAAGTTTTAGTGCGTGAAAACTCCATTTATAATAAGGAGCAAATTTACCCTGTAAAAGAAATAAAGTTTTTATAGTTGCGGTTACAAATTCATTACAACAAAAACTTGCCGATTCTTTTTCTCCACGCTTTAGTGAACGCATAAAATTATACTGTCCCGATTGTGCCATTATTAAGAGATTACCGGCAATCCTTTTCTTTCTAATATCTTCGGGAATAAGAGATAGTTTTTTTCTAATCTCTGAAACCTCACCCAACCCATCGTAAAAAATCTCACCGTTAACGGCTTCTGAAAAAGCATAATCCGGAATTGTCAACCACTCCTGCAAAGACAAGTTGCCGTCTTTTTCCCCGATTTTATTCAAAAAGAACTGAGAAGTCCTAACAGGACCGTTTCTATTGCCTCCAACGGGCGATAATACTTGACATTTTATTCCGTTAAATTCTTTCGGCAATTTAGAATAAGCCCTTTCCAAAGCAAATTCCGTTTTTCTATCTACTAATTTTTCATCCGGCAAAAATATGCTAAACCCCAAATCATAATCGTGGTCTAAAGAAATCTCATCGTCAAAACCGTATCTTTCAGAACCGCTCCCCGTAAAGCCAACGGCAAGTAGTGGCAAAATATCTTTAAATTGTTCTTGAAGCATAGAAAAACCGTAACGTTCAAAAAACAAACGGGATAATTCAAGTCCTTTCATAAATTTCTTTTGCCCTTTTTAACAATTCTTCTGAATATTCTGAAAATCCGTAATAATCGAATGCAGACGCACATTTTTCACAATAATAAAAAGCCTTTTCTCTGTTTTGAAGTTTTCTGTTTAATCCGACGCACTCGTTTAATAAAGAAAGTTTTCCGCCGATATCTTCTAAATTTTCCGCTTCTTTTGTCCAATAATCTAAAACATTTTGTGCCGAAGAATAATCTTTTTTGAAAAAATATTCGTCAAGTTTTTCCAAAACCCTTTGAACGGGTATTCTTTCCTTTTTCTTCGGTTCACAAAACAGACAGCGTGGCTCAATGTAATCTTCTTTGTCTATCATATCTTTTTTTATTGCCTTTCTTTATCTTTACACTCTTCACAAATCCCTATAAATTCAAGTTTAGAACAAGAAACAGAAAACTTTGTAACGTCTTGCACTTTATCTAATAGGTTTTGGGGTAAAACTATTTCTTCTGCGTCAATAACTTTTCCGCAACGTTTACATATAACGTGAATATGCGGTTCGGTTTTCGCATCAAATCTTTCTTTACCTAAAACGTTATCTATACAACAAATTTCTCCGCTTCTCTCCAATTCACTTAAATTTCTATAAACCGTCGCCAAACTTAAATTCGGATAAATAGGCTTTAACTTATTGTATATCCACTCAGCATTGGGGTGAACGTTCGTATTTTTAAGACAATCTATTATACTTTGCCTTTTTTTACTGAACCTTTGCATAAATTTTCCTTAATAATAATGATTATTATTATCGTTAATATAGTAACAAATAAAACAACTTTTGTCAATAGAAAAACAAAAAAATATTCCGACACAAAATCGTGTCGGAATTATTTTTATTAGTTAGGATATTTTAGCCTTTTATATTTGATAAGTTCGTTTAGATATTTTTCTGTAACCTTTTTTGCCCCGTCTAAATTGTGCGATAAATAATTTCCGCACTCTATTTTACTAGCCCCCAGAATATCGCCTTTGAAATCTAAAATGAATTTACAAGCATCAATAATAGTCGGATAAATATCTTCAACCGCTAAATCTCCAAACACGACGAGATAAAACCCCGTTTGACAGCCCATGGGTCCAAAATAAATTATTCTGTCTTTAATAGGGCTATTCCTTAAAAAAGTTGCACCTAAATGTTCTATGGTATGCATAGCGGAAATATCCATAAAATCGTCTTTATAAGGCGAAATAAACCTTAAATCGAAAGTCGTCGCAACTTCTTTACCGCATTTATCCTTTCGAGAAAGATATAACCCGCTTTTTAATTTTAAATGATTAACCTTAAAACTCTCTATTTTTTCCATATAAATCCTTTTAATCGTTATAGTTACCTTTTAGATTTTTCAAAAAATATATTACCGTTTTTCAATGTCTTTGTTTTACTAAATCCGACTTTTTCTAACAATTTAATAGAAAAGATGTTGTCGTTTTCTACTTCGGCAATAACTTTTTTAACGCTTTTTTGCGATAACGCCCAACCTGTAAGTGCTGTAACGCTTTCCGTTCCATAGCCGTTATTCTGAAATTTTTCTTCAATTCCATAACCTATTTCGGTTTTGCCGTTATTCACTCCCTTAAAACACATTTCTCCGATATGCTCACCCGTTAAAAGAGTAATAAACCACATAGCATAAAATTCTTTTTGTTCGTGATTAATTATTGCCCCGTTTAACATTTCTTTATAGGCAGTTTTCAGTTCGCTGTTTTCAGTTTTATCAATAAGGTCTTGCATTTCTTTTTCGGTTGCAAGATATATTTTTAATCTTTCCGTTCGTATTTCCATAATTAAAAAATTTGTGTGAGGAGTTTTTTCTTTTCTTTCGGCGAAAACTGTTTATCAAATTCTTCGGCTTTTATTTCGTCAACTAAATAAACGCTTGGCGTTTGATATTCACCTTTTATATTGTCTAAATAACCCTTTTTAAGTTCTTTACATAAAAAGAAAGAATCGTCCGCACCGTCAGGTAATCCGTGATATTTTATATTAAATTTTCTTGCAAAAGTAAAACCGCTTTTAGAATAAAAATCTATATTCCCTTCAAAGCAAACCGCACCAAACCCCATTTCGGTTGCTTTTTTAAGTGAATAGTCTAAAAGTATTTTACCATAACCTTTTCTTTTGTACTCATTATCAATGCAAATAGGCCCCATAGTCAAAATGGGAAATTTATCTCCGTTATTCTTCGTGATAAAAGTTTTATAAAAAACGTTTTGACCGATAATTTTACCGTTGAGTTTTAAAACAAAGTTTAATTCTTTTACAAAGTTATCGTCCTTACGCATTTGATTAAGGACAAAATGTTCCAATGCTCCGGGGCGATAAACGTTCCAAAAACTCTCTCTTACCAAATTTTCAACTTCTCTTTGCTCTTCTTTTTTTTCGTTTTCAATTACTATTCTTTCCATTTTTTCCCTTATTTTACAAAACTCTACCGTTTCATTTTTCATAGATATTTTGTTTACTTTGTATCCATACTCTAATAATTCTTTTTTATACGTTAAAAAAGAGTGGTCAATGCTAAAACCCAAAACTTTTTCTATTTCCGAAAAAGAAAGTGTGAACCTTTCCGTTCCGTTTATCTTTATCCTCTCCCACAATGTTTGATATTTACTCATTGCTTCTCCCTTTTATACAGTCTTAATAATCTTGGACGGTTATACCTTTGAATTATTATAAAAACACTCTCTATTAAAGCACAAAGAACGGAAGTAATAATAAAAACAAGTTCCGTTCCGTAAGAAATTATCATAAATAACGGCAAAAAAGATAATGCTAACATTATTTCATGCACAACTTCCGCTTGACAGGTTGCACCGAGTATTTTTTCTATACTTTTGTTCTTAAAATCAAAAGCCGTTTTATCATAAGTAGGAAAAACTTTTTTCCATTTATGAACTTTAAGGAACTTATATAATGGTTTTTCAAACCCTTTTTCTTTAAACCACCATTTATTAAAGTCCATTTTATTATGATAGATTGCGTTTATAAAAGAACCCGTAAGCGGTCTAACACAAGTATGATAAAACGTCGTAATTAAAGTAACGCCTACTATTTCTAAAACGATGTCGTCAATAAAAAATGAGGAAATATATACCCCACTTGCACTCACAAAGAAAATTGGTATTAACCATTTCATCCAAGGTCTTAAATTCATAGTTTTATTACATATTAATTTGCCTTTTTAAATTACAAATCTATTATCAATTTTTTTGAAATATACAGTAAAAACTTACTTTTCTAATTTTTCAAGAAAAGTATCTCTATTTGGAATTTGCACCACGTCATTTATCTTAGAATATGAATAAGTTACTTTTTCGTTGCAAGTAGCGTCCGAAACGAAAGACGCAGAAATAACGTATGAAAAATCGCTTGTAAGAGAAACGGGCGTCCAATCGTTTTTTATAACCAAAACAAAGCAAGCCTTTTTAAAATCGGGGTAAGTGTTAAGACCCCCGAACTTTTTCATTTGCTTTTGAACGTTAGCCCCCGCTTTATTTCCGTCAAGCGTAATTTTGTAACTAATAGTATCGTCGACATTTTCACTTACCTTTTCAGCGGAAATAATATTTTCTTCGTTTATTATAAACCCGTTAAGAGCCTTATCTAACGGCAAAACTCCATACGTTTTTCTATACTCGTTGTCAGACTTTACGGTTAAAGATTTAGGCTCGACGTTTTTTTCGTCATAAACGACTTTACCAGCCTTAAAAAACGCACAAAACCTTGTATGAACGAAAGTCGAATCGGTTTTATTATAAGAATAGTATTCGTCCCCGTTTTTAATTGTTCCCGCTTGTACTTTTTGCGTTGCATCAATAAAAAGAACTTTTGTCTCCGAAACCCCGTCGGCAGTTATCTCGTAAGAATTCAGTTTGCTTACTTTATCTATAAAAGCAAAAAAAACTTCCTTTGCAGAAAGCTCTAACGGAGACTTGTCCGTTTCAAGAGTCGTTGACTCTCCCGCTTCATAAAGAGAAGTTTTTCCACCGTTTTCACACGCTGTTAAAAAGCTTACGGTTAAAAGCATTATACACGATATTAAAATACTAATAATTTTTTTACTTTTCATTTCCGAGAAAGTTTAACACATCTCGCAAAAAAAGTCAATAAAAAACAAAATATACCATTTTTATAGGTAGCTTAGTCAGAAAGTTGTATAAAAACTAAATAACCAATACTACTACACTTAATATAACAGATATTATGGAAAATACAATTGCTGAATTTTTCTTTGGTGTTTCTGATTTTTTAACAAAAAAAACAATTGTACCTATAATGGCACAAACAATACTTATTATGGCAAATATATTAGCGAACTTACAAATTATGTCAACAAAAGTAGTATCAAATATTACCCTAGTATTTGAAGATTTATACTTATTTTCTAAATAACCTTTTTCTATTTCCAAAAAATAGGAAAAAAATAATTTCTGCGACAACTTATTGGTTAAACCTAAAAGCGACAAAACGAGTGCAGTTATAGAAAAAGACCTTCCCGGTGCAAACATTTGCGATTTTGAAGACTCTATTTCTTTTTTATCTTCTGATGTATTTATATTTTTGTCTTGGTTAGTTTTAGACATTTTTATCCTCCAATTTGTAAAAAACTTTGATTGAAAATAGATATTGCCTTTTCATTATCGAACATTTCGCAATGAAAAGGCTCCTAATCTATCTTATTGTCCACACACTTTTAATCTTTTACGTATCCGATATTTTTCGGCTTTGTCGGGTCAAACGCAAAATTACAAAAACAAGCTACAACCCCATAAACTCCGAACGTAACGATGGTCAAAAAAATGTATGCGAGCGTTCTACATCTAAATCCTTCTGGTTTAAGGGACGTATGATTAATTATAAAAGCCCCAACAAATCCAAGAAAAAAAGTAAGTAGAAAACGTTTTACATTATTATCGTCTTTCATTGTTTTTCTCCTTTGTTTTTAAGTGTCTCTCACTTTGATTATGTTTATAATAACTCATTTGAGTTTATTTGTCAAGCATTTTGGGTTAGTATTTTAACTCAATTTAGTTATAAAATGAAAACAAAAGGGGTAAAAGCAAATAATGGAAGTTTTGGAAAAAATAGAAAAATTAAGAAAAGAAAAGGGGTGGTCAATAAATTATCTTGCAATGGAAAGTGGTTTAACGCAATCAACTCTCAATAATTTATACACAAGAAACACCGAACCTAAAATATCAACCCTGCGTGCAATATGTGGTGCGTTTGGAATAACGCTATCTGATTTTTTCAAGGAAGAAGAAAGTGAAGATGAACTTTTAAGAAAAGTAAAAGCCCTATCACAAGAAAATAAAAACGCACTATTACAACTATTAAAGAATATAAAATAAAAATGGCTATCAAAAATGATATCCATTTTTTTATGATAAATATTTCGATATTATAACACAACTAATCGTTTAAATTAAAAATCCGTCAAAAATGCCCGCCGATAAAAACATAAAATCCGCCCTAATAATTGACAAACATAAAATAATTCCTTATAATATAGTAAATGTTGTTATACACGGAGGAAAAATTATGCCTATTTGTAAATTTTGTGCGGGCGAAGCTACATTGGTTAGTGATGAAAATGGTATAAAAAAATATCATTGCCCTTATTGCAATGCAAATTATGAGGAAGTTTCTGGAACTTCCCAAAAATCAACTCAAAATAATGACTCGTTAAAAACCAACCCCGCTTTGAACGGAGAAGATGTTTACAATAATATGATTGGTTCTATAGTTGAAATATTTGCTATTGTTGACGAAAATTGCTGTAGTTCCGGTAGCGGTTTCTTCTTATCTAAATCTGGTTTTGTCGCAACAAATGCACATGTGGTTTGTCACGAAGGAAAACCTATTAATAACATTTTAGTAAAGTTTAAAAATATAGAACCTATGGCGGCTTATTTACTCGCTTTAGGTTCTCCAAATGACATTGACTTGGCTTTATTATTCGTTCCCGAAATGGCAAATACTGCAACCCCCGTTACACTTGCAGATTCAACAAAGGTTAAAAATGGGGAAAAAATTTATTGTATGGGAAACTCAAGAGGCGAAGGTACTTGTATAACATCAGGTATAATAAGCGATAATTCTCGTGAACTAAACAATCAGGTTTATATTATGTCAGACGTTGCTTCTAACCCCGGTAATTCCGGCGGACCAATAATTAATGAACATTGCGAAGTTATTGGTGTTTCTGTAGCACAAAGAGTTGATTCTGACGGTATGAAATATGCAATCCCTGCTAACACGTTAAGAGATTTTATCTCTTATGTAGAACAAGAAACAGAATTGAAAATCAATGCAAAAAGTTCTGCTAGAACAGAAACAACCGGCTTGTTTTCGGTAGTAATGGAAGGTATTCATCTTTTGCTCAACGCAATTTCTTGGACTGTTAATTTTTGTAAACAATTAAAAGCCAAATAGACTAAATAAATTATAAAATTTGAACAAGGTTTAATGCAAAAGTGAGTTCGGTTGCACACCGAACTCACTTTCAATTTAGATATTATTTATATTTGTGTTAAAACTACAAAAAAATCTTCATTTCAACTATGAAATTCACAAAGCCTTGACATTATTATTAAAAAACGATATTATAAAACCAAAGGGGGCAATTTATGCAAATCAAGTTAGACGGAAAAGTCGCACTAATAACAGGTGCAAACACTGGAATAGGCAAAGCAACGGCGATTCGCCTTGCAAAAGAAGGGTGCGATATCGTTCTTTTCGGCGGAAGAAACACACAAAAACTGTTAGAAACAAAGAATGAAATACTTTCTCTTGGTGTAAAATGCCTTGATATAAATGGAGATATCACCAAAGAAGAAACAATAAACGAAGGAATCAATACCGTTATTAAAGAGTTCGGAAAGGTTGATATTCTCATAAACAATGCCGGTAGTGCTTTTTCTTGCCCGTTTGAAGATGTTACCACAAAGCAATTTGACGAGATAATGAATTTGGACGTAAAAGTTCCATTTTTCCTTACTCAAAAACTTCTACCCTACATAAAACAATCAAATCACGCAACCGTGATAAATATTGCATCGGTAGTGGGACACGTTGGATACGCTTTGCAAAGTGCATACTCCACGGCAAAACACGCCGTAATAGGTTTCAGCAAATCTCTCGCAAGAGAAGTATATAAAGACGGAGTTCGTGTCCACGTGATAAGCCCCGGCGGAGTTTACACCGATATGGTTAAACTCACTCGCCCCGACCTAACCGGCGACAATATGATTATGCCGGAAGACGTCGCCGATACTATCGCCTTCCTTTTAACCAACCGCAACAACGCCGTGATAGACGAAATACTCCTTCATCGCATAAATAAAGAACCCTTTTCGGTATAACCTAAAAAAATCGCTATTAATTGTATAAAAACAATGGAAAAACTCACGTTCATCTTAATAGACAACCGTGAGTTTTTAATTTATAAACCGTTCGTTAATAATCCGAACATGATTTTTATTGTTAATAAATGTTCAACTTGGCTTATAAAATTCTAACAAAAAAGAAATAATAACTTCAAACTGAAAATGAGCCCGATAAACCATCGAACTCATTTTTCAATTATTTAAGTTTTACTGTAACCTTTTGGTGTTAAACCAGTTGCCTTCTATTTGTTATATAGCCGGCCCCTTAAAAACATTGTTATAAGCCACTTCCCATACTAATGGATTAGAATCCGTCGGCTCCGGTCCGTCTAAGGCTATAAAACCAAACGTCCTAAATGATCCAGATGAACCACAAGTTACTTTAATTATATAAACTTCCCAATCTCCAGTTCCTTCACGAGAAGTTAAATAATCTATTCTTCCTCCTGCTCCAATGCTATTGAGATGTTCCCATACTGTGTAACCTTTAGGAATTTTTGCAACAAATACGTGATAATATACGTCGTTTTGACTTGATAAAACCTGGCAACAATAACCTCCTAACATCGGGCTGCATTTTCCGGTCGTCGTAATCTTAATTATCGGTCCTTTAATTGGTGAAGAAGAATCATTTTCAATAACTTCATGCTTAATATTTCCACTTGAAGAATTATCATAAACTTCTATTTGACCCTTAACCTCTCCACTTAATAACGATTCATAGTTCTCGGTATTAAATTCGACGAAAGTTCCATTACTGTTTTTATATATTATTTTCGTCAACATTTGTCCATCTTGTCCATCTTGTCCATCATCGCCCTTTTTACCGTCATTTCCGTATGCACCCCATGCATTTTCGCTGTTAAACAAACCCGTTCTAACTCCTCTTAAGCCTCCATGACCAGGGTCTCCACCATGGCCATGTGTACCAAAAGCACCAACAACACCTAAAAATTGTTGATAGTTGCCTTGCATTATCTCGCAATTTAATGGCACTAAAACATCTCCTGAATTTCCACCGTTTCCGCCTTTACCGCCATCGCCACCGTTGCCACCATTCCCAGGGTATGGGGGATCAAAACCAACATAACTAATTCTTTGCGCATCCCCACCGTTTCCGCCTTTTCCGCCTTCTCCACCGTTACCTCCACTTCCGCTCTTGCCGGAGTAAAGATTTACAGCACCATTTTTAATATCAAAATTCAAACAATAAATAGCAATACCGGAATTACCGCCTTTACCACCATCGCCACCGTCAATACCATCCCTTCCATCTTCACCATTGCTACCACCATATGATCCCAGTGCGCCATCCTGCCCATCTGTGCCACCTACTCCGTCTGCACCGTCACCACCGTTGCCTCCGCAAACAGCAAGAGAACCCGTCATATCAACAGTTAAGTTTGTTGCAACTATACCCATGCCACCGTTTTTTCCGCTTGCACCGTTAGTAGTTGCATTCGCACCGTTGCCACCGGTAACGGTTAAATTCCCTGAACCCTTAATGGTGATATTTTGATTTGCCAAATTTATAGCTGCAGAAGTACCTGTATTATTAGTGCTTGTGATAACGCAATCTCCGTGTATATCAAATACAACGTTACCGCCTTCGCATAAACCAAAATTGGTTTTATCTACGCTATAATTACAAACCGTGCCACAACTAACACTTGAGCTAAATTTAAAATCCTTTAAGTGTAGCGTTCTTGTAATACCGTCAGCCAAATTAGCAAAGCACAAATATGAACCGGAATACGTATACTCAGTATTACCGATTATATACACGTTATCACCACAAAAATCCGATATTATTGCATTACCGTCTGTCAATTTACTGTCTGATATCTTCCTTATATCAATGACTACATTAGAGCCCAAATATCTTGGAAATTCCGTGTTATAAACTTGATATGTAATACTTTTTTGTGAATTGGAAACTTTAACGTTATTTTTTGTGACGTATTGACCAACGGTATATGGATCAATATCCCAAATTGCATATAAAGTTATTTCGTTATTTACAACGTAATCAAACAATTCATTATTATTTAACTTACTTAAAGCGTCAAAACAATAACTTTCACCTGCATTATTATTCTTAACTGACCAACCTTTAAATATCAAACCATCAACCGTAATTTTATCTTCCAATGTAAATGGTTGATCATAAGTATAAGTATAAATATTGTTTTCTAAAGTGCTATTCGAACTCTTAACGTTTTCTGGGATATTTAACTTATACGTAACAATATATTCTTTTGCTGTCCATATTGCCTTTAATGTAACAATATCTCCGTCTTTTATTCCGTTAATATAACCAATTTCTTGACCGTCATCATAAGTATTCCCAAATTCATCTTCCCAGCCAACAAAAGTATATCCCGTCCTTACAAAAGTATTTTTTGCTATAGTTATTTTTTTGACAATTGTATGCGAGGTTTCATCGAGCATTGAACCAGATGTTGCACCGTTACCGTCATATTCAATAGTATAAGTTATAGGAGTAAAACCGATATATAAGTTAACATCTCTATATCCGTCAATCTTAACGTTACGATTTGAATTGTCATAATTTTTTACAGTTGCATACCTTTTAACATAAGCCTTCAAATCATTCAACGTTAAAGTTCCGTCATTATTTAGTAACTGATAAATACTATTAATTTCATATTGAGTAGCATCATTGTTTTTTGGCCTATACCAATTAACGTTTTCAATACCTTTTATATATCCGTTAGTTTTAAGCCCCGTTAAAGATAATCCATTCTTGAAAGCACCGTCATCCCAAATCGGCATTAATTTTAAATTACCAAGTTGAGGAAGCGACAAGTCTATTTGCTTTAAATTGTGAGAAATGCCATTATTATCAACCCAAATACTTACATTTGAATCTAACGTATAGTAATTTCCGTCATCTCCTTCCCATGCAATAATTTTATAGAACAAAATATCTTCAAGAGTGCTGTTGTTTGGGACATCGTTTTTATAAATCGTATTCCCATCTTTATAGTGAAGTTTATACTCTTGCTTAAAATAATTATTTATTTCTTGTACATAATTTTTATTATAGTAATAAGAATCGTTGCTAATATCTTCTATATTTGTAACGTCATCAGTGGCCACAAATTCAATATGATTTAACGTCCATTGAGCGTAGAGGGTTTGAGATTTTTGATCTTTATCGTAACTTAACGCATCGCCGTCTTTTATTACGTGTTCTACATTTTTATCATAAATTTTACGAGTCCAACCATCAAATTTATATCCTGCTCTTTCTAAACTCGGCAAGTCAAAATTGTTTACGTTGCCGTTTTCATTATAATAAGATATAAGCAAGTTTAAATCTTCTTCTTTTAACCCAAGTTCTTCTAAT
The DNA here is from genome assembly GCA_045598545.1 of Christensenellaceae bacterium. Taxonomy (GTDB): domain Bacteria; phylum Bacillota; class Clostridia; order Christensenellales; family Borkfalkiaceae; genus UBA1259. The sequence continues at coordinate 9,354 of JAZLMI010000045.1, read as the reverse complement.
AATGCACCGTTTAAGTTTAATGCAAGATTAAATGTTTGGCTTTGTAAATTCGTTCCGTATCCACCTGTTAATGATTGTAAAACAATTACTAAATCTACAATGTCAACATTATTGTCAAGGTTTACGTCGCCATATTTTTTTTCCACCACAACTTTTTTAACGCAATGTTTACCTATTTCAATTGCGTCAAGAATGTCAACTACGTTATCGCTGTTAACGTCACCCGGCAAGTGATTTACAAAAGTAATAAATCCGTCCTTTGTAATATATAAATGTTTTTTATTATCCGTCCCAACAAACCCACCTTGACTTTTATCATTGTTTAACGTGTTTCCATCGATTTTCTCGGTAAGCCCATACACAACCGAAATTTTATAACTCTTGTTTTCTAGGTATTTATAAGGCATTTTGAAAGTGAGTTTAAGAAGATTTCCGTCTCCGTATCTTTCTGTGGCATCTGCCCAAACAAAATTATATCCTTTATTGACAGGATTACTATCTTTAACACAGCTTCCTTCAAGCAAAGAACCATCATCATAACTTATAAGTGTCAATTCGTCATCGTATCTAATACCAAAATTAGCCGCACGAACCCCGTCTTTATTATTTATAAGTTGAACGTAAACAACAACTTCATCACCACCGTTTAATGCATAAGCATTACTTACGATAACGGTTGGCAAAGTATTGTTTTCTTCAACGTTTGCGTTATAATCAACTTTTTCAAAAGAATCATGGCAACCATTACCAATACAAGTATAATGATAAACCAACACATATTTCCATTGACCTGCTATTTCACGATATTCAACCGTTTCAACAACTTGATATTGATGAGCTTCTTGATGAATACAACCGTCATTATCACAATAATGATATGTATCGTCTGATTCTCCAAAATGATGAGAAAGTCTTGGAATAGTGTATGATTCTTCAAACACTTCTTCACATCTATCACACCAGATTTTACTACTATACCCTTCATGATAACAAGTTGCACTTTCTTCGTTTTCTTTAACTATATTGTGATTATGTTCGTCAATAGGAGTATAATCTCTATATACATCTTGTCCACACAAACTACAATGATATACGGTATATCCCATTTCACAACACGTAGCAGAAACTGGATCCCCTTTCGTTAAATAAGTAACGGGATCTAAATTATGCCTACAAATCACATTGTATTCTATTGTTTTTGATATGTCGCCGATTGTAATAATAAATTCTTTTATATCGTCTTTATTTGTCGAATCATTAGGAGTCGACGTATCGAAATTATTATACTTTATATTAAGTGAATTTGCATTAAGGGTTTCCGAACCAACAAGATTGATTTTTTCAATCGTTACGCCTTCAAAGCTTATTTCATCTCCGGTATAATACTGTGTTTTTAGATAAGAAATATTGAAATCAACCATTTCATTTGCAAGCATTTTATATTCAACGTCTTTTTTTATTAAAATGCTTTGGTTATTTTGTAAGGTAACGCAAAACAAAACGGTAACTGTGTCAGATATTTCACCAAATTCTTTATTTTGTCCGTTAAATCCATAAACGTTAAGGATCTTGAAATCTTTTACTTCTTTACCGTTTTCCAACAGTTTTAGTCCATTTGCCGAAAACGTTTTGGTATCTGCGGTAAAGGATATAGAATCATATTGCAGGGTTATCTCATTATCAAGTTTCGTTGAATTAATAGCAGATAAAATTTCATTTTCTGAAAGACAAACATCGGCTTTCTCGGATTCACTTAAGGACGGCAAAATATTATCAGTTTTACAGCTGTAATTGTTATAATGTGCACCCCACCCTGACTTACAATCTAAATCAGCCTCATTACTTATATTTATAATTTGTGAGTTTACATTTTTTAATATTCCATTTTTTAAACTACCACATATACCACCCGCCAATGATAACAAATATGGGTTAACTGTAGTCTTTGGATTATAAGTAGATTTGGCATAAGTATTTATTATTACACCATCTTTGATAACAGAATAACCTATCTCTCCATTATTCTCACCTGATATACCACCAGTATAAACAAAATGCTTATTTGAAGACGTGGAGTCTCCGCCAAAATCATGAGTAGATTGTACATCTATTTTTATATTACTTACTATACATGCTGAAACAATATTATTGTTTGCACCGACAATGCCACCACAATATACGCTTATATTCCTATTATGTGTTTTATTATCTAATTCAAAATCAATATAAGTATTATCTTTTTTTGCCGTTACGGTAATATATTTTATCAATCCATTATTTTCTCCGGCAAGCAAGCCAACATAATAATTACTTACAGTCTTTGTGGATTCGGCTATATCTGTTGAAACATTTACGTTATGTAATTTTAAATTTGTAATTTCGCCATCGCTTCCAACTTTACTAAACAAACCACAATAACATTCTCCGGTTTTAATCGATTGACCAAGCGTAATATTAAGATTTTCTAATGAAAATCCATTTCCGTCAAGAGAACCGGTAAATGCCTTATAAGAATCGTTATCTTTGTTATAGCCTATAGGATAAATTGTTGCATCATTAAAATTAATATCTTTTATTAACTTATAATGTTTATCCAAACCCTTCTTTATGTTATTAAATTGACTTGCATTTGAAATAAGATAAGGATTTTCGACACTTCCATCACCGCCGTTAAACTCGCTGTTATTACCTACGTTAAACGTAATAGAGCCTATGCTGTACCATTGCTCTACGTCTCTTTGCATACCTTTATAATATAATTCTATAGTATAACTACCGTCTTTTGTAAATGAAACTTTTCCATTATCGTTTATTATTACGTTGGAAGAGTCAGAAACGTAAATAAAATCTTTTTCATCTAAATCAAAACTACTATTGCATAAAGAAGAATACATTTGATTTAAATAGACTTTTTGACCAATTTTAACATTACCAAAAGTTGCATCTTCACCTTTTCCAACATAGTACAACTTATTATTATCCTCTAAAATATATGAATTCGTCAGGCCAATTATATAAGCTAAATCCGACGCTATTTGGTCATGTATTTCATCTGCACCAAATAATAATTCATCTACTATATCGTCGTCATTTTTACCGTCAACTTGAGAAAGATAAATTTTTTCATTTGTTGATATTTCCAATTCCGTCGTTCCGTTTAAAAGCATTTGTTCGTAAAAATATTCAGTACAACTCATTAAAATAATATCCGAATATAAGACGGTTTGATATAATTCATCAGCAAACATAATCGTTGCTGTTTCCGGAGAATAAGGTTTTGCCCTTTCTTTGTTTTTAGAAACAACGTTATAATATTTTCTTATTATTAAATTAGACTCATCGTCAGCAAGCACATAGTGATAAAGAAGATCTTTATCTTTCATTAAAGATATGTATAACTTTTTATAATAATAATCTATTGCACTTTCGTCTCCCCTTTCTTGTGCTTTTTTAAGTTGAGCATAATATGCGGTTGATGCCTGTGCATTATTGCTTGCTTCACCATACAAATAATTACGATATGTTTTATAACTGAAATTACCTTCACCACTTAACATAAATGTTCTTAAATATTGCTTGGCATCTGCATCGTCTAAAGCAGATGGTATAGCATTTATTATTTTATTAGTAGAATCATTTATTTGGTTAGACAAGTCTGCTATTTGAGATTCTAAATCATTTAACTGCCTATTTAGATCATCAAATTGCTGGTTAATTCTATCTTCCATTTTTGCGATTTCGCTTGTGCCTTCTTCTCCGCCCATAATAGCATTAAAGACTGTATTCCCCAAACTAATAGCCGAACCGACAATAGCTCCCCATGGTGGAGGACAACAATTTGCAATATTGCTCGCTAACGAACAAAGCGTATTTATAAATTTTGCGGTATCAAAATCCTTTCCTGCTCCGACATTTTGAAAGATTTTAACCATGGACACTACTTCGTCAACACTGTCTTTTGTAGCATTCATGTACTTTTTAATTTCATCCGCTTGTTCTTTTGTTAGTTTTTTCTTCTCTTTTGCCTTAAATACGTCGGCAAGTTCAGACTCCCTTTCAAAATGTGCCCGTAACGCATCAAACTCTTGTTGCTCTTCTAATGTTCTAACGTAAACTCCATTTTCGTAATAACCTCCCTCGGCATACGCAAAACTCGTATATACGCCACCAAAACACAGTAAAAATGCTATGCATAAAGCACAAATTGATAAAACTAATTTTTTTGAAATTGACTTTTTCATATGCTTTATCTCCTTAACGATAAATTATTACTGGTGATATTTTTTGCAAGCTCTCTCCTTCACTATCACCTACATACATGCTAAAACTATTTAATCTAAACGTATCCTTATTTATGGTTATACCACTTCCGTATTTTCCACACAATATTTTTATAAACCAATCATTTCCAATTGCCACTCCGCCAGTTGATGACCAAGCAAAATTATATAATTTAGTTTTATTATTTATTTCATCATTATATAAATTTTTATTTTCATTATTTACTATTGTATACAGCCATGTTGCATTTAGATTAACATTGATATTTGTTATATTAATATTATTTTGATCGCTACTTGTCTTATAATCAAAACTAAACTCAATAGAATAAATACGAGTATTTGGATAATTTTCAATCAACGGAGCATAAGTAGATATTTCTACTGTAGTATCATCACCATTTGTTATATAGTCAATTATAATCGCAGGTAGGGCATACTCATCTTCGTATATAGCCTTAATTATTACATTATCCTCTTCTATTGCAGAAAAATCTTTATCCCATTTAGTAAAACTAAATACTTTATCATTTTCTTTATCATAATAATATTCATTAGCAATGGGCTCTTCTGCACATTCTCCGTGTGGAATATATTGGCTTTCTCCCAATTGTGTTATTCCGTCAGGCATAAAGAATTTAACAAGATGTTTCTTTAAAGAATATTTTGCGTTTACTACTTGTGAGGAGATTATATTTTCAAACTCATTATCCCAACCATTAAATTCATAACCACTTAAGAAACATTCTTCTTCATTTGGAATATCTTTTTGAGAAATATCCGCAAAAGACGCATTTACGTCAACCATTAAAGTCTTTGTTTTATTGTTTCCGTAAATAAATGTTACCGAATATTGTTTTATGTATGTTGCTTTAACAACCATATCTTCTGTAACTTTTATAGTTTGTTTGTCCCAACCAATAAACCTATAGCCTTCTCTCTCCGGAATTACAGTTGTTTCAGCCTTTGCTTCATAGTCAACTACTTTTAAATCTAATAAACTGCCGTTATAATCAACGAATTCTACAATGCATGTCTTAACAAAAATTGCTTTTATCTCTGTATCACAACTTATGTTCTTGAAGATATAAATTTGTTTGTTTTCATCATATTCGCATTCTATCGACCAATGATCAAATCTATAACCTTCTTTCTGCGGTACTTCAATTTCCAAATCCTTTCCTTTTTCTACTGTATGTGTATCTATTGAATTTTCCCCATCATAAATCGAAACTTGATAAGAAGTTAATACCGGTATGCTTTCTTCTTTTATTGTGCCACAAATTGAGCATGTAAATTTCATTGTGCCCTCATCGTATATCGTTGGCTCTAAAACAACTTCCTCCTCACCCCACGAGTGCTCCGACTTACCACTTACTTCATTTTCATGTTCACAAGTTGAAACATGCCAATGATAGGTGTCATCTTTACTCCACTCGTCACTAAATGTATGCCCTGTTGCGGGAATTATCGTTTCTGATAATGACACTTCTACTGTTGCATTTATATCGCTATAGTATTTATTACAATCGACACAGTGCCAATATGCAATATTTCCGTCCTCTGTGCAGCTCTCGGCTTTGGAATCTACTTTTTGCAAATTTGTATGTGCACATGATGTAACTTTCCCACACTCTAATACCGCATTGTATCCATTAGGATTCGTTATACAGCCGTCAGATATATACTGACTTAAACGAACCAAATCTCTGATAGTTATATTTCCATCACCATTTACGTCACAAGCGTCTTCAACAACTTCTGCATTATATCCGTTTGGATTCGTCTTACAACCGTCAGATATATACTGACTTAAACGAACAAGGTCACGTATATTTATTGCACTATCACCAGTTACATCGCCAGGTGTATAATCAATTATTTGGATATATCCATTCTCAACATTTAAAAAAACATCGCTATCGTTTTTATCTACTATCTCTCCCTCATTATAGCTAACACTTACAGCTAGAATATCGTTATTCTTCACTGTGTCTGAAACTTGAAACGTAAGTGTCAATATTGTTCCATCAATTACTTCGTCAACACTATTAGCATACCAAATAAAATTTGTTCCTGTTGCGTCATAAAAGCTTGGATTTACGTAAGTTAAATAACCAAACGCTTCCCCTGAACAGTCTCCTATCAATGTTAAACCTGTTGCCCACGAAATCTGAAGGCTTGCCCCAAGTATATCGGGATTATTCTTGATACTTACATTTAAATCCACAGTGTTTCCTGCTTTACCCCATCCTTTCTCCATAGATATTGTAGCTTCACTATTAACTACCGTATCATTAGAAATTGCATAAGCCGTTATCCCCAAAGGCATAACAAAGGAAAACATAAGTATTATAACCAATATCAACAATGTCTTTTTTTTCATCTTTTTAACCCTTTTAAAAATCAATCTATTCAACAGTTACACATCCGTCTATAAAAACTATTTCTACGCTCTTATCGTCTTTGTCGTATGTGTTTGTTGTATCGCAACTCATCGTTATTGTATAATTACCTACGCTCGCACTGTCCTTTATCTTAAATTTTAATTTTAATACCTGTCCGTCCGCTATGTGTGCATCATTTGCATACCACATAAAATTACATCCGTTTTTATACTCACTTGGGTCTGTATATGTAAACTTCGACATTGCTTCTCCATTCGTCGTCGTCATCATCTCTAATGCCCTATCATCATACCCTATCGTCAAAAACATACCCATTAACTCAGGACTACTTTCCATTGTAAATTCCACTTCTACTTCATCACCTTTTTTTCCGCTTGCTTTACTTATTACTATAGTAGGTCCTGTTAATTCTCTATATTGGGCAATTACCACTATATCACTCGTTATACTTGTAAATTCTTTTTCCCATCCAGCAAATATGTATCCTTCTCTCGTCGGATCTATCGGAGCGGTTGCACTTTCACCCTTCTTAACTGTTTCCTTTTTCAATTCCGTTCCGTTCCAATCAACAAACGTTACGGTAAAAGTCTCAACTTTTTTTGTATGTATTGTAGCATTGATTAACGGAGCATTATTACTCCCAACCACTTCGTCGACAAAAGTATCCCACTCTTCTAATGTCCCTTCAAAATATACATCTGTTAATGAAGAACAATTATTAAACGCTTTCCTGCCAATAGACTCTATCGTTTTAGGTAAGAAAACACTTACAATTTCTTCGTTTGCAAATGCCGAACTATCAATTTCGGTAACCAAATCACCGTCTGGAGAATATCTGGGTATCACTAAATTCTCACCGCTAAAATCACCTAATCCACACAAACAACAAGTCCCATCATTATTGCTGTCATATTCTAATCCTATAGAATAATCTTTATATACTGCTTTATAAGTCTCATTTTTTGTTCCAACTGTAATAGACTGTGCCAATGAAAATCCAATACTGTTTTCTAAATTGTCTTCAAAACGATAAAATATTTGACCCAAATCATTAAAAAGTGTCGCATTTATCGTTACTTCTTCATTTGCCATATATAATCCATGATTAGATCCATCAGATAATTGCCCACCTTCCACAAAAACCTGATAATAATCAGCCGTTACTAGGTGTTCCGTTTTATAATTAAAATATCTTTGAGCAAGTGCCCCATATTCTAACATGCCTTTGAGAAGCTCTTTTAAGTTTTCGTCTTGCGTTTCCGTCCCGGTTTTGCCAAGTTTATTAAGAGCATACTGAAGAATAGAATATTTGCTAACTGCACTATATATTTCTGCTTCTCCTACGTTTGCATAGGCTCTCGCATAAACAAAGTCTCCCATATTTCGAGCAGCAAGTTTTGTATAATCAAAAATCAAACATTCTTTGTTGTCTACATTTTCTGTATAATTAAGAGGGGAAAGTACATCATCTTGACTTCCATAAACATACTCATCCTGTGGCTCTCTCCATACAAGTAATTTTACGTCATCCGCATTTTCTACAGAAACAGCATATTTAATATATACATTATCTTGAAAAGAAAGATTATGTGCAACAATATTAAGTGACGCATTACCTTCTGCAACAACTCCAATAAGCTGTGTGCCAAATAAAAGACATACTATTGCAATAAATAACAATACACACAAACCTTTTATTTTTTTAACCATTATTTGATACCTCCTAAATTATCAATATCCCATTCACCCTGATTTTTATCTTTAACTCCAGAAACAGTTAAAACATCTAAAGTCGTAAAACATATAATTTCGACGTCAGGTGTTTGATATTTTTTCCTTTTTTCCATATAGCCTCCTTTTTTTCAAAATGACCCTCCGCCTATTAGCGTAATAGGTGACATATATGAATAGTTTTGTCCATTAATTTATATAAAAATGATTTTTCTAGTATTAAACAACCCAAAAACAGTTGCAAAAAATGGTAAATTATGTTATATTGCTAACATAAAAATTCACCTATTACGCTATTAAATGAACAAAAATTAACTCGTCACTCTTGTCAAAAGGCGAGTTTTTTATTAATGTTTTTACCCAAACAATTTACCTAATTTATTCATCATAACTTGCTTGTGTTCCATAAGAGAGTGAACGTAACGGTTTAACGTGACGGTAGGCGACTTATGACCGAGAATTTCAGAAAGCGTTTTTACGTCCATACCGCACTCTAATGCACGGGTAGCAAAAGTATGACGAAGTGAGTGAAATCCACGATGCGGAATCTTTAATTTTTTTAATAACAAATCAAAGCTTCTTTGATATGATCTAACCGAAACAGGTTTATCGCCACTTGACACAACAAATGTCGAGCGGCTTTTCTTTTTATATTCCCGAATTAACGGCAAGATTTGTCTTGGAAGCGGTATAACACGTCTTGACGAATAAGTTTTCGGAGTATCGATTATTCTCGTATATTTGCCCGTTTTATCCTTTCCGTCGTGGCAAGACTTTGATATTGTCATTATCCCTTTTTGTAAGTCTATATCGTTCCACTCTAAAGCTAAAAGTTCACCCACACGAAGTCCCGAATACAGACACAAAAGTATTCCAAACATTTTATCCTTCTTGTTTGACAAAACTGCTTGTTCGATTTGCTTTTGTTCTTGTGC
>JAZLMI010000044.1:0-2722 GCA_045598545.1 Christensenellaceae bacterium | reverse complement strand
CTATGCGGAAAACATTATGGAATACGCTATAAGGCTTCGTGGAGAAGACTTGGATTTTTCGGAAGACGCAAAGCAAGAACTTAAAGATATGACCGACACGGTTAACGAGTTGTTTGACGTTACGGTAGAAGCGTTTAACGATAGGAACGAGAAACTTCTTCCCGAGGTAGACATTTTGGAAGATAAGGTAGACGAGTACAGTAGACTTTTAGAGGGTAAGCATATAGAGAGATTGAAAAAGGGTATATGTTCAGCACAACTCGGTTCTATATATTTGCAAACCGTATCTAATTTGGAACGTGTGGGCGACCATATCACCAACGTTGCGTTCAGTTTGAAAAAGTATAATAAAAAGAAATAAAAACGCCCTTTTTGTTTGACAAACTCGGGCATAAAATATATAATTTACCTAAAAATACAGATTTTAAGTTATTCGGAGGTTTATAATGAATAAGAAATCTATTAAAGACATAGAAGTAAAAGGCAAAAAGTGTTTGGTAAGAGTTGATTTTAACGTGCCTATGAAAGACGGTGTTATTACCGATGAAAATCGTATAAACGGTGCTATTCCCACCATAAAGTATTTAATCGATAAAGGTGCTAAGGTTATACTTTGTTCTCATATGGGAAAACCTCATAATATCTTTACCGAGGGTTTTGGTTTAACGAAGAAAGAGAAAAAAGCGGTTGAAGCGTTGCCTGAAAACGAACAAGCTAACGCTAAGGCTGAATATCTTAAAAAGGCACTTAAAGATAAAGAGAAATTTACTCTTCGTCCCGTTGCTGAAAAACTCTCCGAAAAGTTGGGTAAAAAGGTTACGTTTGCAGAAGACGTTGTAGGTGAAAGTGCCGATAAGGCGGTTGCTTCCTTAAAAGACGGCGACGTGTGTTTATTAGAAAACACCCGTTTTGAAGCAGGCGAAGAAAAGAGAGACGAAGCACTTTGTAAAAAACTCGCATCTTATTGCGATATTTACGTAAACGACGCATTCGGAACGGCTCACCGTTCTCACGCTACTACCGCAGCTATCGTAGAATACGGATTTGTAAAAACTGCAGTTTGCGGATTTCTTATCGAAAAAGAACTTTCCGTTATGGCAGACGCTTTGGAAAATCCCGTTCGTCCTTTCGTTGCAGTACTCGGCGGTGCAAAGGTTGCGGATAAGTTAAAAGTTATAGAAAATCTTTTGGAAAAGTGCGATACTTTGATTATCGGCGGAGGTATGGCGTATACTTTCTTGAAAGCACAAGGTTATGAAGTAGGTACTTCTTTGGTTGACGACGAACAAATAGATTACTGCAAAAATATGATAAAGAAAGCAAAAGATTTAGGAAAGGAACTTCTTTTGCCGGTAGACGCTGTAACGACGAAGGAATTCCCTGACCCCATAGACGCTAAAATAGATATAAAAGAATACGATATAGATAAAATTCCTGCAACGGTTCAAGGACTCGATATAGGTCCTAAAACGGCTAAAATTTTCGCAGATGCCGTAAAGAACGCTAAAACGGTTATTTGGAACGGACCTATGGGTGTGTTCGAGAACCCCATACTTGCAAAGGGAACTACCGCTATGGCAAAAGCCCTTGCGGAAACCGACGCCACAACTATTATAGGTGGTGGAGATTCTGCTGCCGCTGTCGCTCAACTCGGATATGCTGATAAGATGACGCATATTTCTACCGGTGGCGGAGCGTCGCTTGAACTCTTCGAAGGAAAGAAACTTCCCGGAATAGAGTGCTTAAACAATAAATAATTATAAAAATATAAACGGAGATACAATTATGAGAAAACCTATTATTGCAGGAAACTGGAAAATGAATAAGACCGCCGAAGAAGCAAAGGCACTTATTAACGAATTAAAACCGCTTGTAGCGAAGTCTAAACCCGAAGTCGTAGTATGCGTACCTTATACCGATTTGTGGGCTGTTGCGGAAGCAGTTAAGGGAAGTAAAATTCACCTTGGTGCAGAGAACGTCGCTTGGGCTGATAACGGTGCTTTTACCGGTGAAATTTCAGCAGATATGTTAAAGGAAATAGGCGTTGAATACGTTATTATCGGACATAGCGAAAGAAGACAATATTTCGGCGAAACCGACGAATCTGTAAATAAGAGATTAAAACAAGCACTCGTTAAGGGATTAAAGCCTATCGTTTGCGTTGGGGAAACTCTTACCGAAAGAGAAAAGAATAAAACTAAGAGGGTTTTGAAAAAACAAGTTTTAGAAGGATTTAAAGATATTACGGCACAAGATTTTTCTAATATCGTAATCGCTTACGAACCCGTATGGGCAATAGGTACCGGTAAAACCGCTACCGCAGAAGACGCTAATAAAACTATCGGCTTTATAAGAAGTTTGGTTAAAAAGACTTGGGGTCAAGAAGTGGCTAAGGCGTTACGTATTCAATACGGCGGAAGTATGAAACCCGCAAACGCTAAAGAACTTATGGCTGAAAGAAATATAGACGGCGGTTTAATCGGCGGTGCTGCATTAAAAGCAAACGATTTCGCCTCTATCGTAAATTATAAAGACTAGTTTAAGATATAATAAGAAAGAGAAGTGAAAATAATCACTTCTCTTTTTGTATAACAAAAACCCCGTGATAGTCACGGGGTTGGGAAGAGGCTATTGCCGATGAGACAAATGGACTCCGTTTGTGTATAATAAAGTTGCGACCTGCCAGTTGCAAAATAAAAACACAAACGGAGGACATTATCAT
>JAZLMI010000043.1:0-5326 GCA_045598545.1 Christensenellaceae bacterium | reverse complement strand
AGTTTTTTGTTGTTGTCTTTGATTTGTAAATTATTTGACAAAGATTTTAACAATATTTAAATGTAGAAAGCAAACAGCACACGCCCGCCGCAAAAGCGTCGCGCGTTTGTCTTTATCGTTAAGCGTTTTGTTTTTTATTTCGATAATCTTCTATCGCCTTTTTGATTGCTTCTTCGGCCAAAACCGAACAGTGCAATTTTTGTGGGGGAAGTCCGCCTAAAACTTCGACTACTTTTTTATTAGTAAGTTTTAACGCTTCGTCCACCGTCATACCCTTAACCATTTCGGTTGCGGTTGAACTCGTGGCAATAGCCGCAGCACACCCGAACGTTTTAAATTTAGCGTCTACTATAACGTCGTCCTTTATTCTTAAAGTGATTTTCATTATATCTCCGCAAACTTCGTTACCAACCATTCCTTCCCCGTCGGGATTTTCTATTTCTCCGACGTTTTTAGGGTTTTGAAAGGTTTCCATTACTTTTTCGTTATACATTTTTTATATCTCCTTCTACTTTAAAAAGTGGCGACATCTGACGTAATCTCTCCACCGCTTGTTTTATAATGTCTACTGCGTAATCGATTTCTTCTATCGTGTTATGTCTTCCGAAAGAAAATCTAATAGAGCCGTGTGCTAAACCTTCGGGAAGTCCTAACGCCAACAAAACGTGGCTCGGCTCTAACGAACCGGAAGAACACGCCGACCCCGAAGACACGGCTATCCCCGCTAAATCAAGGCTAAAAAGTATAGATTCTCCTTCTATATATTTAAATGAAAAATCCGCATTTGCGGGAAGTCTTCCTTCCTTTCTCGGTCCGTTAAGTTTTACAAACGGAACTTCGTTTAATACTCTATCTATAAACCTGTCTCTTAAAGAAGAAATATACTCGGCGTTCTTTTTTAAATCCCTATTCGCTATCTTAAACGCTTCGCTAAACCCCACGATTCCGGCAACGTTAGTGGTTCCGCCACGTTTCATTCTTTCTTGATGTCCGCCCGTTAAAATACTCTCTATTTTTAAGCCGTTTCTTATATAAATAGCCCCTACGCCCTTAGGCCCGTAAATTTTATGAGAACTCATACTCATAAGGTCCACGTCTAAATCTTTAACGTCTATATCCAAAACTCCCGCCGCCTGCACCGCATCGGTAAAGCAAACCGCACCGTATTCGTGTGCGATTTTTGCTATTTCCCTTATCGGCTCAATCGTTCCGACTTCGTTATTTGCCATCATACAACCGACGAATATGGTATCCTTAGTCATTATGGATTTTAAATGCTCTAAATCCACAAACCCGTATTCGTCAACTTTCATATATTCTACGGTAAAACCCTCTTTTATTAAAGCCTTTGCCGTTACCATCATCGCAGCGTGTTCTATCGGACTTATTATAATCTTCTTGCCTTTATCTTTATAAGCCCCCGCAATTCCACGCATTGCCCAGTTATCGCCTTCCGTTCCGCCCGAAGTAAAATATAACTCACTCGGCTTACAGTTTATTATAGAAGCGATATTATCTCTTGCTTCGTCTACCGCTTTTACAGAATTTCTTCCGAAAACGTGCTGACTGTTAGGATTTCCGAAAACGTCCGTAAAATACGGAATCATTTTCTCTAATACCGCCTTGTCTACCGGAGTAGTCGCAGCGTGGTCAAAATATATGGGTTTTTTTATCATTGAATTTTTCCTTCTATCATTTCTTTTAACGTCATTGAATCTAAAAGTTCGTTTATCCCTTTATATAACTTTTTCCAAACCGAAGAAGACGGACAACATTTACATTTCGCATCTCCCTTTACACACTCTATAATTTCCATATCGTCTTCTAACGCTCTAACGATTTCTCCTACCGATATATCTTCGGGATTTCGTTTTAAATAATATCCCCCGTCAAATCCACGATAAGCAGAAACTATATCTCTTTTAGAAAGCATTCTCATTATCTTTTCGAGATATTTTCCCGATACATTTAAAGACTTTTCTAACGAACTAGCCGACACTTTGCCTTCGGGATAATTATTCCCCAAAATGTGGCAAGCCATAAGTCCGTAATGCGTTTTGGAAGAAAGTTTCATTTCATATTCCCCTAATTGCAACCTTTTTGGTTGCAATTAAAATTATATACGCATTATTCCCCATTGTCAAACAAAAAAATACCCTTGCAAAAATATTTTTGCAAGGGTTATTTGTTCTTTATTCCTCTATATCTTTTACCTTATCTAAAACGAATTTTATTTCTTTTATCGCTCTATCCATTTGCTCTTCGGTATGTGTTGCCATATAACTCGTTCTTATCAAACTCTTGCCGATAGGAACTGCGGGAGAAACGGTTGAATTTACGTAAACTCCTCTATCAAATAGCATTTTACAAGCGGTAAACGTTCGCATATTATAGTATGTATATATAGGAATTATAGGCGTTTTTTCTCCGCTGTCTATAATTTCCACTCCTGCATTTTTTAGCCCCGTTCTCATATAAGAACTAATCTCTTGAAGTCTTTTAACTCTTTCGGGTTCTCTTTTTAAGATTTCAAGAGCTTTTCTCGCCGAAGCCACACTTGCGGGAGTTATGCTTGCCGAAAATATAAACGGGCGTGAAGTATGACGAACGTATTCGCAAACTTCTTTTTTCGCCGCCATATATCCGCCAAGACTTGCTAAAGACTTACTGAAAGTTCCCATATAAATATCAACTTCGTCTTCTAAACCGAAGTGTTCAGCCGTGCCTCTTCCGTTTTTCCCTAAAACACCCAAGCCGTGAGCATCGTCCACCATAACCCTTGCACCGTGTTTTTTAGCAAGTTTTACAATCTCCGGAAGTTTACATATATCTCCACCCATAGAAAACACGCCGTCGGTTACGATTAACGCTCCCGCCGTTTCGGGAACGGCTTGAAGTTGTCTTTCCAAGTCTTCCATATCGGAATGGTTAAATCTTAACATTTTCCCGAAAGACAATCTACACCCGTCGTAAATACTTGCGTGGTTTTCCTTGTCGCAAATAACGTAGTCAGTTCTTCCGACTATTGCCGAAATTATTCCCAAATTACTTTGAAATCCCGTAGAAAAAGTTACTACGTCTTCTTTTTTCAAAAATTCCGCAAGTTCTTTTTCAAGTGCGATGTGGGAATCTAACGTTCCGTTTAAGAACCTAGACCCCGAACACCCTGAACCGTACTTTTCTATCGCCTTAATTCCCGCTTCTATAACTTCGGGGTGAGACGTAAGCCCTAAATAATTGTTAGAACCTATCATTATTATATCTTTCCCTTCCATTACGACTTCGGGGGCTTGTTTTGTTTCAAGTTTATGAAAATAAGGATATATTCCTAATTCTCTTAATTTTTCAGCCGAATCAAAATCTCTGCATTTTTTAAATAAATCCATATCATTTCCTCTTACGAAAATAAATATGGCTTTATTATACAACTTTGAAAAATTAAAAGCAAGGGTTTTACCCCCTCTTAATATCCCCGCTTAAATCGTTTAAGAAAAACCCCTTCACTTTCGGAACGGATTTTCCGTACAAAAGATTGTTAAGTCTTAAATTTTCAAACTCTAAAGAAGATATCCTCTCTTTTAAAAATTCGTTCTCCTTTTTAGTTTTATAAGAAATTTTTTCTACCAGTCCGTTTATCTCCGATTTAAGCCTTTCAAACTGAAATTCCGAAAAATATTCTTTTATTTGCGGTTTTTTAACGGTTACTTCCTTACCCGTTTCTTTTTTTATCTCTTCTACTATTTCGGAAACGGTTTTTTGGTCTTTTTGAACGTTTCTGAATTTGTTTTGATACCTTAAAGCAAGTTTTAAGTCCCCTTTAGAAAGTTCGTTAACCGCTTTCCTTACGGACTTCCCTTGCATCGTTAAAAGAAATATCTTTTTTATAAGAGAACGCTCTTCTTCTTTATTAAATTTATCTATATTGTTTACCTTTATATTTTCACCATTTAAGTAAGTTTTGCAAAAATTCTTATCGTTACTCGCTTTCTTCGCAACGGCATAATAAAGATTTCTGATAGTCCCTTTTGACTTTCCCGTTTTAAAAGCGTATTTCTCGAAAACACTACTTAAAGACTCCCCTTTTCTCTCTTTTAAAAATTCCATAAACTCAATTACGTCTTTTTCTTTATATCCGTATAAATTTTTCATAATAATTCTCCTTATTACATTGATAAACAATTTATTGACATAATAAAAAGAAATTATACATATTAGTTATTAAAATGTATTTTTATTTTTCAAGCATTTGCGATTCGGCATTAAAAATCAACGGCGAATTTAAAAAAATTATTTCCGACAAAGTTTCATCTTTTAATCTAAATTTAAATGATAACCCCTTTATAGAATTATGCCCCGTAAATCAAGGCGTGCCTTTATCCTTTATTTTAGACGAAAAGTTTTTATCTTCACCAAAAGGCGTTTCGATAATAGATTTAAAAGGCGGATACTTTATAAGATTTAACGAGATATCTCTACTTTCACAATTCGAAATAATAAAACAGGAAAAATTTCAAAACGCAGTAGTTACCCTTCTAAAAGAAAACGGAATATCTCTTTCAATAGAAACGCCTTTCGGAATCCTTACCGATAAAATTTATTACGATATAAAAGACGTAAATTTTACCGTTCCGAATTTTTATAATTCCAATTTGTTGATTGTTTCTTTTATCCTTAAAACCGAAGAGGAAATCGTGATTTTATACGATATAAATAAAACGCCCCAAAAACTCTCTTCAAAAAAAGGCAAACTGTCCATTTCTGAATCCGGCTTTTCAATTACGGAAAACTTAAAAGATATTGCAAAACATTCCATAATAACCGAATATTCTTTTTCAAACGGAAAAATTTTAGAAAACAATAAGACGGTAACCTGTTCGCCGTCTTTTATCCCTGAAAGCGTTACCGAAAAATTAGTACCTTACGCATTTATAGAAGAATTTTTAGTAAAGGGAAATTACGACTTTTACCTTGCGGAAAACATAAAAGAAAAATCCGAGTTTTTATCTGAATATTTAGAAAACTTTTGCGGAATATTTATCCCTCCGCCGTTTAGAAATTACGACGAAATAGGTCTTATCTATAAAAAATCCGAAAACCTGTTTTTTGCCGACTATCTCTCTTTCGAAACCGAAAACAAAAAAATAACGAATATAAAAAGGTTATCCGATTAAGGATAACCTCTTTGTTGTATAACAAAAACCCCGTGATAGTCACGGGGTTGGGAAGAGGCTATTGCCGATGAGACAAATGGACTCCGTTTGTGTATAATAAAGTTGCGACCTGCCAGTTGCAAAATAAAAACACAAACGGAGGACATTATCATGAA
>JAZLMI010000042.1:0-32186 GCA_045598545.1 Christensenellaceae bacterium | reverse complement strand
AGCAAACTTTCCTGCCTTAGTAGCAGCGGGGGTAGAAGGAGCAACGTTAGTCGGATTTATAAGTCCGAAGTTCTTAACCGTTCCGTAAATACCCGTTCCGAAGAAACCGTTCTTAAAGGAAACGTTAGATACGAAATATCCTCTTCCGTCAAAATTACCCGAGTAGTAAACGTTTTCGAGAGTACTGCCCGATACGGTTGCCATATTTAAGCCCGTAGCGTCTATATCGTCACCCAAAGCAACAAGACTACCAGACTTACTGTAAATAGATTGGAAACCTACCGCAAAGGCAGTTAAGTCAGCAGTGTCTTTTATAATTAAGTCCGCAACGTACACGTTGACTTTTGCTTTTATTGCCTTATTCGCACAAACTAAAATCAAACTACCTTGGTTAATTCCACGTGTAAGAGCGGTTGCTACGTTACCGTTAAAGGTTACCACGTTTCCGCTTTGCGTACTTTGTATCGTACTTCCGTTTAACACTAATTTTACGGTTTCCCCGCTAAACTCGGAATCAATAGTCGATACGTCAATAGAGTTTGCCGTACTGTTTACCGAAATGTCTAAATTCTTAGAACTGTCGTTAGTATAATCTTTTTCGGTAAATACTATCACGCTGAAAGTCTTTTCCGCAGAATAAGTTCCGAGAGCGGAAGCAACTACGGTAATTTCAGTTCCGTTTGCAACCGTGGAATCTATCGTTACTATTCCGTCACTATTTATGCTTACGCCAGTAACGTCTTGTTTTAACGAGAAGTTTACAAGTCTATTCATTCCGTTTACCGTAACTTCTCCACAGTCTTCAATTCCGCTTTCCACGTTGGTAATAGCAAAATCTTTAAATAATTTTTCAATTACAGGTAAAGAATTAACGAGAACGGGAAGTCCGCCTTTTATAGTCCAGTAACCTTTGAAGGAAGATACGTCTACACTGTCGTTTAAGAACGCACCGATATTAGCGTATAACTTATTTCCGTTAGTTTCTGCTACGCTAAACGGCAAGTTGGAAATTGCTATGGTGTTAGAAGTTTTACTACCGTATTGTACGACGGAACCGGTTCCGACACCGTCCACTATCACTACGCAATTCGTAACGTTTGGAGTTCCGTTAGGAGCGATTCCGTAATGTCCCGAAGCGGTTACAGTTCCGTAAATGAAACAATTTTCAACCGTACCGTAACACTCGTTTGAAACAAGTCCACCACCATTAGCGGGTTTTATAGGATTGATTATCGCCAAGTTCTTTATTACGCCGGTAGTTCCTAATGCCGCAAAGAATCCGTTATTATATTTAGCGTTTATAACGGCATATCCTCTTCCGTCAAACGTTCCGCTAAACGTCGAACAACCTGCGTAACCGGTATTATTCGTTATATCTGCACCGTTAAAATCAAGGTTAGCATTTAGAACGTAATAATTTCCTGCCGACTTGTTTTGAAGTCCACTATTAAAGATATTCGTAAAGTCTTCAACAGTAGAAATAACTGCGGTTACCACTTCTCCGCTTACACGGTATTTTAATCCGTCGTAAGTAATATCTATTACGGTGTTTCCTACCGCAAGAGAATTAAGCGTGCTACTTGCAATATTTAAAGTCGTTTCAGTAGTAAACGCTACGTTAGTAGAATTTATCAAAACTGCGTCTACCTTAGATAAATCGGTCAAAGAAGAATCGATATCGGTTAAATCAATATTGACGCCCTTGGTCTTATCTATCATAATTTTAACGTCGGTCTTATCTACGAAATACAACGTTTTATATGTTTTTTCATCAGAACACAATCCGAGTATAGTTGCAACCACGGTGATTTCCGTATCGTCCGCAACGGTGTTTGCAATAGTCAACGTTCCGTCAAGGTCGATAGAAACGCCTTCAACGGGATTTTTCAAAGAGAAGGTTGCGAATTTGGAATCGGCAACAATCTTATCTCCGTTAGAAACGAATTCTACGTCGGTAGTTATATTGACTTCATTCCAAATAGTGCTTACGTTAACGTGTTCTAATACGGGAAGTCCGCCAACTAATTTCCAGTATCCCGTGAAGGAAGAAGTATCTACCTCTGCCTTTACAAAGTCTGCCATAGTTTCAAAATACGAATTTCCTTTTGCATTATCTTTATCGAAATTGAAAGGCAAGTTGGAAATCGCTATGGTGTCAGAAGTCTTACCCAAATTTACAGCGATAGCACTAGCACCTAAACCTCCTATTATACCCAAACAATTTTTAATGGTAGGAGTACCTGATGCCGCAAAAGCAGATTGATTTGTCGCAGTAGTATTACCGTAAACAAAGCAGTTTTCAATAGTACCGTAACCTTCGTTACTCATTAAACCACCGCCGTTACCCGGTTTTATCGGGTTAATCAACGCTAAATTCTTGATTACTCCACTAGCACCGAGTGAGGCAAATAAACCGTGAGAGAAAGTAGGATTGATGATAGCATATCCCCTTCCGTCAAGCGTTCCGTTAAACGTTGAACAACCTGCGTAACCGGTATTATTCGTTATATCTGCACCGTTAAAATCAAGGTTAGCATTTAGAACGTAATAATTTCCTGCCGACTTGTTTTGAAGTTCACTATTAAAGATATTCGTAAAGTCTTCAACAGTAGAAATAACTGCGGTTACCACTTCTCCGCTTACACGGTAGAACACCGTATCCGCTTTTATAACTATACTAGCTTCTCCCACACTTATATCGGTTAAAGAAGTACTCTGGATAGAAACAACGCTGTCCGCAGTGGTAAACGCAACGTCTACGCCGTTTAGAATAACGTTACTAACTACGCTTGCATCGGTTAAAGAATTATCTATCTCGGTTAAATCGATACTAAATCCGTTAGACTTATCTATCATATAAGAAATTTCGAATTTATCGACAGATTTTCTTATTTTGAAGTTCTTTTCAACGTTATATTTACCGATAATCTTTGCAACTACCGTAATTTCAACGTCTCCTTCGATATCTCCTACTTCAAGGATACCGTCTTTAATAGAAACGCCGTCAACCGCATCTTTCAAGTAGACGTAAGCGTCTCTCTTATTAGTTAAAATTTCATCTCCGTCAAATAAATATTCGGAAGAAGTAACAAATTCCAAAGTATCCCAGTCTAACAAATCTATAACGTTATTAAACATAGGCACTCCGCCTTTTATAGTCCAAACGCCTTTGAAAGAACTTAAATCGTTATTCGCTTCAACGAATTTATCGATAGAAGTGTAAAGCCCTTTGGTTTCTTCTTCTTGGCTGTACATACCGTCCGTTCTCGACTTGGAGATTGCAAAGTTATTATTATTGTTTCCAACAGCCGAAGCACCGTTAATTCCTGCATAACCGCCTATAACGCCTACTGCGTTTTCAACGAATGCGAAACAGTTTTCAATCGTACAACCTGCATATTCAGTCATACAGAAAGCACCTTGACCTACTGCGGTTAAATCGCCGTAAACGAAACAATTTCTAATAGTTCCGAATAATTCGTTACAAATAAGTCCACCGCCGTTAACGGGTTTTATCGGATTGATTATCGCAAGATTTTCAACGACACCGGTAGGTTCGATATGTCTAAATAATCCGTGTGTAAATTTAGCGTTTACTACGGCATATCCTCTACCGTCGAAAGTCGCAAGCCATTTTCTTATAGTGGTTTGTGGAACTTCGTCAACGGTTTCGGTAACGTGTCCCGTATATTGTGTTAAGTCTTCGCCGTTTAAGTCTACGTTATTAGAAAGTGCATAATATTCGCCTTCTATGTTATCTTTATAAATTTCGGCGAATTCCATAAATTCTTCTTTATTGCTTATAATTTTATTGGCATATAACAAGTCCGCTTTATATAATGTTTTACCTATTCTTACGGTAATTTCTTGTGCCCCGAAAGCAAAACTTACGTCCACCAAATCAACGGTATTTAAGGCTTCGTTTTTAGAGTCTATAGTTAAAGCATTATTTTTGAAAGTAATCTCGTCTATATCTTTAGCAGAAATTTCCGCAGGAACTTTTACGGTAAGTTTTTGATTGCTTTCTTGTTTGCTTAAATCTACGGTAAAATCTTTACTTTCGTAAATGGGCATTTCGGAATTAACGGTGAAAGATATTTTAAATTCCTTTCCTTTATAAGTGAAAGTAGCGTTAACTTTGGTAGAACCGACGTTTTCCGCTTTAATCTTTGCCTTAGAAGAATCAAGGCTATCAACTTCTACCGTAGCGACCGAACTGTCTTCACTTGCCCAAGTAAAGTTATAACTTGAAGTACAATCTTGACTGTCGGCGTCTAAAACTTTAACCGCAACTATCTTTTCGCCGATATAATCGCCTTCCAAAACTTCGCCGGTAGCGAGATTTATTACGCTTGAAGCCGATTCTTCACGGTTATCGGGATTTACGGTATCCGTACTTATATCTAATTCAACGATTATTCTTATTTCTTTTTCTACGGTAATTCCGTTATAAGTAGTAGAAACGGTTAAAACGGTATTTCCGAAATCTTTTGCGGTAACCAAACCGCTTGAAGATACTTCCGCTATATCGTCATCTTCTATTTCGTAAGTAAAAGAAGCTGTAACCGCATTACCGTCGTATTTAGCAGAAAGGTCTAATTGTTTAGATTCTCCACCCAAATCCAAAGCCAAATCTTCTTCGGCTTCGATTTCTAACTGGTGAACGGTAACTAAGCATTGTGCTTGGTATTCGCCCGCTTTTGCGGTTATGGTCGAAGTACCGAATTTCAAAGCCGTTAAAGTCCCGTTACTAACCGATACTACGTTACGGTTTGAAGTCGTCCATTTAACGCTTTCTTTTATACCTTTAACGGTTGCGGTAAGCGTTTCCGTATCGCCCACGTTAAGAGTAACTTCGGTTTTGTTAAGCGTTACACTCGGTTTAACGGTATTATCGTTAGTACAACCGACAATTCCGAGTAAAGAAACAGCACAACAAACTGCAAGTAAAATTGTTAAAATTTTTCTTTTCATTTTTTTCCTCCTAATTTTGCCTTTTTATATAACCGTAATGAAAAATTTTACGGTTTAAGCCTATTAAATATCCCAGTTTTCCCAAACGCCTTGTACTTCGGAACCTTGACCTGCTTCCGAAAATCCCAAGTCGATTAAGTCGCTCTTTAATTCTCTCATCATTTGAACGTCAGACTCACTGTTATTATCGCCGTATAAAGAGAGGTACAAATAACGCACGGAAATACTTTCTATTCTTATACGGTTCTTAACTATATCGTAAGTTTCACCGTTTGATTTTTTCAAAGGCTCTATTGCGGTGTAAGCCTCTTCGATATATTTAAGCCAGTTTCTCAATAATCCTTCCTGCCAGAAAGAAGAGTCTTGAACGTCGTCGAAAATTCCGCAAGAAGCACCCGCCACGTTGTACATATAATCGAAATTCGTTCTCAATTCTTCGTAATACTTACGCATAGGTTCTTTGGCGTCCTTAAAGTAATCTTCGAAGAAATTATCGGTAAGAACGTTGACGTCTACGTTGACGTTCCACATAAGTTGAGATTCCAAATATTCTTTTAAGTAAGTGAAGCCCGAAGGGTGTCCCGTAGAATTATAATGTTGACCTTCCGGAAACATATAATTTACTTTTACTTCCTTGGCGGATTCAAAGTTTGTTTGCAATGAACTGAAATTACCGTAAGGAATAAGGTAGTTATTGTAATTAGTGCTATAAAACCAAACGAATAATTGCTTACTTACTACCGACCATTTTTTCATAGTTATATAGTAAGAATAATTGTCTTCGGACTTAAAAGGCTTTGTAAATTCGGCATATACGGGAGCGTAGAAAACGCTTACGCCGTCGTTACACTTAAATCCGTCAATCAAACTGTAAGTGCCGTCTCCGTTATCTTTAACGGGGGCTTCCGTCGTTTCGTGATAAGCAAAGAAAACCAAATTGATTTTTCTGTTTATATTTTCTTGTTCTAACCATTGGTCTAATAAATCGTGTAAATCGTTGCAGAAATTTATAACGACTGCGGAGTTAGTTCCGTACTTGTTTTTATAAGACGTACAAGCCTCGCATTCGCACCATTCTTGATTGTCCGCCATACTCAACTGAATATTATCTATTGCGGGATTATCCCTGACCGCTTTTTTCAAAACGTTTAAGCAGGTGTCGAGCATTTTTGCATATTCTTCGGAATCGCCGTGAGCGGTATAACAAAGTTGAATAGTCGTTTGTGCCGTTTCGTTATTGGTACAAGCACCCGAGAACCAATCCGGATGATACTTACTTGGATTTGCCGGATTATTATATTCGTTAACGGGCAAGAATTCGAAACAAGTATGATAAAGTCTGCCGTTAACAGCCATAAATCCGTTACCGTAAGCGGTAATAAGCCTAAACAACTGTGCAGTTACGAAACTGTCGTAAGTTTGGCGGTCGCCCGATACTCTGTATTCAAAGTCCGGAACTTCTTTTACGGTAAGTCTTTTAAAGAATAACGTAGTGTCTTTGATATAATTTATCTCGTCTACCGCAACGCAATCCCAATCTATATAGTACTTTAAGAATTCGTAAGCGGAAAATAACGTTCCGAAATCTCCACCGCCTAAAAGATAAATATTATCGTATTCATCGGTAATGATTTTAAAACCTTGAGAAGTAAGTTCTTCTTGAGAAAACGATTCGCCTAAATTTTGTGCTTCTATGGTGTTACCGATAAAAATATATTTCGCATAAGGATTATCGTTTAAGTAGATATAGGACTCGTCCTTAGTAAAAAGTCTTACGCCCGTAGATTCTTCTATATAATCCGCAATCAAAGTGGCGGATTTTTTCTCAACGTCCGTACAATCTTCGGGATAGATAAGAACGTAATCCGACTCTCCGTCGCAAACGAAATAATCCGAAGTTTCTTGCACGATAGCACTGTGATTAGGGTCTACAACGACTTTCGTTCCACTGCTTTTATTATCGTTATCGCAGGCTACAAAACAAGAAATAGCAAGTATTAAAGTTAAAATTAAAACAGATATTATTTTTTTCATATTATCACCTCGCTATTTTACGTTTACGGTAAAGTCTTTATAAGACATATTGCCTGCATCGTCGAACACGTAATAACGTACCGTCCATCTACCTTTTGAGTCGGGTACGAAGTTGTTGTTTTCAACGTGGGTATAAACTTGATTCGGACTTATAACCACTATATAAACTTCCATATCTTCTTGGTAAGAAACGTTATCCGTTGCGGTAGCAGACGGAAGTTTTACGGAAGAATTGACAGTCCCCGAAGTAGGAACGCTTCCTTTTAAGTTTATTTCTGGTCTTACTTCGTCAATAACGGTAACAAATCTCGTAACCGTCGTAGACTTATTGCTGTAATCTACTGTTTTATAAACGATTTTATAAGAGCCGTATTTATCTAAATTTATGTTATAAGATTGTTCTGCGGGTAAATTTTCTACGGTAATTCCGTTTACGTCCTTAACCGCTTTATTTTTATAAGTTACCGTTACAAAGCAATCTAACATACCGTCTATAACGTCTACACCTTTAACTTTCGGCGTAACCAAAGTATCGCCGATAGACCTTACCGAATTATAAACCGAAAGGAATATAATATTCGGTTTTATTTTGTCTTCCGATTGATAGAAGAAATTATCGTTTAAGTAAGATGCGGTTAAAGTTGCACTATCTCCCTTAATACCGCTTAAACTTAACGTTAAGTAAACAAAACCCGAAGAAAATCCGTTAAACGCCTCTCCGTTTTCATAAGTATCTATGGTGAAATCTTTACCGCCTATACTCACGATATTGTTTTCTACTATCAAAGAGTTTTCACTACCGTCGAAGAAAGCGACTATATCTTTTTTAACTGAATTGATATACATACTCGATTCGGTTAAGTTAAAGGATATCTTTTCTTGGGGCTTATACATATCCGTCATAGAAATTAAAACGTTGGTCGCAAGAGATTTATAGGTAGCAAAAGTCAAAGACAAATTTTCTACCGACAAAGGATTAGAAAATTCAACGTAATCGCTTGACGATTTAAAGGTCAATTTAACACCCGAATCATAACTAACCGTAGCGTCGTTAAAAGGAACGAACAATTTAGTGGTATCTAAAACGCCGTCTCTTGCTTTAACGCCGATAACGTCATAAGTTTCGGAATAAGTTTTATATGAATAAACTATACTCATTTGGCATTTATCGGAAGGCACGTTAGCCTTATATTTTAAGTTTTGAACTTCTGTGCCGTTTACGTTTATCGTACATAAATTTTCGGTATAGGAATCAGTCCCGAATTCGTAAACCTTTAACTGAGGTAAAGAATAGAGATTGTCTTGTACCAAGAATTTAGGGATAAAGTTTTCTATATTGTCAAAAACAAGAAGTTCTTCCGTATGAGAAACGGAAACGGTTTTTTCCAAGACTTTTTCTCTTCCCGCATAATCTTTGGCAATATACTGTAAAGTATAATTTCCCGAGTACATAGGGATAAAAGAATTTCCGTTTAATTCCAATTCTTGTCCGTTATAGAAAATCTTATTTGTAACGGAGATAGAACCCAACCTATTATCTCCCACAACGGTTGGAGTCGGAATTTCGAAAGGATATCCTTGTTTTGCGTCGGTAACGTTTGAAGCCGAAATCTCGATAGGAGATACTTTATCGTTAGACAAAACCGAAACGTTAACGGTAACGACGTAAGAAACGCCGTAGCGGTTAGTAGCGGTATATTCTATGGTGTGAGTAACAGCCTTTTCAGGGATAAAAGTATTATTTATAACTTTAACCGAAATATGCTGTGAAGCGTAATCTCTGAAAACCTTAACTGTTAAACTGGGTTCGGTATCTTTTTCGTCGGTAACAATAGCGTCAAAAATAGTATACGGAGAACCGACAACGCCGTAAGGAACGGTAATTACTTCGCCTTGTTTATATTCGCCGTAATCTATAACGATATTCGGTTTGGAATTTTCTTCTGCGAAAGTATTAGTTATAACGCTTATCGCACAAAAAGCCAAAATTACCGAAATAAAGGCAAATATTACAAGTTTTATATTGGTTTTTAATTTATTCATCTGATATTACCTCTAAATAATGGAATTATTCTTTCATACCGCCCATACTCAAATTTCCCATAAGTTTTTCTCTGAAAATCAAGAAAACTACTAATATCGGAATTAAAACGAGTATACAGGTGGTAAATTGTAAAGGAGTTTCAAGCATTCTGTCTTCGGTGGAACTGTTAACGTAGTAAAGTCCGACCGAAACGGTGGGATACGCCGGAGCGAAAACCATAATAGTTTGATAATCGTTCCAAAAAGTAACGAATTGCAACAAGAAAATAGTAAAGAACAAATTTCTTGCAAGAGGGAAAATAATACTGAACATAATAGTAAGATTATTAGCCCCGTCTATTTTAGCGGCTTCGGTATATCCTGTGGATAAAGTTTTAAACGTCGCATAAAACACCAAGAAGTAAACGCCCAAGAAATGCCCCGTCATAATCCATAGACCCCAAATGTGGTTATTGATATGAAGTGCCGTAGCAACTCTGAGTTGTGCGGGTAAAGTTCCGACAAGGGGAATAACCATACACACTATAACTATCAAATAGACGAGTTTTAACGGCTTAAAATCAAATCTCGCAACGACGTAAGCAACGACGCAAGGGACGAAGGTAGAAGTAAAAGCACAGCCTACGGCGTAAAGGACGGCGTATAAATACATCTCGCCCATACCGACTATTTTCTCTCCACCGCTTAAGCCCTCGGGATAAACGGGGATTTTAAATTGAGATAAGGCGTAAGTGTAGTTATCGAAGAACCATTTTTTAGGAAGTCCCAAGATGTTATAATCGAAATCGTCGCCGTTTTTAAAGGAACTTAATATCGCCCAACCCCATTGAGAGAACAAAATAACGGTATAAACTATAAGGAAAAATATTATGATAAACTTAATTACGTTGAATTTCTTTTTCATATTTTCCTCCTAATTTTCCGAAGGCCCGAATTTTTCCAACAATTTTTTAACGGTTAAAGACACGGGTATTGCTATAACACTCATAATAATACCGATAAGTGCCATATAAGGATAGTTGGAGAAATCCAAGCTTGTAGCAGCTTCTTGTGCTTCGATGAACAAGTAATAACCGAAGGTATATAATTCCGCCCGTTTTTCACCGTGCAAGAACACGAACAAGTTCAACTGGTTAGTAAAGAAAGTTGCTATACTTGCGACCAAGAAAGTTTCAATAGTAGCAAAAATCATAGGCAAAGTTATATGGACGAATTCTTTAAAGAAAGTTATGCCGTCTAACTGAGCGGATTCTACAATGGAATCGTTTATACCACTCATAGTACTTGAATATATCAATACTTTAGGTCCAAAGCCTATAAATACCGAGTAAACCAAAATGGTTATAAACTGCGTATTGTTACTCGTCATAAGCCCGTCTATTTGTATGCCGAACAATTTATTCCAAAGTTCGGGGATAAGGTTTTCGACAAAGAATTGATAAATTAAAGCTAAAACCAAAGCCGAAATTATAGAAGGCAAAAATAAAACGATTTTAAAGAATTTCGAACCTTTTATTTTCTTATAGATAAAGAAAGAGAATAATAGTGCAAGAGTTTCCCCTATCAAAATAGAACACAAAAAAGCGATAGTGGAATTTCTAAGCATATAAGAAAATCTATAATCTCTTTCAAAATTAAGCGATAATTTTGCAAAGTTAGTTGCACCCCAATCGAAGATATACTTACCGTCTTCCCAGTATTCGAACGCCATAGCGATTGAAGATGCGTTGACGATTACGTAGAACACGAAAAAGTGCAACAACGGGTATATAAGCATTAATATGCAAAATATAGCGTCTTTTTTTCTTGCCGTTAAAACGTGTTTTTCTTTTTCCATAGTTATCCTAATAATTATTTGTTGATAGTAGTATTCCACCAAGTAGCGTCGTGGAATTTTAAAATGTCCTTCATAACTGCTTCCGCAGACATCGTTTTATTGCCTGCTTTTGCTTTACACATTACACTGAACGGATGAACACCGTTAGTTCCCATATTGAACCCTGCCTTAAACATTTCTAAGTCGTTAAGGTGGTTTTTATACAAATCGTTTGCGGAATAATGTAAAACGTAATCGGATTCGTTGTAAACGTCCCAAATATTCTTTCCGTAATTAGTTAAATCGTCGTAATCCGAACCCATTTCGTAACTTAACGCCTTAGGACAGTCGGTAGTGAGAGTAAAATCTATTAACGCTTCGTCCGAACAAGCGTACGCTATGAATTTTTTAGCGAGTTCTTTCTTATAATCCTTAATTTTAGCGGAAACGCAAATAACAGATTTATTGATATCTACCAAAGTATTTTTTTCTCCGACTTTGGTTGCATCTCCTTTCGGAAGGGGTAAAATACCCAAGTTACTGTTTTCTCTGCTGTATTCGTCGCCGGCAGATTTAGCACGGGAAACGAAACTTCCGTTGGCTTCTTCTTCCCACCAAATACCTTCTGCAAGGAAAGCAATACGTTTTCCGCCTTGGCTTACGCCGTCTTGTAAGAAGTGCTTTTGTGCGGTTAAGTTAGAGAAAGTAGAACTGATACAGCCTTTATAGTAATACTTTTCGTTACTCAAGATTTTTTCGATAAATTTAAGGGCTTCTAACTTACCCTTCGTTCCGAAAAGTTTATATCCGTTTGAATTGTTTAACGCTACGGATTTAGGTTCACTTAAATTATTGCCTTCAAGTTCTATGATATCGCTAACGGTAGAACCGTCTAAGTTAAGCAATGCTTTTAAGTTGTCTAATCCTTCGTAATCTACGAAGAGAGCGGATATTAACCAGTTTATATAAGTAGGATATTTACCCGTGAATATAAAGGGCGTAATACCGCAATCTTTAACCATATAATCTAAAAGTTCAA
The DNA here is from genome assembly GCA_045598545.1 of Christensenellaceae bacterium. GTDB lineage: Bacteria > Bacillota > Clostridia > Christensenellales > Borkfalkiaceae > UBA1259. The sequence goes on along the minus strand of JAZLMI010000042.1, from coordinate 20,280 downwards.
AGAATTCTTCGTAAGTTGCGGGAAGTCCGTCATCCTTAGTGCCATATTGTCCGTCAGGACCGTTAGTTCTTGTTTCAGAAGAATCAGAAACGAATTCTCCTGCGTTTTCACCTGAAAAATAAAGATTTTCTTCTTCAAACAAGTCAATATCGTACATAAGTCCGGAAAACCCTGCGTAGTGCGGAACGGCATAATACTTGGTATTCGAATTAACTTCTGCACCGTAATACGCTTTTTGAACGTCGTTCATTTTTGATTCTATGGTTTTACCGTCCAAACCGTCTTGATAATTAGTAGTCGTTACTAAATCGGTAAGGTCTAAAACTTTATTTTCGTTTACGAAAGTATAATAGTTAAAGTTTTCGGTAAAGTATATTTCGTTAATACTGCTTGCCATACTGGTATAAAGTTTGTCGCCACTCAAATTCTTATTGTTTTGAACGACAATCTGAACGCCTTTTTTACCTTCTTCAAAAGAAGTTTCGGCATATTTTTGTTCAAACCCCTCAATTAAATGGTCTAACCAAACGTGACCGTAACCACCGTCATAGTTACCGATGTAAAGTTGCGTTTTGGTCTTATCTATAGAAATTCCGGTATCTCCGACGCAACCAACGAAAGTGGGGACTGCAATAATAGTTGCAAGTAAGCACACTAAAAATTTTGTAAGTTTTCTCATATTAAGATTCCTCCTCTTTTATAATAAACATCGTAAAGACGTCTAATTTTTCTATTTGTAAATTTACGTAGCCGTTAGAATAGGTATAACTTACCGGTAATCCGTTATCTGCCAAAATAACCGATTTGGGTTTTTTAGCCTTTACGCTTACCGAAATTCCGTAAACGGGCAAGTTCTTTTCCGCCATTTGGTCGTTCAATACGTTGACTACTAAATTTCCCGATTTTTGCTGTCTGTATACGGTAAGTTCTACGCAATCGGGAGCGTCTATTTTGCAAACCGTATCTTTTGGTAAAAGACTTAAAAGAATATTTTTAAGCACTTTATTCTGGTCTTTTGTCTTTAACATTTCGATAGGATAAGAAGAATAAACCGTTTTACCTAAACCGTAACTGTGTTTAACCAATGCGGGCTTATCCGTTTTTTCCCACGGTGGGTTTGAAATTGCCGAAGAAAAAGCACCTTGTATCTTTTCATTAGAGTACGGATAAGTCAAATAAGCCAAAATTTCAGCGTCATTATTTACAGAAATCAAAGTATTTACGTATCCTGCCCCGAGTGCCAAAGGACTATCTTCTTTAAAGTACGAAAAATACTGTTCGCCCTTTTTAGTCGGACGCATATAGGTACATTTTTCAAGGTCTTTTGCAAGTATGTTTATTCCGAATACTTCGCTTAAAGCACCGTCTTTTACTTCGTCGTAATTATCGTCGAATTTAGCGATATCGCCACTTGCGTATACCGCACCGCCACCCAAAACGTAATTCTTTACGGCCTCTGTTTCCTCACCGTCCATAACGCTTACCGAAGATAAAATTAAAAGTTTACAAGAATTCAAGTCCGAAAGATTGTTTTTCGTTATAATTTTATAAGGAATATTTTCCTTTTTTAACAGCACCGCAAAATCTCTTGTAGTTTCAAAATGTTCGGTATCTTCTATTCTGCTGTAAAGTTTCTGTCCGTTTTCCCTTTCGTCTATCGGGCAATCGAAAGAACAATAAAGCCCAACGTCCGCAACGGGCGTACTTTCGGGTTCTAAATATTTTTCGTATCTTGCGGAATCTTTATATATTCCTTGCATCAAGTCGTAAACCGTATCGTTAAAAGTTCCAAGCGGATTTATAGCGTCTATGAAACCGAACCTAACGTTATTCATATAAGAAGAATAAAGCAATACTTTAAGTTGCGTATCAGTTTTAACGACGTTATGTTCTTCTAAACCCGCCATAACGGGGCATAAGAACTCCGCAGGTTTATCTTTTGACAAATGATAGAAAAGTTTACTGAAAAAAGAGTGATATTGTCTTCCAGCAGTATAATCTCCCGATATATAATCGCTGGTTTTATAATACTTTTGAGAAAGCGTTCTAACGTAATTCTGACAATACCTAGCACTGTTAAATACTACCGTGGTATTCGGGTTTTTACTTTTAGCCGACTTCTTTAAGCCTTCTAAACTTTCCAAAGTCCACTCGTATCTTTTTTTAATAAATAACTGCCAAGATTTATCTTTCCAGTCTATTTTTTCGGGTAATTTTAAGCCCGTTTCCTTAAAGAAACGTTCCCTACAATGAGGACAAGTACAAAGCATAAAAGTTCCCGCCATATCAATCCACAGCCCGTCCGTATCGTACTTTGAAACAAGTTCTTTTATCAAATCTTCCATATACTTTTGGAAGGGAGAATTCATACAACAAACGCCGAATCTTCCGTAAGGCTTAATAAATTCCGCCGACGTTCTACCGTCAGGTGCAACGACTCTCCAATCGGGGTGCATATCGTACATATACCTTGACCAGTAATTTGTGTAAAGAATAGGCAAAATGCCGTTTTTTCTGCACTCGGTAGTCAATTCTTTGATAATATCTCTACCATTTAATCCCGTATGCATATGTCCTACCGTAGTCGGCCAATAGCAAATTCCCAAGCACGAACTAGTATAAATATATGCAACTTCAACGTTAGCCTTTTTTAAATTATCAACGTATTTTTTACAATCGAATTCAGAAAGAAATTTTTCGTCGTATTCAGGTATGTGCATATCTATCAAATTTCTTCTGAACGTTTCTCTATACCAATTTTTCATCATTACTCCAACATATATTAATGGCTAATTAAGTGTGATGTGTTCCCGTTGCGGTTTTACCGAAACGGGAACACCCCTAGGGGTGTTCAAAATTTTCCCTGATTTTAACTTATTATTTATATCGTGATTTTATTTGAATAGTTTAGGTATAGCCTTATCGTTATAAGTAGTCATACGCTTTGCACCCTTAGAAGTAATTAAATAGCAATCTTCTATACGGAAAGACCCCCATTCCATACCCTTAAAGTAAGCGTCTATACAAATAGCCATATTTTCTTTTATAACTAACTTATTATTTACCGAAAACATCGGTGCTTCGCACTCCAACATACCCGTACTATGTAAACTGCCGTACGGACAATATTGAATATATCCGTATTTTGTTAAATAATTCGTATAAGCGTTCAAAACCACGTCGCAAGGAACGTCTGCGTTCATCTTAGAAGAAGCAAAATTCAATGCGTCGAAAGCACACATAACTGCGTCTTTAATCTTTTGCGGGATATTGCCTAAAACCAACGGGGAACAAGTCATACCGTTATACCCTTCGTAATAAATTCCCGCAGCCATATTGATAATTTCGCCTTTTTTAATCTTCTTTAACGTGTTACGGCACATACTTATGTAAGAATTTTTAGGTCCGGTTGCCACCATAGGTGCAAACGCTTGAACGTAACTTTCCGCACCTAAACACAACATTTCGTTTTCGAACAAGCCTTGAACTTGACGTTCAGTCATGCCTTCCTGTATTTTGGGAACTACGTTTTCGAAAGTTTTGGAAACCATTTCCCAATTAGTTTTTAAGACTTCTATTTCGTTAGCACTCTTAATAACTCTTTGAGAATAATGTACGTCGTCGTAATCCACTATTTCAGCGTCGGAAAAAACTTTACGCATTTTATTGAATATTATCGAAGGGAATATAAGCCTTCCGATAAAACCGACCTTCTTTATCTTATTATTACCCTTAACTTCTTTAAATAAATCTTCAAAATCCAACTGTCCCGCAGTATTATATTCAAAACCGCTTACTTCTCCGATTTCGGGAAGTATTGCAATTCTACTGTTTTCAAGTTTATTTTGAACTTGGCAGTAATCGTAAGACGCTTGCCCGCTACAAACGATTACCTGTCCGTTTTTGGGGATTATGATTGCCGAACTTTCGTTTACCGGAGCAAATCCGCAATAATATCTAACTATTGCGATTTCCAAAAGGTTAGAAAACCCAACTACCAAATCTACGCCGTCTTTTTCCATTTGTTTTCTTAAATTTTCCACTCTTTTGGTGTACTCTTTAGCCTCGATTGTCGTGTATTTCATTATCGTTCTCCTTTTAATCTATAAAGTTTAATACGTTTTCAGTTAATATTTTCTTGTAAGTTTTTTCGCCGATTCCTTCGCCGATAAACATGTCTTTAACACCTTTCAATAAATGTGCAAAGCCGTTTCCGCCGTAATGAGCGAGCATTGATTTTAAGCAAATATCGTTACTCATCAAAATCTGCTTTTCATATCCCTTACTTATAATCTCTTTTATAATTTTTACCCTTTCTAAGTCGTAAGCAAACCTTTTAGTTCCGCCCATATAAAATTCTTTTCCGAAATCGTCGAACTCTATATATACACCGAAGTCTAAAAGTTTAAATATATATTCAGGGCGAATAAGCACGTCTATATGGTCTATACATATTCTGTTAGGTTTAGCACCCTCTCCCGTTAAAATCTTAATTATTTCAAAACCGTTTTCGGTATACAAGTCGGTGTGAATATGAATCGCTTTATCCGTTTCAAAACTTACAATCCCCGCAGAATGCAAAACTTTCTTTTCGTCTTCGGACATAACAGCACTCGTTCCTATTTCCCCTATGATGCCCGCTTTTATGTTAGTTCCATGTACGCCTTCCGTTAAGTCTTTTCTTATTTCGTCCGATATATCCTTAACGCTTTTATCTTTAACCCAAGAAAAATGTGCTTTTTGATAATAATGCCCAGACCCCATAACGATATTGACTTTTGAAAGTTCTGAAACCCTTTTTAACTTCTCGGGGTCTCTACCTATCTCGTCTAAAGTACAATCTATAAGAGAATTACCGCCCGCTTGTTTAAACAGTTTAAGTTCTTCTACCGCAACGTCGAATTCGTCCACAAGTGCATTGTCTAATATCGCATACGGGTCGCAAAACACCGCATACCTATTAGAAGTACTCATTTTCTCTTTGAAAATACTAGGTTCTTTGCCCGTTATATCCACGCAATTCTTCATATTTATGAACACGTGTTCGTGTGCAGAAGTTATTCCTAAATCACCTTTTTCTATTTTTCCACATACTGTTTCTATCATAACATTCCACTCTTGACATTATTGTAAACTATAAATATTTTCATTACAAGGTATAAAATAAAACAAAAAAAGCAATAAATCAAACACTTATTTTTTCTATTGATTTTATGTATTTTTTGTGATATGATATGAATATATGAAAAAATATTATAATTATCAAATAAAAAAGGTTTTTTCGGTATCAGACTTAAAAACCATAGAGCAGTTTGAATTAAAAAAAGGGGCTTCCTTTCCAAAGGAATCGCACGATTTCCACGAATTCGTCTTTGTCAACGAAGGCGTAATTACCTGTACTTTAAATGACAAAGAAGAACACTTACAGCAAAACGATTTTTTACTTATTTTACCCAATACAAAGCACGAATATTACTTTAATGAAAAGTCTGATATATATATTATATGTTTTAAATGTAAGTCGGACATTTTGGAAATTATTGCAAAGACGATAAAACTAAACGCTTATCAATGTTCTTTGGTAAACAGAATTTTCTTCGAGGCTGAAAATTCTTTTGAATTCCCGTTTGACACAAAGATAGTGTTAAAAGAAAATGCGGTATTCGGGGCACAACAACTGGTTGAAAACTTAATCGAAGAACTTCTTATTCAAATTTTAAGAGGAAATTTAGCCGACTTAAAACCGGTTAAGGATAGTGACGAATTACAAAATAATATTATTCAAGATATAATAGGTATATTAAAGGATAATATTTACGGCAACTTAACGCTAACCGAAATTTGTCGTAAAGTTTATTACAGTTCGACGTTTTTGAACGATTTATTCAAAAAGAAAAAAAATTCTACAATAATGAAATACTACACCGTCTTAAAATTAGACGAAGCGAAAAATCTTTTAAAAAGCGGAATGTCTACTTCGGAAATTGCCGAAAAATTATGTTTTGAAGACGCAAACTATTTCAGTAAAGTTTTCAAAAAATATACGGGAATAACTCCCTTTCAGTTTAAGAAGAACAATTAAAGTTTAAAATAAAAACTGGGCGTCCTTAAATATTTAAGGACGCCCAATTTATTTTTCTTTATTATAAACTTTCTTTTATTTCGTTTAAGTTTAATAACTTTTCCAAAAGAAGATTAGAGTTATAGAAATAGTGATTAGTCATCTCATATCCTATTTTTGCATCTTTTAAGGTTAAGTCGTAAAGCATTTTCACAATTTTTTCCTCGTTTTCGATACAAAGTAAAATATCTTCTTTATTTGCTTTTACGTCTTTTTTAAGTTTAGAGAACTTTGTCAAATTAAAAGCACTCTTCAAGTGTGCATACGTAGAAAAAGCCGTACGCTTAAATTCTTCAAAAAGAGTATTGCCCTTTACGTTTTCTATTAAAGAAAGACCTTGTTCCCATTTATCTGTTAATTTTTTCAAAAGTTCGAGATAAATATCTACGCCGTAAGGTGCGGTATAAAAATCATAATCGTCGAAAGTGAAACAAACCATGGTAGAAGCCCTGTTTTGCGGTTTTAAATCCCACATATTCGCAGGACCTAAATTATGCCCTGCAAAATAAATAACGTTTACGTTAAATGGGTAATTTTTAAATGCTTCACAAAATACGCCTTGTGCGTTTCTAACCAATTCGGCATTTTCTCTATAACAGTTTTTATACCAAACGTCTTGGTCTATCTTACCATCTTTACAAATCATATTGCAAAGGGGTAACGCTCCACCGAAAAATCCGCCTAAACTCCAACCCATCATAAGCCCCGAAACGTTTAAGTCCTTTACATTCTTTATATGTTCAGCCATTAAATCGAAAACGGGAATATATGGCACGCCTGCACATTCCCAACTGTTGTTTATCTGAACTTTCGCCCAAATCTTATGTCCGGTATCTTTTGCCTTTTTTAACATTTTAACGGTAATATCGCTAGGACCTACTACCGAAATAGAATAATCTATAACTCTACTTTCCACTCCGCCACGAACAAATTCTTTATCGTATTCGCTTACGCATAAAACTTCTACGTCTTTATCCAAAAGTTCTATGCCGTGATAAGCCATTTCGTCCGTCCAGCCCATAAATTGAGACCAACCCCAAAGATTTGCAATAAGTTTTGTATAACCATTGCCGTCTTTTAATGCCTTAGCATATATGTTGCAAAGTTCCGCCGCCACTTCTTCGGGCTTTCTATTTTTACAACGCTCGCAAGAAGTTTGTATGCTTTCGCCATCCCATTTTCTCGAATAACAATGAGTGGGATTTTCACTCATAGTTATAGTCATAACGCCTTTTAATAAAGGTACGGCTTTTGCCACGCTTAAAAGGGCGTGGTATAAATAATCTTGCACCTTTTTAGACGAAGTACATAAACAATACCCATCTGAGCATTCCTGCCCTTTTAATTCGGGATACTTTTCAAAAAATTCTTTAGGTAAAGCCCTCGGTTCATTTATATATAGATAAACGTCTACTCCGAATTTTTTACACCTTTCGGTAAGTTTACGAAGATTTTTTATTCTCTTCTCATAGCCCAAAGAATATTTTTTATCAAAAGGAAATTCCGAAATATTTTTTAAGGTTTCGTGTAACCATATACCGTTAGTTCCCGTTTCGGAAAGCCTTTTTAGATATTCTTCGGAATAATCGGATAAATCGTCGTCGTTAAGCCCACCTAAAAAATTAGCGTCGTAAGGTGCAACAAACCTGTCTTTTATTTGAAATTCCCCGTTGCCGTCAAAATAAGGGCTTTTGGTATTGCAATAAAAATCAAAAGGTTTTACGGTAGACTTCTCGTAGTTTTTAAGTACTAATTCTTTTATCTTTTTTGTTTTGAGTAACTGTTCTTCGGATAATTCCGTAAAAGTATAATCGTAAATTTTAGGTTTATCCCCAAGTTTGATATCCAAAAAATCGTAATCTTTTAAAATGGCGTTTAACTCACTTTCAGAGATTCCTAAAAGGACGCTTATATCTTTATTTGAAATTAAATCCCAGTTGTTCCTTATTACGGTAACAAAACCCTTTTTTAACCAGTTGCAATCGTATTCGACTTCCGATAGCCCTAAATCACACGCACATTTTATCACTTGCTCATTAGAACACTTGATAACTTTGGCAATGTTTTCGGTTGGAACCATTCCGTAATTTCTGAATATTACCGTTTGAAACAAACACGGCATACCGTTTATAATAGCCATAACCGTCCTCTCAACAATATTTTGATACATTGTAACATATTAGAATAAAAATAACAAGGGAAAAAATAAAACCGTCGAGAGAAAATTTACCTCGACGGTTAAAACTATCGCTTAATTTTTAATCATCTAACTTGTACCAGTAAAAATTACAATACGTAGACTTAAAATAAGTTGCGTTAGTAGAGGGACTTGTTACGTCTATTATCGTTCCGCCCATTTTATTTTGCCAATTCGTTTCATCATCAGTTACATACCACCCGTCAGTATCTTCAAAAATTACACTTGTAAGTGAAGTGCAATCTTCGAAAGCATAAGGCGGAATTGTTTTAACGCTATCTCCTATTATTACAGTCGTCAATTTCGTGCAATCATAAAAACTTCCTTCAGTAACATTTGTTGCATTCCAATATACTGTTGTTAATGAACTGCAATCGTCGAAGACCCAAGACGGAATTGTTTTAACGTTATCTCCTATTATTACAGTCGTCAATTCTGTACAAGAATCAAATATATAACTTCCTCCTTCAGTAACATTTGTTGCATTCCAATATACTGTTGTTAATAACCTGCAATAAGCGAAAGCCTCATCTCCTATACTATCTACGCTATCTCCTATCGTTACACTTTCAAGTGTAGCACAATTGAAAAAAGCCTCATCTCCTATACTTATTACACTATTAGGTATAATTATACTTTCTAGTGAAGAACAATAACCAAAAACGCAATCTCCTATACTCTCTACACTGTTCGGTATCGTTACACTTGTTATCTTATTGTTTTCATAAAAAGCATATTGATAAATTTCATAACTTTCTCCGTTATAATTATCAGGTAATGTTAATTCGGTATCTTCTCCAACATAACCTAATAAATAATTTACGTTATCATAAGTATAGAATAAATAATCATTTATATTTACTATATCACTCTCTCCGCTCTTCTTTACAGTCAATATGTAATCAAATCCATAAATACCTTTTTCAATATCTAAACTACTTAAATTTATTACTTCTACAAGTTTATAACAATCAGAAAAAGCAGAACTTGCTATGCTCGTTACACTATTTGGTATCGTTACACTTGTTATCTTATTGTTTTCATAAAAAGCATATTTATAAATTTCATAACTTTCTCCGTTATAATTATCGGGTAAAGTTAATTCAAAGTCATTTCCAAGGTATCCAATTAGATAATTTATTCCATTATAGGTATAAAATAAATAATCATTTATATTTACTATCTCACTCTCTCCACTATCCTTTACGTCTAGTGCATAATATCCTATGTCGCCGTAAGACTCACTACCTTTTTCTATATCTAAACTACTTAAATTTATTACTTCTAGAAGTTTATGACACTTAGAGAACGCCTCACCACCTATCGAAGTGACGCTATTTCCTATCGTTACACTTTGTAGCGAACAACAATTAAAGAAAGCTCTTTCTCCTATACTCTTTACATTATTTCCTATCTCTACACTTTGTAGTGAATAACAACTAAAAAAAGCACTATCCCCCATAATCTCTACGCTATTTCCTATCGTTACACTTTCAAGTGCAGAACTGAAAAAAGCCCCCTCTCCTATACTTGTTACACCATTTCCTATTATTACACTTGTTACTTTTTTGTTACCATAAAAAGCATATTTATATATCTCATAATTTTGTCCATTATAATCAGTAGGTAAAGTTAATTCGGTGTCATTACCTACGTAACCCAACAAATAATTTATTCCGTCGTAAGTATAAAATAAATAATCATTTACATTTACTATCTCACTCTCTCCGCTCTTCTTTACGTTCAATACGTAATCAAATCCATAAGTACCTTTTTCAATATTCAAACTGCTTAAATTTATTACTTCTACAAGTTTAGGAGATGAATAAAACGCATTAATTCCTATACTTTTTATGCTATTTGGTATTGTTACGTTAACTAAGGAAAGGCAATAATAAAAAGCCCACTCTCCTATACTTGTTACACTATCTCCTATCGTTACACTTTGTAGTGAAATGCAATAATAGAAAGCATAACTTCCTATACTTTCTATACTATTTGGTATTGTTACACTTTGTAGCGAACCGCAACAATCGAAAGCTCTCTCTCCTATACTCTTTACGCTGTTTGGTATAACTACACTTTGTAATGAAACACACATACCGAACGCTCCCACACCTATCGAAGTGACGGGTAAACCGTTATAGGTTGAAGGAATAATTATATCAATATCGGTGCAAGTACCAATGCCGGATACTTCATATTCCGTATTATCATTTATTAGAGTATAAGATAAGCCCTCGCTAACTTCTTTTTTCCCGCATACATTACACACCCTATTTATAAAACTGTGTTCTGCTTTATCCTTTATCTCTTCCGTATGCTCGCAAGTCGCTACTTTCCAGTGATGAGTTTCGTCATAAGTCCACTCGGTCGAATAGGTATGTCTATGTGGCTCTTCTTTTTCGCCCGAATTACAAGCGGTTAAAAGAGTTACACTAAACAAAACCAAAAATGTAATTAAAATGCCTAAAATTTTCTTTTTCATAAATTTTTCTCCTTATTTACAAATTTTTCTATATTATATGACAAGTTGTCATATTTAGTCAAGCATTTTATGACAAAATGTCATTAAGGAGAAAGAAAAAATATGAATACGAATATTAAAGCGTTAAGAAAAGAACGCAAAATGTCTCAATTACAATTACAACTTGCCACGGGGGTAGAGCAAGCATTACTATCTAAATATGAAAACGGTGTGCGAACTCCACCGACAGAAACGCTTATAATTTTATCTGATTTTTTCAATGTGAGTATAGATTATTTATTATGCAGAACTGACAAAAGAAATTAAAAACAGAGTGAAAAAAATTCACTCTGTTTTTTGTTTTTATAACAAATACTATTTACACTCTAATACGGATTTTTACCGTACATAGATTCTATATTATCTTTATACTGTTTCATTTTCGGGGACTGTTTAAAGTCGAATTCCGAATCGAACTTTTCAAGTGCTTCCTTTTGGGCTTTGGTAAGTTTAGTAGGAGTTTCAACGTCGACTACGATATACAAATCTCCCGTACCCCTTGAAGACTTTATGCCCTTACCACGAACGAAGAACACTTTTCCGCTCTGAGTTCCTTCGGGGATAGTATAATCTAACGTATCGTCTATTAGTGGCACTTTTATCTTTCCGCCAAGCGTTGCAGTCTTAAAACTTATAGGCACTTCCACGTAAAGGTCGAAATTCTTTCTCTTAAATATCTTACTCGGTTCGACTTTCATAACTATAATAAGGTCGCCACTAGGTCCGCCGTTTCTACTCGCTTCGCCAAATCCCGATTTCTTTATGTAACTTCCGGTATCTGCCCCCGCAGGTATATCCAAAACGATTTTAGTAGAAGCCTTATTATATCCTTTACCCCTACAATCGGGGCATTGTTCCAAAATCTTCTTACCCGTACCGTGGCACTCATCACAAGGTCTAACTTGTACCGAACGGAAAAATCCGTTAGAAGTTGTATACTGCACCTGACCCGTTCCACCGCACTTATCACAAGTTTTATAGGCAGTACCGCCCTTTGCACCCGTTCCCCTACAAGAATGACAAGGTTCGTTTCTCGAATACACGACTTCTCTTCTGCAACCTTTTGCAGCGTCTAAAAAAGAAAGCGAAAGTTCAAGCGTAATGTCTTCGCCACGGGTTTTGGTCTGTGCTCTCGTTCTAGAACCGCCGAATCCACCCATACCGCCGAATATATCGCCGAATATATCCGAAAAATCGCCAAAGCCCGAAAATCCCGAACCTCCTGCACCGCCACCGAATCCGCCTGCACCGTTGGGGTCGCCGAACGTATCGTAATTTTTTCTCTTTTTCTCGTCGGATAAAACTTCGTTAGCCTCGTTAATTTCCTTAAATTTTTCCGCCGCTTCTTTATCGCCGGGGTGTAAATCGGGGTGATATTTTTTTACCAAAGTCCTATAAGCCTTTTTTATATCGTCCGAAGAAGCGTTTTTATCCACACCTAAAATTTCGTAATAATTTTTAGCCATAAAATCCTTTTATTTACACGTAAACCGAAAGGCGTAATTCGCCTTTCGGTAACGGTATAATTCAAAATATTATATTCTATCAGTTTTGATGAAATTCTTCACCGCCGGAAGTTCCGCCCGCACCGTTTGCACCGTTCGGGTCAGCACCTGCACCGCCGTTTGGGTTAGCCTGTTGATAAAGTTTAGTAAATATCGGTTGAACTTCGTTGGAAAGTTTTTCGGTAGCCGATTTCATCTTATCTAAATCGTTGGTTTCTAAGTCTGCTTTCGCTTCCTTTACTGCTTGCTCTATTTTAGCCTTATCTTCGTCCGTAAGTTTATCGCCCGCTTCTTTAACAGTCTTTTCTACCGAGAAAATAAGCCCGTCAAGTTGGTTATGAGCGTCTACCCCTTCTTTACGCTTTTTATCTTCTTCTTCGTACTGTTTAGCTTCGTTTACCGCCTTATCTATTTCAGCGTCCGAAAGATTAGTAGATGCCGTAATCGTTATGTTTTGAGATTTACCCGTTCCCAAATCTTTTGCCGAAACGTTTACTATACCGTTAGCGTCTATATCGAAAGTAACTTCTATCTGCGGAATTCCTCTCGGAGCGGGTGCAATACCCGTAAGTTCGAATCTTCCCAAAGTCTTATTATCTTTTGCGAATTCTCTTTCGCCCTGTAAAATATGAATATCAACCTGAGTTTGATTATCCGCAGCGGTAGAGAATACTTGAGATTTCTTAACGGGGATAGTAGTATTTCTTTCTATAAGTTTAGTACATACTCCGCCCAAAGTTTCAATACCCAAAGAAAGCGGGGTAACGTCCAAAAGCAATACGTCCTTAACGTCGCCTGATAAAACTCCGCCTTGAATTGCCGCACCTATTGCAACGCATTCGTCGGGGTTAATGCCTTTAAAAGGTTCTTTTCCAGTAACCTTTCTAACTTCGTCTATAACTGCGGGGATTCTTGTAGAACCACCTACCAAAATAACTTTATCTATATCGCTATAAGAAAGTTTAGCGTCTTTCATCGCTTGTTCCATAGGAATTAAAGTTGCTTCAACTAAATCTCTTGTCAAAGCGTCGAATTTTTGTTTAGTTAAATCTACGTCCAAGTGTTTAGGACCGGTAGCGTCTGCCGTAATGAAAGGAAGGTTAATATTTGTCGTACTCATACCGGAAAGTTCGATTTTCGCTTTTTCAGCCGCTTCTTTAAGTCTTTGCATAGCGAGTTTATCGCCCGATAAGTCTATACCTTCCTTAGCCTTAAACTGTTCGACTAAATAATCCATAACCTTTTTATCGAAGTCGTCTCCGCCTAATAAACAGTTACCGTTGGTAGCCAAAACTTCGAAAACGCCGTCGCCTATTTCCATAATGGAAACGTCGAACGTTCCGCCACCCAAGTCGTAAATTATAACCTTTTGAGTTTTCCCTTCTTTATCCAAGCCGTAAGAAAGTGCCGCAGCAGTCGGTTCATTTATAATACGCAAAACGTTAAGTCCTGCGATTTTACCTGCGTCTTTTGTCGCCTGACGTTGACTGTCAGAAAAGTATGCAGGACAGGTAATAACGGCGTCTGTTACCGTTCCGCCTAAATAACTTTCAGCATCTTTTTTAAGTTTTGAAAGTATCATTGCCGAAATTTCTTGCGGTGTATAATTCTTGCCGTCTATACCTACTTTATAGTCAGAACCCATATGCCTTTTAATAGAAGCAACCGTTCTATCGGGGTTTGCAACCGCTTGACGCTTTGCAACCTGACCTACTATTCTTTCTCCGTCTTTTTGAAACGCTACCACGGACGGAGTTGTTCTTGCACCTTCCGCATTTGCGATAACTACCGGTTCACCGTTTTCCATAACGGCTACGCACGAGTTCGTTGTTCCTAAATCGATTCCTATTGTTTTCATTGTATTTATTCTCCTTGTTTTTTTGAATTGTTTTTTATTTTATAACGCTTACTTTTGCGTATCTTATAACTTTATCTTTTAATTTATAACCTTTTTCGAATACTTGCTTTACCGTGTCGCTCTGTTCACCTTCTCCCTTTTCTGCCTGCATAACCGCTTCGGAAAAATTAGGGTCAAACGTTTCGCCAACGGGATTTATCTCTTCTATCCCCAATAAAGCAAGCGTTTCGTCGAATTTCTTTTTTATGCCTTTAACACCTTCCTTAGTCTTTTCGTCAAGTTCCATACTTAAAGCCCTATCCAGACTATCGCCTACGGGAAGAATTTTAACTATTACACTTGATACCCCTTCACTAAAAGCGTCTTGCCAAACCTTTGCATTACGCTTTTTATAATTATCGAACTCCGCAACCGAACGCATCCACTTATCCTTGAATTCTTCGGCTTCTTGTTTTAAAGTTTCAAGTTGCTTTTTAAGTTCTACCTTATCCTCTTTTTTTGCAGGTTCTTTTTTTACCTTTTCTTCTTTAACTTGTTCCTTAACTTGTTCAGTTGTTTCTTTTTTTTCTTGATTTTCGTCCATCTCGCTTCCCCTATTTATTTTTTATTATATCTTCAAGTATTTTACCTACGCCTTCAAGCACCGAAACGACTTTTTGATAATCCATTCTTCTAGGACCTATCACGCCGTAAGTTCCGATTTTTACACCGCTTGCCGAATAGGTTGCCGTAACCAAAGAACAATCGTTAGGCATTTTTTCGCCGTCTTCTCCGCCGATTTTAATGTTTATCTCTATATTGTCGTTTTCTTCGGCTAAAAGTCCCGCAAGTCTTTCTTTATCGGTTACTACTGACAAAAAATTCTTAACCTTTTCCGAGTCGTTATATTCGGGATGATTTAAAATCTTATCTTCCCCTTCCATTAAAACTTTTGCCTTATCTTTTTCTATATACTCTTCGATTGCAGCCATAACGCTGTCGAAAATCTCTCTATACCCTTCAAACTCTTCGATTATGGCACTCTGAATTTTTATAATTTCGCCAAGTTCCTTCCCGACTAAAAATTTAGAAAGAAGTTTAGCCGCTTCCAAAATTTGCCCGTCCGCCATACTTTCCGGAACTTCTATAAACTTATCTCTGATTAAAGTGTTTTCGGTAACGATTAAAAGAAGTGCTTGGTTTCCTTTGTTTCTGAAAATATCAAGTTTGACAATCTTCTCTTTTTTATCGTGAGCGGAAACGCCGACCGAAGTATAATCGGTAAGTTCACTAATAACTTTAACGGCATTATGCACTACTTCTTCTAAGTTATCGGCGTGTTCTTTAAATGCTTCTTTAATAGTGCCGACTTCCTTTGCCGTAAGTTTACTTTTATCCATAAGTTCGGTTACATACAACTTATAAGCGTCAATAGAAGGAACTCTTCCGCTTGAAGTATGAAGTTGAGTTAAATACCCTAATTCTTCAAGCCCCGCAAGTTCTGAACGAACGGTAGCGGAACTTATATCTTTCATATGCTTTTCGGTAATACTTTTAGAAGAAACGGGTTGTGCCGTAGAGATATAATCGTCTACAACGTACTGTAAAATTTTCTTTTTTCTTTCTGAAAGTTTCATCGTTTTCCTCTGGCACTTAAAAAAATATATTGTTAGCACTCTTTTGGTTTAACTGCTAACTTTTGAATTTATTATATTATTATTGTTTTGCTTTGTCAAGAGATTATGAATAATTTTTTTAAAAAACTTTTTAAAATTAAAAAAAGGCTACGGAAAAAATTTTCGTAGCCGAATAAAGTATCAGTTTTAATATTATTTTCTTACTGAACCGTTACCCGAAACCAAGTATTTTTGAGTAACCAAAGCCTCTAAACCCATAGGGCCTCTTGCGTGAAGTTTTTGGGTAGAAATACCTATTTCCGCACCCAAACCGAACACGAATCCGTCTGAAAATCTTGTAGAAGCATTATGGTAAACGCAAGCGGAGTCTATGCTGTTTAAAAATATTTCGGCATTTTTAAGGTCGTCTGTTATGATAGATTCGGAGTGATGAGTAGAGTATTCGTTTATGTGATTTATAGCCTCTTTTAAACTGTCCACCGTTTTTACCGAAATTATAGCGTCACAATATTCGGTATAAAAATCTTCTTTTGTTGCCAAAACGCAGTTATCTTTACCCTTCAATATTTCATACGCTCTTTGGTCTAATCTCATTTCTACCTGTTTTTCGGAAAGTTTTTCATAAATTTTAGGTAAAACTTTTTCTAAAATATCCGAGTGAATAACCAAAGACTCGCAAGCGTTACACACCGAATATCTTTGAGTTTTTGCGTTAAAGATAACTTTTACCGCCATATCTACGTTTGCACAACTGTCCACGTATATGTGGCAATTCCCAACACCCGTTTGAATTACGGGAACCGTCGCATTTTCAACAGCGGATTTTATAAGTTTTTGTCCGCCTCTCGGAATCAAAAGGTCTATATACTTATCGAGTTTCATAAACTTTTCGGCAGTCTCGTGAGAAGTATCTTCTATTAAATTTATTGCGTTTTCATCTACACCTGCGTTTTTTAAACCTTCTTTTATAACTTTTACTATTGCCTTATTTGAATTTATCGAATCGCTTCCACCCCTTAAAATAACAGCGTTGGAAGTTTTAAAACAAAGTGCAAACGCATCTGCCGTAACGTTAGGGCGAGATTCGTAAATTATTCCTATTACCCCAAACGGAACTTGTTTCTTTTCTATTTTTATCCCTTGTTCTTCGTTATTATAAGAATATACCGACTTACCGACAGGACTTTTTAATAGAACTACTTGTTTAATTCCTTCAACTATTCCCGAAATTACCTTATCGGAAAGAGTTAACCTATCGATAAAAGACTCCGAAAGTCTTTTTAAAAGAGCATTATCTAAATCTATTTGGTTTTGCTCTTTTAAAAAGTCGACGTTTCTTTCAATGCTTTCCGCAACAGAAAGTAAAGCCGAATTGATTTTATTCTCGGAAAGTCCATTTAAAAATTCCGACGCTTTTTTAGTTTTTAGACCCGTTTCTTCCAAATTAAACATCTATTTCCTTCCTTTTAAAAACCTTACGGTACACTTTTACCAAGAACCCTTTGATTTTTAAATTTATTCTAAAAAGTGCTAATATAAACTTCCTTCTTTTAGGGTGATTATACCAAGAAATACTTTTCTTTATATATTTTTTATCAGAAGTTTTTATGTATTTTTTACCCTTATAAAAACCTTCCATAACCCCTAAAACGTTTTCTTCTTTAACGGGTTCTAAGTAGAACATACTGTCCCCGCACATAATATAGCCTTCGTCTTTAACTTCCACTACTCTATGCAAAACCAAGTGCTTATCTTTTCTATAATATAAAGCAACGTCGTATTTTTTTAATCTTTCGGTCTTTTTTACAATAAAAACCGATTGCCCCCTATGCTTTAAGGTGGGCCACATACTGTTTCCTTCCGGAACAATCGCAAAGACCCCGTCTTTTTCCAAAGCTTCTTTACACAAAGCGAAACTTTCTTCTATCAAAGATTTTCAAGCCCCCTTATTCCCACAACGCTCTCTACGGGAATAGAAAAAATTATTCCGTGTGCTTCGGTATTGCTACCCGCTTTTTCGCTTATCTTTTGCATTATGACGTCTCTATCCTTTTTCTTGGAAACTATATAAACCATTTCCTTTTCTTCCGAAATAGATATGCCAAAGAGTGTTGCCATTTCCTTTCCCGTGCCTTTTGCTTTCACCACCGTTCCGCCGGTAGCACCCGCACTTCTCGAACACTCCATTATTAAATCGGAATTGCCTTTATCGGCAATGGTAATTATTAAACTTAAATCTTCCACCTTTTCTTCCTCCTTTTGAGCAGTCGAAGTTTTCCCTACAAAATAATTTTTAGCGGACTCTAAAAAACCTCCCGTCGGCATAAAAACGGCTATTCCGTTGCCAACTGCCGAAATATTAAGTTTTTCTATCAGCCCGTCTTTTATTTCTTGAACCTTATCTGAATTTACCACCGTTTCGAACATTATTTTATCCGTTTTTTCAAGTCCCATATAGTTCAATACCGAATCGGTAGCAGTACCGTTACATAATTTATACATAACGGAATTTAATCCGATAGAACGGAAAAATTCCAGATACTGTTCTGTAAATTCTCTTCTTGTTATCACTATAAGATATTTTAATCCCGTCATATACCCCTCCTATTCCAAAATCTTTTCTTCTTTTTTAGAAAGTTTAGATTGTTTTCTCTTAATCGCTTTTAACTTAACGTTATAATAAATACCCAAAAGTTGAATAGTTATTAAAGGCGTCATAGCGACGAGTGCCACGACCCCGAAACCTTCGGTAGCGATATTACCTTCAACCGCTTCGCATAACCCTATGGCAAGGGGAAGTAAAAAACTGCTTGTCATAGCCCCCGAAGCGACTCCGCCCGCATCGAACGCCACGGCAGTAAAGGTATCAGAACCGAAAAAGGACAATACTATTGCTAACAAATATCCACAAAGCAAAATCCAAACGATAGGAATTCCGAAAATTATTTTAGCCATAGCAAGTCCGCAAGATACGGCAACGCCTATCATTAAACAAAATCTCAACGCTTTTTCGGGGATATTTCCCGAAGTTATTTCGTAAACCTGTTTTGTTAAAACGTGAACTGCTGGTTCTGCCATAACGACGAAAAACCCGATAATCATTCCGATAGGTATCATTATATAATTATAAGAAAGACTGCCTATAGTTTTACCTATTATATATCCGACGGGAAGAAATCCCGCATTTACTCCTACCAAGAATAAGACCAAACCCACGTACGTATATAAAATTCCGACGATTATTTTAATAAATTGAATTTTTGCCATTTTGAACCCAAAGATACGGTATAAAAAGAAGAAAACTACGATAGGACAAAGAGCGATGGCAACTTCTTTTAAATATTGCGGAAAAGATAATGCGAAAAATTTAAGTAAATCGGTAGAATCGACTATTTTTTGAATATCGTAACTACTTGTCGCAAATTCTTCGGGCTTAAAAATAAGTCCCAAAATCATAACGGACAGTATTGGTCCTATAGAGCAAAGAGCGGTAAGCCCAAACCCGTCCGAATCGGCATTTTTATCACTTCTTATATAAGCAGTACCCGTGCCTATGGCGATTATAAACGGAACACTCATAGGTCCTGTCGTAACTCCGCCCGCATCAAAAGATAAGGGCAAAAAGGTTTCAGGAATAATAAACGCCAGAATAAATATCAAGACATAACAACCGATAAGAATATACTTCAATTTGATTTTTAAAAGAATTCTTAAAAAGGCTATTACTAAAAATAAACCTACGCCAACGCCTACCGAAATAATTAAAACCCAGTTGTTGATAACCGAAGAAAGTTGCGTTGCCAAAACGGTTAAATCGGGTTCGGATACCGTTATCATAACGCCCACTATAAAAAACACCGGAATTATTATCCATAATTTTCTTGTTTTGATAGTAGAAGTCCCTATAAATTCCCCTATGGGAGTCATAGCCGTATCAGCTCCCAAAGTAAAAAGCCCTATACCTAACACGGTAAATATCGCCCCAACTACAAAGACGAGTAAAGTTCCGCTGTCTACGGGTGAAAAAGAAAACAAAAGTACGAGTACTATGATAAAAACGGGAATAACGGAAGTAAAGGCTTCTTTCATTTTATTCGATATTACGCTTTTACTTGGAGTAAGTAAAAACTTGGTCTTTTTCATAGCACTTATACCTCCTTATTCTTTTATAAGATTATAACAAAAATTTTAAGGCTTTGTCAATGCAAAAGTTTAATAAAACAAATTGCTTTTTAATAACTTTTTTATTTATTTGACTACATTTAGTTGTAAAATATAAAAAAATATGATAATATAAAAAGGCTTTCGAACGTGATTTGGGGACGTAGCTCAGTTGAGAGAAGCGTCACGTTGACATCGTGAAGGTCTAAGTTAGAGAATTTAATAAGTTTGGGGACGTAGCTCAGTTGAGAGAAGCGTCACGTTGACATCGTGAAGGTCTAAGTTAGAGAATTTA
>JAZLMI010000041.1:0-58973 GCA_045598545.1 Christensenellaceae bacterium | reverse complement strand
TTCTTCATCCGTCAATTCGGATAGTAATTTATATATTTTTAAAACACGTAAATCTTTAAAAACTTTTTTTATTTCTCTATTTTTATTTTTTTCGTTTTTTATAATCCCTGCAATATGTCTATTTATGTAATTAAAATATTTTAACGAAATCTGAATTCTTTTAATATCGGTATCCACTATCTCTTCAGTATCTTCAATCATTCTTTCATAACACTTCATTGCGTCTTGCAAAAAAGACAGGTGATAAGAAGAAAACAACCCACTACCGGTTTGTTCATAAAAATACAAACATTTATCAGAAAAAACGATGCTGTTTACACTTTTTAAATAATCCATAAAAAACAGCATATCTTCCCCAAAAGACATTAATGTATCAAAACTGATTTTATTCCCAACAATAATATCTTTTTTAAACAACTTACCCCATACGGAAAAATACCCAACAGTATTACAATTTACGATATTACGATAAATTACCTTTAACTCTTCACCACATAATACTTGTCCGTCAACAAAACCGTGATAAAAATTAGAAAGAATACCATTAGTCGAAACACCGCAATAATTACAAAAGGACATATCTGCACTACTATCATTAATCAAACCCCATAAAACTTCAAAGTAGTTACAACCAACGTAGTCATCGCTATCAATAAAAGAAATATATTCACTCAAAGATTTACTGATACCAAAATTTCTAGCATTTGAAACACCACCGTTCGACAAATGAAATACTCTTACTCTATTATCTCTTTCTTTATATTTGTCGCAAATTTCACCACTCTTATCAGTTGAACCGTCATCCACTAAAATAATTTCAAAATCGGTAAAAGTTTGATTTAATACACTGTCTATACATCTATTAAGTTTATCTTCCACGTTATAAACGGGGATTATTACGCTTATTTTAGGCATATATTTAACCTTTAATTAAAAATAAATCTTCAATTTGATTCAAAATCTTGCTTTCATTAAAAAAATCCAGCCTTTCTTTTGCTCTATTTTTATAATCGTTTAAAATACTTTGATTTTGCAAAATCTTCTTTACACCATTATACAATCCTTCTGCGGAATTGTCAACGATAAAGCCGTATTTACCGTTATCTAATATTTCGTTCGGGCCCGTACAATTTGTGCTTAAAACAGGAGTATCTAATACCAACGCTTCTGCAACAGTAAGATTATAACCTTCAAAATATGAAGCACAAATTAAAAGGTCTGCCATTTTTATATACGGATAAGGATTTGATTGACTTCCAACCATATAAATATAATCTTTCGCTTTCAGTAATTCTATTTCTTGTTCTATAATCTTCCTATCTGGTCCGTCTCCAACCAATGTAAGAGACAAATCGTTACCTTCATTATGCAGTCTAGAAACAACGTCTATCAACCTTATTTGTCCTTTTGCACTATCTAAAAGCCTCCCAACAAGAACCAAATTGAGTTTAGCCTTTTTAGTCTCTACAAGTTGTTGTTGTAAGGACAGTTCAAGTATTTCCCTTATCGGAACCATATTATAGATTGTAGTTAAATTATAAGTATCCCCTACAACTTTTATAAACCCTTCTTCCGCCTGTTTAGACACACAAACAACTTTATTGTAACGAGAATAAGCGTTATATACTTCCTTCATGTTATTAAAATTATTCATATATCCAGAGGCTTTTCTAAAATCATTATGTACCCAAGCAAGTTTTACCGATTCTTTATTAGTAGACCCCGAAATTATTTTAACCGAAAGCCCCCTAAAAAATCCTATCTCTACGTCGTATTTTTCTTCACCCACATAATATTTATAAAGTGTTTTTGGCGACGCACGTCTTTCCCACATTCCGTCATCATAAAATTTATGCCTAATATATGGAATGCGACTCATTATTTTATGACTTTTATAAGGTTTATAAATATAATGAATCATACTGTCTAATTCTTCTTTAAAATCGTTTTCCGGATTTAACGCCATAATAGTAACGTCATATCCTTTTTTACACAACGCATTAGCGATAGTTACTTGAACTTTTTCTAAACCTCCTATAGCAAGAGATGGTAAAACAAATAGAACTTTTTTCATACTAATCCTTTATCATGCCTATCTTTTTGCTTTTTCATATAATCATCATAAGTGCATATTATTCGCATAGGGTTACCTACGACTACAGAATTATCCGGTATGTCTTTTGATACAATAGTACCTGCCCCCACAATAACTTTATTACCTATTGTAACTCCAGGCAAAACTACGGATTTAATACCTATAAAGACTTCATTACCTATATTAATTTTACCCGTTTTTATAAATCCCAATTTTCTATAAGTAGTTGCATCATGCAATAACAAATGACTTCCAGTTATTACAACATCATTGCCTATATTAATTAAGTGGCTATAAGAGTTATTCCTTCCAAAATCAACAATAGTATCTATAATATCAACATCATCTCCTACATGCCCGCCCCCATTTCTAATCATCTTCTTAATATCATTGCTAGCATCATAAATGGTATAAGGCTTTTTAAAAATTTTCCTGTAAATTCTTTCAAAAATATTCATAATCCCAACTCTCCAATTACAATCTCCAATATTTGTAGCCACTCTTATTCAATTCTTTAACAGTAAATATACCCTTAATATCAATTAAAACCTTATTGGAATTATCCACGTTTTTATATAATTTTGATATACCGTTAAGACCTAAAGTTTTAAATTCATTATGAGCAACTGCAACTATAACACAATCTGCATCCTTAACATCTTCTAATTTTGTAAGCTCAATATTGTAGTCTCTCTTAGCATCTCTTTCGCTTGCCCAAGAATCCACAACCAAAGGCTTTATCCCATACTCACAAAGTCTTTTAACGATATCATTAACCTTACTATTTCTAGTATCAGGACAATTTTCCTTGAAAGTAAGACCTAAAACAACAACTTTGGAACTCTTCGGTGCTTGTCCCGCTTCTATCATTTTCTTTATGGCGATATCCGCAACATAACTACCCATACCGTCATTTACAATTCTACCATTTAAAATAATTTGACTATGATATCCTAATCTTTCTGCTTGATAAGTAAAATAATACGGGTCAACGCCAATACAATGACCGCCAACAAGTCCGGGTCTAAATCCTAAAGCGTTCCACTTTGTATTCATTCCGTCTACAACCTCATTAGTATCGATATTCATTTTATCAAAAACCATCGCAAGTTCGTTCATAAATGCAATATTTATATCCCTTTGCGAATTTTCAACGACTTTTACCGCTTCTGCAGTTCTGATATTAGACACGGGATAAGTACCTACTTCTATGACTATATCGTAAACGCTTTTTATTTCTTTTAAACTTTCTTCATCCATTCCCGACACTATTTTGCGAATGTTTTCCAATCTATGAACTTTGTCGCCGGGATTTATTCTCTCCGGAGAATATCCAACTTTAAAATCAACTCCGCATTTTAACCCTGATTCCCTCTCTAAAATAGGTATACAAACATCTTCTGTACAACCAGGATAAACTGTAGATTCGTATACGATTATAGAACCCTTAGTTAAATTCCTTCCCAAAATTTCACTTGCACCTATAACGGGTGTTAAATCCGGCGTATGGTCGATATTAACAGGAGTAGGAACGGCAACTATATGGAATTTAGCGTTTTTTAATTCATTTTCGTCTGAAGTAAATTGTACAGTCGTGTTCTTTATTGTTTCGTCACCAACTTCTTTCGTTGGGTCTACACCTGATTTATACAAATCTATTTTTGACTTATTTAAATCAAACCCTATAACATTTAAACCCTTTTTAGCAAAGGCTACTGCTATTGGCATACCAACGTACCCTAAACCTATAAGTGCCAATTTTTCCTGCTTTTTAACTAATTTTTCATAAATACTCATAATGATATCTCCAATCCTTATATTACTTTTTTAAAATTATCTTTATTTTATCTTTTAACTCTTGCAATGCTATTTTACCATACAAACCTTTTATATTACCTTTTATTACCATACTCCAAAACTTTTCATATCCTTCTGGAATGTATTTGATTTCACCTATCGTCATTTTTATAAAATCGACAGACAAAACTTTTTCAATAAAACGCATCTTATCTTTTTTGTCTAATTTTTCCAAAGGATTCCAAGCCAACAAAAAAGCAGACTCCAACGAATAAATGAACGAATTTTGAAATTTCTTTAACGAATACTCATCATTCAATCCGAACTCATTCAATAAATCTTTTATTGTTTTATAATATACAAGCGTCGTCTCTTCAAAATAATTTATCCTATATTTCTTATTTTGTGCTATTTTATCAAAAGCAAAATATGTATATAAAACATCAGGAATAATTTTTAAACTGTTTACATATCGATAATATCTAAAGTTAAAAATTTCATCTTGACCTCGCCTTAAATCGGGGAACCTGACTCCATTACCTTTAATAATCTGAGTTCTAAATAATTTATTAACAGGCCCTCCAAATAAAATCCCCTCATAATATAATTTAGAAAAATTCTTTCTAAAATCGCCTCTCGATTTAAATTCCAAATCGCTCTGCTTTGAACAATAAGACGACAAAACGCTACCAGTATTACTGTCAATAATATCGTTTTTTATAGAAAATACGATTAAATCAAAATCATCCTCTTTTGCCACAAAAAAAGTTCTTTCCAAAAGATTAGAAGATATCTCATCATCACTATCTATAAAATACAAATACTCTCCCTTCGCTATATCTATTCCTGCGTTCCTAGCAGAACCTGCTCCACCGTTTTCTTTATCTATAACCTTTATTCTATTGTCTTTCTTCTCGTATTCTTTACATATAGATAAACTGTTATCTTTACTACCGTCATTTACTAAAATTATTTCATAATCGGCAAATGTCTGATTAAAGATAGAGTCCATACACCTGTCTATGTATTTCTCCGCATTATATATCGGAACAATTATACTAATTTTAGGATTTTTCATAACTCTTATACGTAACCAATAAATATTTCTTTATGATAGAATCAACAGTAGGTTCTACACCGTTTTTTTGACAATCTCTAAAATATATCAAAGTGTCGGCAAGTTCTCCCAGCGTTATATCGTATACTTGATTTTCAGGAAGTCTAAATATACCGTCTTCACTAGGTTTTACTTTACCCTCAAACTGTGATATAAAACTATTTATTACGTCGTCTACGTAATAAAAATGCATCAATATATCACGATTACTTATTTCTATTGGAATATCTCTATTTATATTGTAACAAAAAGTTGCAACGACAGAATGATGATTTGGTGTCGCCCATTTCCCGAAAACATTATTCAATCTGTAAATAATAGTTTTTGAATTCATCTTTTTGCCGTGTTCTTTTAGCATATTTTCAGCTATAACCTTACTCCGACCGTAATCGTTTTGGTCGCCTGCTTGAATAGAAGAAGTTAAAAGTACAGGACAAGTATTTCCGAATTTTTCTAATGTGTTTAATATGTAACCGAAAAAATCGTCGTTAACCTTATAAAATTCGCTTTTATCGATGGGTCTATGAACTGCTGCAAAATGAAAAACAAAATCACAATTTTTTAAATTATTTTCTAAGAGCAATTCGCTTGTCCCTACGTCATAATGGAATATATTACAGTCTTCTAAGTCAACTAATTTTTCTATTAAGTTTTTACCCAAAAATCCATTAGCACCTGTTATTAAAACATTCATCTTACTTACCCCCGTTACCTCTTCCCTTAATTTTATAATAGAGTTTTATCAAAAATGTCTTTCTTAATATCTTTATAAATGGATTTAGTTCATGACTCTTAGCCTTCTTGTATTCTTTTGGAAACCACGTACCTTCAAACCAATGAACAATACAAGTATCTTCAGTATAATAAGTATTGTTATTGATTACTTTAACAGGATAAAAATAGTTAAATGGATAAATTTTCCAGTTATCAACCTGCTGTTCTTTACCATTCAACTGTAAACCGTACTGTAAGAAAACGTCCGTTATATAGCGACCTGTAACCGTCGTATCAATACAAGACAAAGATTCATATTTTTCTAAAAGTTTTTGTAATATTTTATTTTTCGGGCAACAACCAACCACGGCACTATTAAGCATAGAATCGTGTTCAAATGACATAAACGCTTCATTATTCAACAAATGACTGACATTTTTGATTACTTCCGTATCGGTATCAAAATATAAGCCACCATTGTCATATAAAATTTTTAACCTTGCATAGTCCGAAACAAAAGCCCACTTTTTTAACTCGTACATCTTTTTTACATAAAGTGGACACGCCGAAATATCAAAATTCGACTCATCCCACCGTACAATCTCAAAATCCGGACAAAATTTTTTCCAACTTTTTATACATTTTTTTTGTAAATTGGAATGTTTACCACCGCCAAACCATATATAATTTATCACTTTAGGAATCATTGCTTATCACCTCATTTAAATATTAATATTTTTTTACTATCAATTTAACTACTAATTTAATTGGAATAAACTTATAAAAAAAACCTAAAAATTTAAGTTTAGATGTTAATCCGTATTTCATTTTAGTAAATACTGCTTTATTATCTTTTATCGCTTGGTAAACTTTGTCTTTACTCTCTTTTTCTTTCAAAAGTTTTACCCCACCTATCCCCGATAAAAATATTCTAATATAATAATCGTAATATTTTCGTTTAAACTCATCTAAATTAGAAAATCTCTCGTCTATATCTTTAATGCAATGATTTGCTATAAAGATTTTATCACAAGATTTTTTAGTAACGCTTTTTTCACTGAAATTTTGTCCAAAACATCCATCCCACGTCATAGCATTATAGATTATTTTATCAGTAAAATAACATTTATTTGATAAAGAAATAGTTCTAGGAAGCCACTCATCGTCATCGTGATAAATTCCTTTATAAAACCATAAATCGTTATTTTTAACAAAATCTGTATTAAACACTTTATTAACAGGAGAAGAAAGTGCTAAAACATCTGCATTGTCAAAAAGTTTTATAAATAAATCTTTACCACCGGTAAATTCTCCTGACACGCAATACTTTGCCTGAACATTTATTATTTCATTTCCTTTTTCCAAAACGTCTTGTAAAAGTCCAAAATAAATATCAAAATCTTTATTTTCTAAATCTTCATATATGGTTTGCAATGTTTCGCTATTAGGGAAAACGTCACTCCCTTCCAAAATTATAAAGTATTTTCCTATAGCACTTTTAATCCCGTCGTTTCTTGCTGCAGCCAATCCTTCGTTCTTTTTATGGATTACTTTTATTCTGCTGTCTTGTTTTACATATTTGTCACAAATTTCACCGGCCTTATCGGGAGAACCGTCGTCTATTAAAATCATCTCCCAATCCGTAAATGTCTGAGATAGGGCTGAATCTATTGTTTTCGACAATAATCTCTCTATATTATAAACCGGAGTTACTAGTGAAAAAAACGGCCTCTTCATTTCTTTTTAATTCTCCTTAACAACTTATTTATACCTGTTTTATGAGCAAAACGTACTAAAAAACTACGTTCTCGTAATAGACTCTTATCTGTCCAAACAGTTAAACTGTAAGTATTTTTACTTTTGCAATCTTTAACCTTATCAGGCAACATACTTAAAGGACAAAAATACGTCATAGGATATATCCTTATTCCATCGACAACTTGTTCTTCTCCGTTAGGATTAAACCCATGCTTTTGCAAAATTTCAGTCATACGAATATTTACCGATTTAGTATCTATTAAGCCGTCTTCTTTAATTAAAGACTGGTTTTCATAACTATCCAAACATTCTTTTATAAAAGGATGTTTAGGCGAAAAAGCTAAAATATGTGCCGCAATTTCATAATTGTCTCCACCATATCCAGTAAACGCAACTTGGTCTAATAGAGAAGAAAAATCTTTTTTTACTAAGCAATCTACGTCTAAATATAATCCGCCATATTCATAAAGTGCCAAAAGTCTAGCATAATCCGAAACGTACATATATTTTTTATTTTCATAAGCCTGTTCGACATACTTATGACAATGCACGTCAAAATTAGATTCGTCCCACTTTTTACGCTCAAAATCAGATAAATATTTATCCCAACTTTTAAAACACTTCTTAGCAATTTTAGGGATATCGCCCTCTCCAAACCAACAATAATGCAAAATTTTAGGAATCATTTTTTACCCTCTACTACAAGGTCCGTCTTTATAAGGAGAACCTTTATTTTCTTTTATATTATCTATCAATTTTAATAACCTATCCGTTGCATTTTCGGCATTCCAAATATCTGTTAAAGTTTTATAAGCATTAGTTCCAAGAACTTCTCTTTTTTGTTCATTACCTAAAAGTAATTTTACCTTTTTATATAAATCGCTTACTTTTCCATTATAAGTTAAGCCGTTTTCTCCATTTTTAATTAAATAAGGAACAGAACCTATTGCTTTATTAGCAACGACAACACAAGCACTATTCATAGACTCGTTAAGTACTGCACCCCAACCTTCATTTCTATCTGAAGTAAAAAGAAAAATTTCACTTTTCTCCATATACTCCCTAACTTTTTCGGGAGGCATACTTCCAAGTATTTTTACCCTATCCTGAAGGTTATATTTTTTTATAAGTTTTTCAGTGTTCTCTCTTTTTACTCCGTCTCCTATCATATTGAGTGTAAAATCATAACCTTCTTTTTTTAATCTACGAGCTATTTTTATAGGCATTTCAGGGTGTTTCCATTTTATCAACCTTGCAACCCACAAAATAGAATTTTTATCTTTTGATTTAATAACATTGTCAACGTCATCATACTTTTTCACAGGAGGGAAATACCCCCATTTATACGTTTTATTCGGATAAGATAATATAAACTTGCAATCGGAAGTGGTATAAGCACTTGCACAAAGCATATATAACGGTTTCTTCCTATATTTAAAATCGTGCTTATAATGGCAAATAAAAACTCTTGGGTCTAAAATGTGCCATTTCCCTTCTTTAAAAAATCTTTCCGAATATCTAAAAGTAAGTTTATTATTTTTTAATCTTTCTTCTATGAATTCATCGGGGGCACTGCCTATAATAACAACATCGCTTTCTTCTCCAAGTTTTAAGGCTTTTTTATAATTATCGTCGCTAGAATAAGATTCTACCACATACGGAAAATTTTTACTTTTATCTACAAACCCCAATTTAATCCTATCGCTATCAAACTTTTCAGTAGCGACAAAATAAAATTCGCCATTTGTTTTTTTGAACATAGCCTCGCAAAAAGGTATCTGGTGTTCATTTATAAAATTAGAAAAAAATGTAATCATTTTTGACTTTTTACATCCTCGTATATGTGCAATATTTTTTGATACAAGTTATCATTGTGAAGCTTTAACATATCTTTATTCGCATTATTAGACAATTTCTCGGCGAGTGCATCATCTTCAAAAATGTTTTCAATATATTTAGCCATCATTTCATATTCTTCAAATCTATACAAAAATCCATTTTCTCCGTGATTTAAATATTCCGAAATTCCACCGACGTTAGAAGACACGCAAGGCATACCTACCATCATCGCTTCTTTTAAAGAACTTGAATGATTTTCTATTGAAGAACTCATTACAAATACGTGCGTCTTGCTATATTTTTCAGCAAGTTCTTGCTGAGATAAAACGCCAAGCCATACTACATTTGAATTTATACCTAATTTTTTTATTAAAGTCTCTATATATTTTGTATATCCCCTTTTTCTTAAAGTCCATTTTAGAGAGCCGTCTGATACCTGAGGAATCCCCGGAACATATACTTTTATATCAGGATATTTATTTTTTAATAATGCCACGGCATTTAATACCATATGAAGTCCTTTAATTGTATATCCTGACGCCGTACACATTAAAGAATGTTTTTCAACGTTTTGTAAGCCCCATTTAAAATCCTGAAAAACTTTGTTTATACTGAGTGGACAATAATAGGTTTTTATTGTCGGAACAATTGATTTAATATTCGCATTACACCACTCGTTTTCAGATATTATACCGTTTGAAAGAGCAAACATTTCTTTCTCTTTATAAGAAGACTTATAATACTTTTCTTGCTGTTGCAAAATACTATCTCTTTTTATAAAGTCCCTAAAAGTACAAACCTTTTTTAAATCTTTATAGGGAATACCTGCCTGATAAAATCTCGCAATAGAACCTAAATACCCTTGCATATATATTATAGATGGAATATTTAATTTTTTTGCAATTCTTAATGCACAAAGCCCGTGAGTAAATTCCGTTCCCCATACTTGTATAATATCCGGATTTTCATTTCTTAACACTTCTTCCCAAGCCTTGATATTGCTCTTTTTATTTTCATTATAAGAAATAGGATTTACATTCGGAACTCCGTAATATACTATCCCGTCTTTTTCATACTTTTCCAAAAATTTCGTCTTTATTGAAGTTGCGACAACAACTTTATGCTTTGCATCGTTTTTAAAATCAGTTAACAATGCTTCCATCCATAAACCGTTAGATTCTTTATTATAAAGATACAAACTGAAATCATTTAATATAGAGTTTACTATCCAAAAAACCTTCATCTTTGTTCTCCGTATAAACACTTCAAAAATATAGGCACAAAACCCGCTAAAACCATTAACCACATGCCTGTATTAATAAATGAAAGAATTATCGTCTGAAAGAATATCCAAATAACGAATCCGTAACCCTTTTGTTTTCGGTAAGGTTTATAAAAATTCCTATATATTATATAATACATTGCTACTAATAGCACCAATCCTAAAATTCCAAATTGTGCCAAATAATCCAAAACAAAAGAGTGTCCGCCTATACCTACTCCACCTTCAAACAAAGTGCCAAATAGAGGGTTATCTAAAAAAGTATTTAAAGAAAGTAAATATAATTCCAACCTATTATCGTCGGAAGATTCTAAGCCTTCTCTACCGCCGGCAAGAGCTTGAAGTCTCGGGGTTATTTCTTTATTGTCTACAATATCTCCAAGCCAATACAAAAAATCAGACATAAAAGAAGAGAAAACTATATACAATAAAACGGCAAAAATCAAAAAAATAGCTAAATCCTTTGCTTTAAAATCCCGTTTCATAAAAAACAATAATGAAGAAATAATAAAAAGTAGCAATGCTATCGTATAAGTAGAATTTAAAAGTAATATTAACATCGCTAAGCTCAATATTATTGTCGGAAGTAGTTTTATTTTTCCACGTTTATAGTATAAAATTAAAATCGGATATAAAAGGACTATAGTATATACGAAAGAATAGCCCCCTATATTTATCCATTCATATAGCACGTTTTGTCCTTCACTAGCATCCGAAACGGTAGCTAAATATCTGGAAGCATCAGGATATACGTTAAGTCCTATAACCGTAGTGATTAAAGTCAAAACGCAAGCAATAAATATTATAACAGAAAATACTTTACTGTTAAATCCCGTATCTTTCATTATGTAATAGCCTAAAAGGAGAGGTATTAACTCAAGTAAACTTCCATACCCCCAATTAACAATAGACTCTGCCCCAATTAGATAAACCAAAATCTTCCAACCGATAAATGGGGATAAAATAAGCAAACATTCGGAAAAAGATTTTCCTTTTTTATAAACCAAAATATATAGTGCCGTAAACAAAATAAGCGCCATATAAAAATAAGTCGTTAAAAAAGTACTTATAGCCCTCGACACTATCGGAGCCACACCGTAGCACAATATTATGATTATTAAAAAATCAATAAAAGATAGTCTATTTTTTTCTTTAATCATTAAAATTTTCTTCCAAAAAACTTATTATTTTCTTTGATTGCACAACGTTAGATTTATTTTTTAACACAAAATCTCTAGCGTTTAATGCTTTTTCTTGCCTTTCTCTATAGGATAAATCTAAAACTTGTTTTATACTTTTCGCTATTCCAAATGGGCTTTCATCCTCAATAAAATAAACGTAGGGATAATACTCTTTTGGCATTCCGGGAAGTTTAGTGGTCAAAACAGGAGTCCCCGAAACCATATATTCCATATTTTTAGACGGAAAAGAATATTTAGTATATTCGGGAGAAATTGGTCTTGGATTCACTAAAAGCGAAGCCCTTTGCTCTTCAAAAACAACTTCATCATTATTTTTTATACCCATATACTTTACGTTTTTATATTTTAGAGAAACGTTTTCCAATTCTTCTCTATAATCTCCGTCTCCGAAAATATGTAATCTAGCGTCTTTAATATCGGCTTCTATAAAACCTTCAACTAAATTTTGTATACCGTAGAGTTTTTGAATACTTCCGGCATAAACCACTATTTTCTTCTTTGTTGTTTTTTCGAATTTTTCTTTTTCGCCTATCAAACTTAAAGAATTGTCGGAATGACCTTCTAACACGATATAAGGCTTTTTATTTAAGTTTATTTTTTCATTCATTTGTTCGGTTAAAAATATATAACCGTCCGCTTTTAACAAAAGTTTATTCGCAAATTTTTGAAGTTTTTTCCCATATTGAAACTCCGGAATATCCGTAACTATCATAATGAGAGGAATTTTTTTTCTTCTAGCAGACTTTACCATTCCCAAAGCATTAGCAATATTTAAGCAATCACATATGGCAAAAGTTTTACCGTCGTTTTTAACCTTTTTTAAACTCTTTTTAGCGTTAAAATAAATTCCGAGTTGTCTTAATACGGGTAAATTAACCGTCTTATAATAGTGATAATGAACGCCGTCCTCAATTTCATCATTTTCATTTATAAGAATTTTTTTTGAAACACTCCTGTTTATAGGAAGTCCGGAGAAACACTCAATATCTACACCGTTTTTCTTTAACCCTTTTATCAAAAGATTATGATATTTTTGATCTGCCCTTAAAACAGATAATTTTTTATCAGAAAATATCTCATTGTATTTTTTATTCGAACAATTTGAAAACCCGTAAATTATCTTCATTATATATCCTTATAAGAAACAAGTTTAAAACCATTTATAAAATCAGTTAACTCTTCCAAATTATTACCAGTCGGAATACCGTTTTTAAAATCAGTTCTATCAATAAGTTGCCCATCAATATCAAAATCCGGGTGAACCATTATC
This sequence comes from Christensenellaceae bacterium, assembly GCA_045598545.1. Classification (GTDB taxonomy): domain Bacteria; phylum Bacillota; class Clostridia; order Christensenellales; family Borkfalkiaceae; genus UBA1259. The sequence goes on along the minus strand of JAZLMI010000041.1, from coordinate 45,899 downwards.
TCACATAAATAATTTCTTATTGTTTTGGGGAAATTCTTAACATCCTCAAATGACCCCATTTTATCAGTAGTTATAAAGCCTTGTCTGTGCAACTTTTTATTATATAGATTTTTAACTACTCTTTTATAAAACCTAATGTCTCCAAAATTTCTATGAAGCCTGATTTTTTTTACCCCAAAAGAAAAGCAAACATCTTTTACCGTGTTTTCAAAAAACACATCCGTATGTATATGATGATGCGAATCGGCATGGTCAATAACATATCCCAAAGACAATAACCTTTCGAATTGTGCAGTAACTTCTTCTTTTAGTTCAACTAACTGTTCATTAGTAGGTTTTTTTAGCCTATCTATATGACCGTGAAATTCTCCGTTACTACAAAAAAAAGAATCACAACTTATGTCTTTTGTTAAAGGTTTGCCTTCTGTTAAATTAATGTGTATACCTATTTTATCTAAAAAACCATTTTCTTTTGCCAAAGAAAGTGACTTCTCAATATAGTCCCCATTTGCACAAGCAGTTGTCGAAGATATTAAATTTTTACTAAACGCTTTTGCTATCGCTTTACTACAAGATTCAGTCAGCCCGAAATCGTCTGCGTTTATAATAATTTTATTTACCATTATTTACCCAATTTATTAAATATATCTAAATGATTCTTTGCCATATTTTCAATGGTGTAATTTTTTATTGTCTTCAAAGATTCTATCGCCATATTATCTGCTAAATTTTTATCATTTAAAATCCTATTCAATCTATCAATTAACTCGTCATCTTTATACAAAGGAACTATATATCCATTTATGTCATTTTTTACTAATTCGAGACCAGCAACGCAGTGATCAGAAACAACAATAGGAAGACCGTTCGCCATTGCTTCATTTATTACAAGTCCCCAAACATCATAACTCGTAGGATGAACAAAAACATCAGAAAGTTGATAATATTTTTTTAATTCATCAAATTTATGAAAGTCTTGCAAAATAACATTTTTTAAATCAAGTTCTTTTATAATTCGTTCGTAATTATCTCTCTCTTTCCCACCACCTATAAGCAACAAAACAACATCATCTGACATTTGTTTCCAAATTCTTATTAAAGCGTCATATCTTTTCAATGGAATAAATCTCCCAACAGCAATAACTATTTTTTTATCAATTGGTAAATTATACAAAACACGCAACGCTTTTTTCTCTTCATATAAAAGCGGTTTGGAAAGTGTATCTCCAGTATGCAAGGCAGAAAATGTATGAATAAATATATTTTCTTCTTTTGCCCCATAACGCAAAAAATATTTCTTTGCATAAACACCGCTTGCCAAATAAGAAGTAGCACTTTTTATTAAAATTTTTTTAATAAAATCTCTTAAAAGATTACCATGTTTCAACATCATAACCCCATCGCAATTTAATACATATGGGACATGACGAAATTTACATTTTAATGCCAATTTTATTCCGCCAATACTTGAATAATCGTAAAGTGCAACAAGTGAATAATTTTTTATGTTTTTTACCGCTTTCTTATATTCTAATTTTCCATCTTTAGTATCAAGCAATGAAAATGAACCTTTTTTAAACCACTCTGGATTTCTTTCATCGCCACCACAGTGCTCAAAAAAAACATCTACATCGCATCCTTTAGAAATCAAACTAAACAATTCTTCTCGATAAGGAGCAGGATATATTGAATAAATTAAAATTTTATTTTTCATTTTCTAATTCCAAAAACAATTTCTGCGGATCGTCAAACCATGCTGAATATTTCTTAATTTTTTTATTATCCCAATTCCACCATTTTAACTCTATAAGTTTTTGTTTTGTATCTTCATCAAACCTATCTTTAATTTTTTTTGCTGGATTTCCAGCCCAAATTTCAAAAGGTGGTATATCGTGAGTAACGACACTGCCCATTCCAACGACAGCCCCATCACCTATTTTTATTCCGCCTTTAATTAAACAAGATGAACCAATCCAAACATCATTTCCTATTACTGTTCTTACATACTCATCAAAATTAAATTTAGAAAAATGTTTATGCAATACATTGCCACCATTGTAAAAAGCTGGAGAAGTAGAAACATAATCAAGCGGATGTTTAGCTCCGCCTATCACACAACATTCGGCAATAGAACAAAAAGCACCCAAATCCGTATAAAGCAACCTACTATTGTAGACATAAGAGTATTTGCCGATAGAAGAGCAAACAACTTGAGCCCCATTGCCAACAGAAGAAGTCTTATCTATTTTTGAACACAAAACTGCATGTGGCTTTCTCGCCAAAAATCTTCTAAACTTATAAACGACTTTTCCAAAAAAATTACCCATAATTATCTAACTTCCTCTTGCAAGCATTTTTCTAACGGAGAAAAGAATTTTGATATCGGTACAAATTCTTCCCGTGCTACCCACTCCACACACCGAATTTATCATCAAGACTTTCATTGTTTATTACTCTTTAATCTCCTATATTCACAAATCTGATTTTTTACGCCCTCTTCAAAAGATACAGGGCTATATCCAAAATCCTCATTTGCTTCTTTATGGCTAAAAACTCTAGGTTCCACAAGCCTTTGCACTTTTTCTCTATAATCTATTTTCGAAAAAGTCAACAAGTATAACACCCACGCCCCAAAGTATGCTATAAAAAACGGCACGGGGAAAAATATTCTTTTTTTACCTAACTGTTTGGCAATTTCTCTCAATAAATCTACTAAATAAATTTCATTTTTACCTGAAAGATTATAGTTCTTATTAGCAGTTTTATTTTTATTTAACAATACTTTGGAATACGCACTACCCAAATCTCCACACCATACGGGTTGTAACGGATATTTACCACCGTTAACAACAGGAAAGAACTTTAATTTATCAACCATTTTTATGAATTTAGTAATATTATTATCTTGTAACGAACCATATATCATAGTCGGTCTTAAAATAGTCAAATCAACCCGTTTATCTTTTATGTAATCATTTATTTGACTTTCTATGTTTCTATAACCTTCTCCCGCTTTTTTATATTTAGAAAATATTCCGGTCGTATGAACCAAAACAAGCCAATTTACGCCATTATCCACGGCAACTTTACAAAGATTCAAAGACCACATTATTCCTGCTATATGCAACAGACACCCAAATTGATTATCTTTGCAAACTTTAGACAAAAAATCAACATCATCCAAACTTCCAACAAAAATATTTGCATTTGGAATATATTTTTTTATCATATCGGCTTTTGTATCAGAACGAATTATAAAAGAAAATTCAAATCCTGCAAATTTTTCTTTATCTTTCAATACGTTTTCAAGAAAAAAACGTCCGCTTTTACCAGTAGCACCTGTAACTAAAACTTTCATAAGCCCTCATTTAAAGTGTTTTCTAATTTATTGAAAAATCTTTCTTTCGTAAAATGATTTTCATAGTATTTTTCAGAATTCAAGGCGTATTTATCTTTATTTTTATCTTTCACGAATCTTCTTATGATTTTACTAAGTCCTTCATAATCTTCCGCATTTGCGGTAAGTCCGGTTTTACTTTCCGTTATAAGTCGATTAGCCTCTCCGTCTATTGACGCTATTACGGGTTTCCCCGCCGCCATATACGATTGCAACTTACCGGGAATAGTCATAGACAGCACTTTATCCTTTTGCATTGTTAAAAGCATAGCGTCCGCCATAGAATAAAACTTAGGCATTTCTTCCACGGTTTTTCTTCCGTAGAAAAAGAGATTATTTATTTTTAACTCCCTAGCGAGTTTTTTACATTTTTCGATTTCAGAACCGTCTCCAACTATATGGTAGCAAACTTCTTTTAAATCCTTAGTAAGGTTTGCCGTTTTTATAATAGTTTCTACGCTTTGGGCAACTCCAACGTTTCCTGCGAACATTAAGTCTATACGTCCGTTAGGCTTTTTCTTGCAACTTTCTTTACTGAAAAGATTTTCGGCATACTGCGGTAAATACCTTACGCCGTCTATCCCGAACTCTTTTTTAAAGTATTCGGAAAAAGCTTTTGAAGTTACTAAAATTTTATCGGCGGACTTATAAATCTTATCCGAAACTTTATGGTAGTGATTATAGAGGAAAGACCCTCTCTTTATACCGCCCGAAACCAAAGATTCCGGCCACAAGTCCAAACAATATAAAACTAATTTTTTGCCGAATTTCTTTTTATATTCTATTCCGGCTTTTGCCATCATTACGGGAGAAAGTTGGTTTACAAGCACGACGTCGAAATCCCCGTTTAATTTTTTAACCGCTCTTTTTGACGACCAAGAAAAACTGTAATAATTTAAAAATCTAAATATCGCACCCGACCTTCTCGCTATGGTAAAGCAACGTTTAACCGTAACGCCGTTAATAACTTCTTCCCTTTTAGACTTATCTTTATACCCCTCGTAAACCTTACCCATAGGATAATTGGGAATACCCGTTATAACGGTAACTTCATTTCCCTTTTTAACAAGTTCTTCGCATATATCGGTAATTCTGAAAGGTTCGGGATAATAATATTGACAAACTACTAATATTTTTTTACCTGTTTTATTTTGGATTTCGTTTTCTTGTTTTTCCTTATTAAGTTCACCCGTACCGCCTTCCACGACGCCTTCACTTTTAAATACTTTTATAATCGTACCGAAAAAGCACTTGCAATCGAAGAGAAAACTTATATTTTTAGCATATTCTCCGTCGAACTTTGCCTTTTCTTCTATTTCAAGTTCATCTCTACCGTTAATTTGAGCATAACCAGTAAGCCCCGGTTTAACGTCGTTAGCACCGTATTTATCTCTTTCTAAGAGTAAATCTTCCTGATTCCAAAGTGCAGGTCTAGGTCCTATAATGGACATTTGACCTACGAATATGTTAAAAATTTGCGGAAGTTCGTCTAAAGAAGTTTTTCTCAAAAACTTTCCCACCTTAGTTATGTACTGGTCGGGATTAGTAAATAAATGCGTCGGCATATCGTGGGGAGTATCCACACGCATAGTCCTAAACTTCAAAATATTGAAATACTTTTTATGTATTCCCACTCTTTTTTGTTTAAAAAATATAGGTCCTTTGGAATCTAACTTTATAGCCAAAAACAAAACGAGCCATAAAGGAATCAAAACCAAAATACCTAAAAACGATAAAACGATATCGATAACTCTTTTGAAAAATTTATTATACATTTTTTCACCCAAATAAACGCCAAAAACGTAGTATTCTTATTGCGATTATATTATATCACAACACGAATTGTTTTGCAAGGGATATTTAAATATTTATATATATTTATATATATAAAAGCAAAAGCATAACAAACCAAACCAAATAACGTAATGGGTTCAAGTCCCATCTAACATCAACCAAAAAGAAAAAGACCAACCTTCCGGTGGTCTAAAACAGGGTTCCCGAAAAAGATTTGCGTGGCAAAGATTTTTTGGGAAAAGGAGAAACCGACAAAAAAAGTATATGCCCGACAAAAATGTCGGGCATATACTAAATTCGTCGTGTTTCGACGTGGTGTGAAGGATGGGACTTGAACCCACACGGATAACCATACGCCCCTCAAACGTACGCGTCTGCCAATTCCGCCACCCTCACAAAAGTTAGCCTTTATATATTAACTAAATTTTATTTATTTGTCAAGAAGTTTTCCGTATAATTTTCTATATTTTGTAAAAGTTTTATTTATTTTTTTTACGTATTCTTCCGTTTCCTTATAAGGTATTTTATTCAAGGCTATTCCGTCCTTACTTAACGTATCGTCTTTAAGCCATAAAAGGACTTTGCCTTCTCCTGCGTTATATGCGGAAAGTGCCGTATTTACGTTTTCGAACTTATTTAAGAGATATTTTAAGTAAAAACATCCCATTTCTAAATTATCTTTTGCATTTTTAAGGTCATACTCGTTTTTATTTAAGAGAAGTCCGACGTAATTTGCGGTTTTTTCGGTAAGTTGCATAAGTCCCACAGCACCCTTTTTACTCTCGGCATTTTTATCGAAACCGCTTTCGACGTTCACGACCGAAAACACCAGAGTTTTATTTAAGTCGTAAAGTTCAGAATAATGTGATATTTCGTCTTGATATTTAAGGGGGTAAAAAAATATGCGTTCAACCGTTCTAAAAGATATAACCGCCACGAAAAATATCCAGTAGACTGCGAGCAAAACCGTAAGTATTTTATATATAATTTTAAGATTTTTGTCATTAAAAAAACGCATACCTACTAATAAGTATACGCTTTTATAAGTTTTTTAATTATTTTATTCCACGTTATTTCCTACCGAATCGAAGAGTTCTACAACTTCTTTTTCGGGGGCTTTCGTTACGAGAGAAACAACGACGGCGACGATAAGTCCTACAATAAATCCCGGAATTATCTCGTAAAGTTCAGTGTTATAAATAACGCTATTAAACGTGTAATATTCGAAGTTAAATAAAATCATCCAAAGAATCGACACCACAAACCCCGTAATAATGCCGAAGCACGCCCCCTTATAGTTGAATCTCTTCCAGAACAAGGCGAGTAAAATTGCAGGTCCGAAAGCAGAGCCGAAGATAGACCAAGCGGCGGAAACCAACTGCATTATATCGTTTACGCCGAATAAAGCGATAATTAAAGCGACCACTAAAATAACGGCAACGGCAATTCTGCCAACCCAAAGCATTTCATTATCCGAAGCGTTTTTCTTGATAGCGGTTTTATAGATATCGGAAGAAAATGCCGAAGAAGACGCTAAAAGTTGAGAATCCGCAGTAGACATAGAAGCGGCAATTATTGCGGAAAGGAAAAGTCCCGCTAAAAGTGCCAAAGCACCGCCGTTAAAGATATTATCTACAATTATAATGAAGATATTATTTTTATTGTCACCGTTTATATTTCCGCCTATATATTCGTGACCGATAAGAGCAACGAAAGTTGCGAAAGCCAAGATAATTATAAACCAAACTATGCCGATAATCTGCGACCTTTTCATTTCTTTTTCGGACCTAACGGACATATATCTAACGAGAATATGAGGCATACCGAAGTACCCTAATCCCCAACCGAGTCCCGTTAAGATTTGTGCGATACTTGACCAATCGAAACTTCCCGAAGAGAGCAAACTGTAATAATTCGCACCCGTTTTTCCTACTGCCACCGCACCGCTACCGTTAAGGACAAAGACTGTAACTATGGGAACTACCATTAAAGCGATAAGCATTAAAAGTCCCTGAAAGAAGTCCGTCCAACAAACGGCGTTAAAACCGCCGAGTAAAGTATATATAACAATAGCCAAAGCGGCGATAATTTCAACCAAACTCTTATAATTTACAGCGTCTGGAATAATAGCGATAAACACGTCTCCGCAAGCGACTATGCTGGAAGCGGAATACAAGCAATACCCAACCACGAAAATAACTGCGGAAGCTATTCTGAGTACGGGGCTTTTAGTCATAAACCTATTGGATAAAAATTCGGGGATAGTAATCGAGTCGTTAGCACGAATAGCAAATCTACGAAGTCTTGGGGCGACGAAAATCCAAGCGAGAATGGTACCGATTAAAAGACCTATCGATATCCAAGCACTGGACAAACCGTTTAAGCAGATAGCACCGGGAAGCCCCATCAATACCCACGCCGACATATCGGAAGCACCTGCGGAGAAAGCGGCGACGACACCGTTCATATTTCTACCGCCCAAGAAATAATCTTTTTCGTTTTTATCCTTGCTCTTTAAGAAAAAGAAAATCCCGACAGCCAAAACGAAGACCAAGTACAAAATAAACACCAAAAATTTTAAGTTCATAAAACACACCAACTTAATAATATTAAAATACGGGAAATTCCCGTAAAAGCGATAATATTTTACAACATTATTCGGCAAATGTCAATTATATTCGTCTTTATTTAATATATAAAAAGAGTTATAATTTTTTCTACCTTAAAGATAAGAGAAGAATTTATGAAAAAGTTATTATTCCTTTTAGTCAGTGTATTTTTTTTGCAAATCGCTTTGGCGGGCAAATCCACGTACGATATCGTAAAAGCCGAAGAAAGTTACCTTAGGGTGATTACCGAAGACACGCCGTTTTTTAAAGATAAAGAGTGCAAAGAATTTTTATTCTATCTCCCCTATACCTATTACGTGAAACCGTTAAATCAATACGCAGATTCCGTTCACGTAGAAATTACGGGGAACAACCTTACTGCAATAGACGGATACGTTCCGAACGGCTTTTTGTTTTTTGACGGACTTGCGGTAATTTCGCCGTACCCCGAATTATCGGTATACTCGGTAGATACGGCGATAATATATTCCGACCTTTCACTTTCATCTCCCATATCCTACGTTTTTTCGAAAAGAGAAATGAAATATTACGGGACTTATAAAACCGAAGACGGCGATTTTATATACTACGTTTCCTACAATAACAAGTTAGGGTACGTAAAAGAATACGACGTATACCCTTTTTCGATAGCAAATCACCAAAACCCCTTAACCTTTATACAAGAAGAGGAAGAACCCGTAAAAGAAAAACCCGTAAAGAAAGCAAATTCAAGCCAAACGAGTTTAAGGATTATAATAATTTCTTGCCTTGCACTTGCAAGCATTACGGGTATAGCGTTCATAATAAAAAGAAAGCCTAAAAAACAAATCCCAACGCAAAGTTATTACGACGAAAACGAATACGAATAATTCTAAGCCGTTTCCTTTTCGGCATCTTGAAAATCTTTGGAAAGATTTTTTTTGGACTTGTTTTTAATGGACAGTTTTTCACGTTCTATAACGCTTTTATAAAGTCGCATTAAGAAAGGAATTTTAAGGTATTTTTCTTCAAACGCTTTATCGTCTAACCCCGATTCTTCAATTTCCTTAGAAAACTTTTTAACTAATTTTTCTTGAGCCCTAAAATACATTCTGCTCGTAAAATCAAAATTCTCGTAAAAAGTTTTGGGCTTTAACTTAAAATATTTATAATCTAAACAATCTCTCTCGTAATCTGAAAACTTTTTAATAATTTTATCAACGAGTAACTTTAAATCTATAAGCACGTCTTTTTGTTCGGTAAGTGCGATTATCTTTTCCGCCTGTTCTAAACAGGGAGAAAAATCTCCAAAAGCCGACAACGCCCTATCTTCTACAACTTGGTCTATACTGTCTAAAATCCCCTCAATCCTAGAATAAACGTAAAGCACTGTTTTTGCATAACACGTTTTCATATCATCAATCTCCTTCCTTCCGCACTTAGCGAAAGCACCTAAATTATAAATATCGAAACAAAGCCAAGTCAACGTTTTATGCCATTTTTGGACAAAATTAAATATTTTTGTACAATATTTTAAAAATGCTGTCATATAAGTATTGACCTTACGAATATCGAAGTGTATAATTTTTTGTTTGCGAACATTTGTTCGTTTTTGTGGGGATATAATATATCGTCAAGTTGTCAATTACTGTCATATTTGAAATTTAAATTTAAAAATAAAAAAGGGGTCGGAAGGCATTTCTTCCGACCCCATATAATAAATATTTTAGTTTTTAGTTTTGAAAGTTTTTTCCATTAAGAACATTATGGGAATAAATATTACAAGGGGTAAAACCAAGGCAAATATTTGATGTTCCGACTGTACCAAGGTGTTATATATGGAGTGCAAAATGACGGCTACGGACATTAAAGCGAAAGTTCCCGTATAAAATAGTTTTCTTCTAATATAGACAAAACTCATACCGTACCCCACCATAAGGGTACAAACGGAGTGTAAAATTCCAGCCCCCAAGCCTCTGAAAATAGCCACGAAAAAAGAAACGTTAATCGAGGGGTCAGCCAAAAAACAAGCGTTTTCAAGTACGGCAAAGCCAACGCCCACAAGAATAGAACATTCAAGCAAAGTCCTTCTTTTAGGGTTACAGGTAAAAGCGTAAACTATTATGGGCAAACCTTTTAACAATTCTTCGAAAAGCGGAGTAAAATTTACCGTAAAATATTTACTGTCAACAGGAAATTTATTCAAGACGAATCCGCTCAATTCCCCACAGAACAAGCAAACCACCATACCCAAAAGCAAAAAAGTCAAAAGCGTTCTGGTTTTTCCCTTACACACTATCAAGGTTAAAAGAAGTGGCAATGAAAAACTTATAAAAAGAAAAATATTCAAAGTCCCCATTGTTTTGCCCCCTTAATAGACGCTATAACGAGTCCTAACACCGAAAGCGACGCTAAAATCGAACTCATATAAGTAATTTCCACAAGGCTAAATCCCGAACATATAACGAAGGAAAACACTATAAGATAAAACAAAATCGCAGAAATATTACAGGGTTTAGTCGCCTTCAAAACGCCGAAATCGTCTAACGGCATAATCATATGCTTAACGTTAAAGTAAGAACCGAAAAGAGAAGGAATAAACATTATTATCCACATTACCGCACAAAACATACTTTTATCCTTCCAAGCGATAAACGTAACCGCCATAAGTATTAGGATAATTATAGGAGCGATAAAAGAAATCAACTTTACGGATTTTTTAACGGTCTTTCCGTCGTCTACTATTTTATCTATAGTTCCGAAATTTGCTGAAAGCAAAAAAGAATCGCACCCGAAAATACCGAGCATTCCTATCCCGAACCCGCTATTTATAACGTTGCACCACGTCGCAATCACGCTTGAAAACTGTTCAATAGCAAAGCAACCCGCCACACAAACGAAAAGTTGAAAGTATAACGGCTTTTTCTTTACGAAAAGTTTTTTCGCCCCAAAAATAAAGGCGAAAAGCGATATGGAAAAAGAAATAAGTTCGAAAATTAAATCGTTTTGCATTTTTACCTTTTAAAATAAACGGCAGGGGTATCCCATGCCGTAAATCAGCCTTTTAATTATTCTTCGGCATCAGCCGGTCTATTCGGTTTTCCGGTTTTATTCTTTTTAATGCACAAAACAATCAAAGCAACTACAATAACCGCTTCTATAAGTATCGCTAAAACGTAGAACAACGAACCGTCCGATATCATCGAAGCCAAAAGGTCTTTATATTCTTCTACCAAACTACCCGCATAAGTATTCGCAAACCCTCTCATTTGAGTAGAGAACAAATCAGCGGTTATACCAAAAGCCTTATAACCATTAGCCTCCAAAATACTATCGACTATCGAATACAGTGCATTGTAAAGATACTCGGCAACCATAGATTTCTTTTGGTCATAATTAGTGGAACTGCCTTTAATGGACTCTATAAAATTAAGAATGTTAGTTTCGTTATTAGCTACGTAAGTTTGTAAAGGAGTTCTTAAATCGTTTGTAGATATGATACCGCCAAAACCCGCTTGGGAAATAGCTTGGTTTATTTCGGTGGTATGACCATCAAAATACGTCATAACGTCCTGACTTAAATTAGACTTGTTTTCTGCTTTTGCCGGCTTTATAGTCAAAGAACAAGCACACAAAAGCATTAAAACCGCAATAACAATAGAAAGTAAGCTTATTGTTTTCTTCATTTTTGTAACCTCTTTTTTATTTTTATATAATATATATTATCACCACTAAAAAACATTGTCAACGTTTTTAATAAAAAAACCGCACTGTTTTTACGGCTAATCTAATGACAAACTCGTTTTTATGTGATAATATATATTATATGAAGAAATTATATATAAATAGAACAATATTATATCTCCTATTACCTTTAATACTGTTATCGTTAGTGATAGCACTTTACAAAAACAATGTTACGAGCGTTAAGGCAGAAGAAACATTTATCTTTGGCTCTAATATGGAAGTATTCGATTTTTCGGAAAACTCTCCCATTAACGCATTATACTATAACGATAAAATCGCATTTACCACCGAAGACAATTCTTTATGGCTATACTCTGACGGGGAGTTTATTAAATACGAAAACCTCTCTAATTGCAACCCTATTATTCAAATAAGGCACTTATCGGGCGACGTTTTGATAGTAAACGGTCATAACGCATTGTATTTAGTTGACACTTCTAACACGGAAAGTTCACCCGAACCACTATCGATTTCTTGCGAAAGATTTGACTTTAACGGCAACACCCTCGCTATCGTTTCGGGTACAACAATAGAAAAATATACCTTTTCAGACGGCATGCTTTCTTCTACAACACAAACCGAAGTTTCGGTAAAAAACTTAACACCTATATGCACCACGGAAGAAGGCGACGTTTATTACGTCGGTACAGATTCCAAACTGTATAAAGTAGGAGATGTAGAACCTATAAGCGGAACTTTAAATGGAGACGTTAAAACGCTATCTTTTAAAAACGGAAATCTTTACGCCACTATGAACAATAAAATATATCAGTTATCGTTGGAAGAAAAACAGTTCGTGGAATTAAGCGTAAAGGAATCCTCATACGAACTCGGAAATCTTTCAACCCCGACCGACCTATCGTTTAAAGGCGACAACCTTTTGATTTCGGATACAGGCAACAAATGTATTCAAGAATTCAAAGTGGAAGACGGGGTTTTGGTTTTCACGGGCTTTGCGGTTTCCAAAAACAAAACGGCGTTCAACCGCTTTATTAACCCCGTAAATATTGACAGAACCTACAACAATCTCGCCGTTTTAGACGAGTTTAAGTTCACGCTTTTAGACTTAAATTCTTTCGATAAAACCGAAAGTTCTTATAAAAACTTACTGAAAGAAGATTTTGACGGCACTTTGCCTTCCCTTTTTGCTATCGGAAAAGATACCGCACTTTTAGGTTTTTCCGACAGTCTTATGTATTTAGACCTTAAATCTTTAACCTTTTTAGACTCCATATCTTTTTCGGGCATAAAAGATTTATGCTATCAAAGTGGAACTTACTACGTTTTAACTTCCGATAAAGTTTATTCTTTAAAAGAAAAAGATACCGACCTTTCGGAGTTTCAAACCTTAGATTCAGAGTACGAACACTTTACGGTAAACGTATTTAAAGAACTTTCTTTTTTCGAACAAAAAATATGTTCGGACTTAGGCGGATACGTATTTAGTGCTTTAGCCGTCAACGCCAAAACCTTTACCCTATCTTTCGACAGCAAAGAAGTTTACTTAATCAAAGAGAACGAAGAGTTTATTTCGGTATCCCAAGATTTCGACAATTTCTCGCTATCCGAAATTTCCATACAAGAACAAGACTTCGTTATCTCGGATAAAAACGCAAAATTCGAAGACTTAAAGGTTTTCACTTCCAAAGATAACGCATACGCCATAGAAAAGAAAGAGAACGGTCTTAATTTCAAATACTTAAAAGACACCGAAGAAGATTTAATCTTTATCTCTTCTCTATCTTTAACCCACAGCGATAAAACCGTCAATTTATCCTTACTTACAACCCCTACCGACGTTTTGCTTGTAAACGATAGAAATTTAACCCCCAAAACTCCGCAAACTTTCGATTTCCCCGAAAAATGTTTCGTTACCATAAAAGTAAACGCTTATTATCTTCCCGTAATAACCATGAGGGAAGAATACGCCTTAAAAGACGGAGAGAAAATCACGCTTAAAAAAGGCGACGAAATATTTATAGAAAACTTACTCGAAATAAACGGAAGAAAATATTATCAAGCGTCCTTTACCAAAAACGACAAGACGTATTCGGGATATATCCCCTTTGAATTTACCACCGAAACTTTATCCGACGCTAAAACCGATAAAACTTACACCGTTAAAAAATTACACGCTACCAAGGTCTATTCTAACGAAGATTTAACCCAAGAAATTTGCGAGTTAAAAGAAGGCACTTCGGTAAAAATATTAAGCACCGAAAACGGAATATCTTTTATAGAATTTACCTTCGAAGAAGGAACTCGTCAAGGTTACGTGAAATCGTCTTTAATAATAGACGATACTTTAAATTACGTCGAAAGAATAATTTCGGTAATGATAATACTAACTTGCGTATTTATAACGACAGTATTCTTTATAACAAAGAAACGCACCAAATAAAAACTTAAACAAAAAGAAAAAACCTACTTAGAGTAAAGTAGGTTTTATTTTTTATCCTTTATCTTTTATAATCTTTTACGCCCAAATAAGGAAGCAGAATATATACCCCGAAAGAACCGCAACCAAAGTAAACGGAATTCCTATCTTAAAGAAGTCCGAATTTTTTACGTTTATACCTTCTTTATTCAAAAGCCCTATCCCCACGACGTTGGCAGAAGCCCCGACAGGCGTAATGTTTCCGCCAAGCGTTGCACCTAATAAAAGTCCGAAATACAAGAGTTTGGGGTTTACCGAAAGCCCCAAAGAAAGTGCCGAGATTACGGGTAGCATTGTGGCAACGTACGGAATATTATCCACGAACGCCGATACTATTACCGACCCGAACACGATAACCGTATAAAGCAAGAATATATTTGTATTTCCTATCCCAAAAAATACGTTCGCAATATCGTCTATAATCCCGACGTAGATTACCGCTTTAATCATTATAAATAATGAAGCAATAAATATAACGGTACTAAAATCAATGGCATTTTTTACCGTATCTACGAATTTACACTTAAATTTCACCGAATAGAATATAAAGGAAATTATCCCTATTACCATACATATAACGCCGTTAGTATAGACGGGCTTATCTTGAATAAAGGAACAAAGAACAAGCAAAATAAAATTGATAACGAGTAGAATAGAAGGAACTATGGAAGTTACTTCAACGCCGTCCGAAATATAGCGGAGTTTTTTATTGTTTTTTCTAAAAACGAATAAAAGTACGGGAATAGTTGCTATCGCCCCTATTTCCACCGCCCAAAAGATAGAGAACTTCCCTTCCGAAAAGAAGAAGTCGAAAAATCCCATATTTGCATAGCGTTCGCTCGCAAGCATAATGGAAGTGGTATCTCCAACCAAGGTTGCCGCCCCCTGTAAGTTAGAAGACACGGCAATACTTATTATGACGGGAACGGGCGAAACGCCTATTTTCTTTGCGACGGCAAACCCTATCGGTGCTAACATTAAAACGGTTGCAACGTTATCTATAAAAGCAGATATTACCCCCGAAATTACCGATAAAAGCACCAGTGCCATTAAAGAGTTGGAAATTTTCCCCATCATTTTATCGGCTATTTTATTGGGCATTTTAGATTCCGAAAAAAAGTACACCGTAAGCATAATTCCCGAAAGCATAAGTAAAACGTTCAAGTCGTCCAAAAAACTTTCGAGATTAAATATACTCAAAAACCTTGCACCCGATATAAGTAAGGACACAATAGAAATTATTGCGATTCCGCCTGCAAAATAAGGTTTAAACTTGGGAAACGCAATTATCAGTATATACATTAAAATAAAAAGAACAAGAATAAAGTATTTCATAATTCCGTTTTTATTATATAGCAAACGGAAACTTTTAGCAAGTATTTGAGAATTTTATTTTTCCATAAAACCTTTCGCTATATCGTAAATATCACCAGCCCCTAAAAACAATATCTTATCCGTTTTTGCGGTTTTACTTAATTCGCACAACAAATTTTTAAGTTCGGTTTTATTATCGGCGTAAAACTTACCTTCTCCTTTTATATTGCAAAATAAAGTGTAAGCGTTGCCGTAAACGTCTTCCTTTTCCCTTGCGGGATACGTTTTATAAACTATAAGATTATTTATTTTTGAAAGCACTTTTATAAAGTCTTGCATAAGCAGTTTGGTTCTTGAATACGTATGAGGCTGAAACACCACCAAAGCGTTTTCAAAACAAGTAAGCGTTTCTAAAATTTCTTTGGGGTGATGGGCGTAGTCGGCGTAAACCTTTTTGCCGTTAAACTCTCCGATAAACTCCTGTCTTCTCTTAACCCCCAAAAACCCCGAAAAAGCCCGTTTTATAACGCTAAAAGGAATTTTTAACATATCGCAAACACAAACCGCCGAAAGTGCGTTATAGACGTTATGCTTTCCCAAAACGTTAAGAGAAATTCTACCCAGTCTTTTCCCGTAAGCGTAGACGGTAAAAGAATACTTCCCGTCCTTTTCTCTTAAATTTTTAGCAACGTATTCAGCGGGATTTTTGATTCCGAACCCGACCGCACTTTTTCTACTTAAAAACCCCGAGTTAAAATCGTCCGCATTTATAACCGCAACGCTATCCTTTATAAAAACAGAAAAGGCTTCGCACTCGTTTTCTATATTGGAAAACGTATCCAAATGGTCGTTATCTATATTTAATACTACCGAGATTTTAGGCTTAATATCCAAAAAATTCTTCTTATATTCGCAACACTCCAAAACCCCGTAATCGCTATTCCCGAAAAGAAAATTATTAAACTCCGAATCTTCTCCCCCGATAAACCCCGTAGGAGAAAGCCCGCTTTCTTTTAATATATGCAAAATCATTGCGGTGGTAGTGGTCTTACCGTGGCTTCCGGATACCCCTATAGACGTCTTAAAATTCTTACAAATCTCGCCCAAAAGTTCACTGCGTTTAATTAAGGGAATACCCTTACTTTTGCTATATAAAAGTTCTTCGTTATCTTCCGAAATTGCCGAAGTATACACCACAATATCGGGAGAAATACCCTTTAAGTTCACTTCGGAATGCCCCGCATAAGCGGTTATTCCAAGGCTTTTTAACGCTTCTAAAACCTCTGACTCCACTCTGTCGCTTCCGGACACCAAAAGCCCTAACCTTTTACAGTACTTTGCGAGAGAAGACATAGAAATTCCGCCTATACCTATAAAGTGTATTTTACTTATATTATCAAAATTTTTAATCTGCATACTTTAATGTATGAATTTCTTTATAAATTTTATCATTTTTTGTAAAATTTTTATAAAAATTTTTTAAAAACTATTGAAATAAGACTTTTTGTGTGATAAAATTATGTAAAGACAAGAGAGGAAGGTGACAAATTTATGAAAATTACAGACGTAAGAGTTCGTATCGTAAAGAAAGACGACAGCAAACTTAAAGCTGTTGCATCGGTTACCTTCGATGACTGCTTTGTTGTTCACGACATTAAAGTTATTGAAGGAAACGAAGGGTTCTTTATCGCTATGCCCAGCAGAAAAACCGCTGACGGCGAATACAAAGATATTGCACACCCCATTAAAACCGAAACGAGAGAAGAAATTATCAGCACTGTTTTAAATAAATTCGAAGAAGAAAAAGATAAACCGCAAGACTAATTTTTTTCTTTGCATTTGAATTATCGTTTTGACTGTATAGTCCGTATATCTACGGAAATCTTTTTTGCGGTCAAAATTAAAGAACAAGCGTAAAAAACAATCCCGAAAGAAATCTTTCGGGATTTATTTTTGTTTATCTTTATATTTTCACTTAAACACCCTTTCCGCAATATTTTTAACGTAATCTAAAGAGTCGAAAAGTTCGCTATATTCCTTATAGTCGTTTTGGTAAACTTCTAAAAGTGCCGTTCCGTTAAAGCCAACGTCTTTTAACATAGAAAACACTTGGTAAAAATCCGTAGTTCCCTTTTTAGAAGGCAAGCACATTTTACCCGTATCGTCTATATCCGAAACATGGAAGGTTACTATATCTTCCCCCATTTCCTTTATGTACTCTTTATAATCTATGCCAGACTGTCTCGCCTGCTTTATATCAAAAGTTCCCTTTAAGCCGACCGTTCTTTTCTTTAATTCTTTGAAAAATCCTATATAGTTATAATATCCCCAGTGAACGTTCTCATACGCCAAGGTTACGCCGTATTTTTTACAAACGTCTATAACCTCTTGGGTTGTAGCGGAAACTTTATCCATATTAAGAATTATCGGCGTTTTCTTAAATCTCGCTCCGCCGTGAAAGGTATAATACTTTGCGTTAAACTCTTTCGCACACGCCATAGTATCTTCCAAAAACTTAAAAGAGTCTTCCTTCGCCCTTTCGTTAATACTGTAAAGTTGCGGTTCGAACTGTGTAGTTAAAGTGTGTACGGAATGAATTTCCGTATTGCCTTTAACAGAACTCAAAAGTTTTCCGAAGTCCTTTTTATACTCGCAAAAAGATTCCAAAAAAACTTCCGCAGTTGAAATATTATTGTCGCTTAAAAATTTCAATGCACCTTCCGTTTTAAATCTAACGAAAAGCGACGCCGTAGATATACCTACTTTCATTTAACCTTCTTTAATCGGTAGTAATAAGTCCTAACTCCCCGTCTTGCCTTAAATACAAAACCTGAACGGTATCCGTCTTTAAGTCCTTAAACACGAAAAACGAATGCCCTAAAAGTTCCATTTCTTCCTTCGCTTCGTCAAGAGTCATAGGCTTTAAGGAAAATTTCTTTTCTTTTACAACCTTATATTTTTTATCTTCGTAATTTTTTTCTCCGAAATATTCGCCCTCGGTAAGATAAGCGGAATTCTTACGGTCCTTATCGAAACGGGTACGGTATTTCCTTATCTGCCCTTCTATTTTAGGAAGAACTACGTCTAAATTGTCGTAAAAATTTTCGCCCGTAGCGGTCGCACGAACAAACTTCCCGAAATAACTTAACGTTATTTCCGTAGTACAAGAATTGCCTTGCTTTTTAAAGCATACCCTTGCCAAAGTTCCCCCGTCTTCAAAGTACTTATCGAGTTTAGAGAGTTTCTTCTCGGTAACCTCTTTAATGTGGTCGTTTAGTTGATAATTTCTGCTTATGATTTCTGTCTTCATAATTTTCCCTCCCTACATAGTATTACGCTTTAATGAGTGGAAAATCCTTTTTTTTTCAGTTTTTAGAAAAAATAAATTGTCCGTCTTCCGCACTTACGGTAATGGTCGAATTTTCGGTTAAGTCTCCACGCAAAATCTCTTCGGAAAGTTTATCTTCTATATTCCTTTGAATAACTCTCTTTAAGGGTCTTGCACCGTAATTTTCGTCGTAACCCTTTTCGATTATTAAGTCCATAGCAGAGTCGTCAAGTTCCATTTTTACTCCCAAAACTTTCAAACGCTTTCTTAAACTCGAAAGTAAAAGTTCTGCGATTTTTCCCGTTTCGGTTTTACCCAACTTATGGAAAACTATTATATCGTCTATACGGTTCAAAAATTCGGGTCGGAATTTATCCTTTAATGCGTCCATATATTTGTCGCACATATCTTCGTACTCTTTCTTATCGCCCAAAGAAAACCCTAAAGTCGCCCTTTCTTTTACTTCGGTAGCACCGACGTTAGAAGTCATTATTATTATGGTATTCTTAAAACTTACCGTCCTTCCCTTACTATCGGTAAGCCTTCCGTCGTCTAATATTTGAAGCATTATATTGAAAACGTCGGGGTGGGCTTTTTCTATTTCGTCGAACAATATTACGGAATAGGGCTTTCTTCTTACCTTTTCGGTAAGTTGCCCGCTCTGGTCGTCAAACCCGACGTATCCCGGAGGAGCCCCTACAAGTTTAGATACCGAGTGCTTTTCCATATATTCACTCATATCTACCCTTATAATATTCTCTTCGTTGCCGAAAACCGCCTCCGCAAGTGCCTTTGAAAGTTCGGTTTTCCCGACTCCCGTAGGTCCTACGAATATAAAAGAACCAACCGGACGGTTGGGGTCTTTTAGCCCCGCCCTTGCCCTTCTTATTGCGTCCGACACCGCCTTTACCGCATTTTCTTGCCCGATTACCCTTTGATGCAAAGTCGCTTCTAAATCCAAAAGTTTTTGGGCTTCGGTTTCGGTAAGTTTTACAACGGGTACTCCCGTCCAGTTACTTACGATTTTCGCTATGTCCTCGGGTGTGATTTTTAACTTTTCTCTATTAGTGTTATACTTACTCGCATTAGCACGAATATCTTCTAACTCTTTAGTTACCCTTTCTATATCCTTATTTATCTTTAAGGCTTTTTCTAAATCGTCCCTTCTTTTCGCCTCGTTCTTTTGGGCGATAAGACTGTTTAATTCCGCCTCTTTACTCTTCGCCTCTACGGGAGAATTATAACTGTCAAGTCTTACTCTCGAAGCCGCTTCGTCTATTAAGTCTATCGCTTTATCGGGCAAAAATCTATCCGTTATATATCTATCCGAAAGAGATACCGCAGAAATTATCGCTTCGTCCGGAATACTTACGCCGTGATGCGATTCGTACTTATCTCGAAGCCCCTTTAATATCTCCACCGTTTCTTCGGTAGAAGGTGCTTCCACCATTATGGGTTGAAAACGACGTTCTAACGCAGGGTCTTTTTCTATATATTTTCTATACTCGTCTATGGTGGTAGCCCCTATCGTTTGAAGTTCGCCACGAGAAAGCATAGGCTTTAATATGTTTGCAGCGTCCATATTGCCTTCGCCCGTACTTCCTGCCCCTACGATATTATGAATTTCATCTATAAACAGTATTATATTTCCGTTATTCTTAACCGTTTCTATGGCTTTTTTAAGTCTATCTTCAAAGTCGCCCCTATATCTCGTTCCCGCAAGCATAGACGCTATATCCAAAGAAAATACTATCTTATCCGCCAAAATCTCGGGAACTGCTCCTTTAACTATGGCTTCCGCAAGCCCTTCTACTACCGCAGATTTTCCTACCCCCGGTTCACCTATTAAAACGGGATTGTTTTTAGTCCTTCTAGACAGTATTTGAATAACCCTGTCTATCTCGTTCTTTCTGCCTATAACGGGGTCTAATTTCCCTTCTATCGCCTGCTTATTTAAGTTTACGCCAAACTTCGAAAGTTCTCCTAATCCGTCTTCTTTTTGGCTCGTTTTATTTTCGGGTTTAGCATTTTTATTAGACGCTTCCTTAAACGCCGAAAAGAACGAACTCTCGTCTTCGTCGATAACTTCTTCGTCGTCGTTTAAGTTACCGAACAGAGTTTCTCCTATCTCTTCCGCCATTTCGTCCACGTCTACCTTCAACGCCCTTAATATGGCAACGGCAACGCTATCGGTATCTAGCAGAACGGATAGCAACAAGTGTTCGGTTCCCACAAAACCCGAATGGGCTTTTAAGGATATATCTACCGCCTTTTCAAAAAGCCTTTTGGTTCTCGGCGTAAACATATTGCCGGGGATTATCAAGTCCTTTTCCACCGTCTTTTGAAAATAATATAAATACCTGTCGTTATCGACTTCGGCTTCCCTTAAAAATGCCGCCGCCCTTCCGTCCGACACGTTGATTAACCCGAACAATATATGTTCACTACCTATATACCTACAACCGTACCGTTTAGCAAGTGCGGTCGCCAATTCTATTACCTGATTTACGTTCTCCGAAAACGCATCGTAATACATATCTTTACCCCTTTAATTTCAAAAGTTTTTTGCCTACTAATTCCGCTCTATATAAATCTCTATCCGTAGCACTCATCTCTTTTCCGTAGTGTTCCATAACGTTATAAGGTCTACAAGACACTATCAAATCGTCTATTTTACTTATGTCGGTAACGTCTATCATTCCAAGCATAGTACCTAATTTTACTTCGGCTATACGCTGTAAAAATTCGTTATAACTTAAAAGCACGGCGTTGGTTAAAACCCCGAAAGATTTTTTTGCCCTATCCATGGTTATAAGTTCGTTCTTTAAGTATATCCTTTCCGTTTCTCTTCTTTCGGCGTTACATATCTCTATTACCGTTTCTTCTACACGCTTTAATATCTCGTATTCCGAAAGCCCTAACGTTACTTCGTTGCTTAACTGGTACATACAGCCTTCGGCTTTCGTGCCTTCGCCGTAAAGCCCCCTCATAGTAAGCCCCATTAAAGATATCTCTTCATTTACCTTCTTTATCCTGCCACTCTCGGTTAAAGCAGGCAAAAACAGTAACACCGAAGCCCTTAACCCCGTTCCTAAATTAGTGGGACACGCCGTTAAATACCCTAACCTTTCAGAATACGCCACGTCTAAATTCTTATTTATCTCGTCGTCTATATACGAAATTTTCTTATACGCTTCGAACAGCCTTAACCCTTTCATAAAGCACTGCTCTCTTATAACGTCTTCTTCGTGAACCATTACCGAAACGCTTTCGTCTTTATTTATTAAAGCAGAACCGAATTCCCTATTTTCGATTAAAGCGTTACTGATAACGTAACGCTCTTTCATCGCTTCTAACCTTAAATCCGAAAGATTCTTCATAAAAAACAAATCGAAAGTATCGCACTTCAATAATGCCCTGTTTACTCTCTTTACTATATCGTGAGATACCGATTGGTCTTCCACCTTAAAAGGATACCCGTTTAAGTTCCTGGCTAATCTTATTCTCGTCTTTATTATGTTGCCCGAAAGTAAATCGGGTATCATCGTTTCACTCATACAAGCCCCCGATTTTTAAGTTCTTCGTATAAAGAAGATATCTCTTTCGATATCTCCGCCATATCCGAAAATCTTCCTTCTATACCCGCTTTTTCCCTTTCCGAAAGTAACGCCTTATATTCCGTCAATAATTCCTTATCTATATTGGAATACGTAGGCGTTTTCCCCGTATGAAAAGTATTGCCCTGAATCTCTCTTACTGTCGGCATTATCTCTTCTTCAAACGCTTTATAACAGTCGGGACACCCCAGTATCCCCGTTTCGTAAAATTCGGAAAGAAGTCTTCCGCAAGATTTACATCTCTTATCGTACATAATTAAAGTTTCTTCGCAAGTTCCTTTATATACTCTTTGGTCTCTTCGCCTATCTCTTTACTCTTTAACGCATACTCGATATTCGCCTTTATAAACCCGAATTTATCGCCTACGTCGTAACGGTAATCGTCAAAACTTACCGCTAAAAGTTTTTTATTCTTACATAAATCGTCTAATGCGTCGGTTAAATATATCTCGTTATTTCTAGGCGTCAACTTCTTTAACATATCCATTATCTCGCCCGATAAAACGTATCTTCCGATTACCGCATAATTGGAAAGTGCTTCGGTTAAAGACGGCTTTTCTACTATCCTTTCTACCGTCATTATTCCGTCGTTTATTTCAGAATACCCGATATTGCCGTACTTACTTACGTCTTCGCCGAATACTTCCATTCCCGCAATAACGCTCTTTCCGGTCTTTTCGAAAGTTTCAACCAACTTCTTTATACAAGAGGGGCTGTTTTCTTTCGCACACAAGAGTTCGTCCCCTAAAAGCAGGGCAAACGGTTCTTTCCCGATGTAAGGCTCTGCACAAAGTATCGCCCCCGCTAATCCGTTAGGTACTTCTTGCACCGCAAAATTTACGTTGAATTTTTCGGTATTCATTAAAACTTCGTACAACGCCTTTTTGTTGTCAGACAAAAGTCTTTTGGCTAACGATTCGTTCTTATTAAAATGCTTTTCGATTACTTCCGAATCTCCGCCTACTACTATTACGATATCCTTAATTCCTACTGCGTCTAATTCTTCTGCAATATACTGTATCGTAGGTTTATCGAGTACGGGTAGCATCGGTTTCGGTACTGCCTTCGTTATTGGCAAAAATCTCGTTCCGAGTCCCGCAGCAGGTATTATCGCTTTAGTTACTTTCATATTCTTTTCTCCTTTTTTTAACCTTTTATTTATATTATTACTTAAAATTCTCGTCTTCTAATTGTTTTATTTTATTTACTCTTCTTATATGACGTTCGTCGCCCGAAAACGGCGTGTTGATAAAAGCATCTACTATCTCTATCATAAGTCCTGCACCCACTACTCTTTCACCGAACGCCAAAACGTTTGCGTCGTTATGAAGCCTCGTCATCTTTGCGGAAAATACGTCGTGACAATGTCCGCAACGCACTCCCTTTACCTTATTTGCAACTATACTCATTCCTATCCCAGTTCCGCAAACCAAAATACCTAAATCGTATTCTTTCTTTGCTACGGCGTTAGCGACCTTTATCGCATAATCGTTATAGTCTACCGACTGCTTATCGTAACACCCGAAATCTTTAAACTCTATCCCGTTTTTATTGAGATAATCTACAAGCACCGGCTTTAAGTTTATTCCGCCGTGGTCGCAACCTATCGCTATCTTCATTTTTTTACTCTCCTTTTGCTTCCAAAATTTGTTTTAATATATCGTTACAAGCGTCTTCGATTTGATGAGAAGTCTTTACGTAAGCCGACAAGTCCTTCCCGTAAGGGTCCGTAACGTCCCCCTTTTTAGTTATCTCCGATACCGAACAAACCTTTTTTATTCCCGATAAATATTTCTTATGTTCAAAAGTCATACATATTATAAGGTCGGACTTTTGTATATCTTTATCGGTTATTCTCTTAGCCTTAAAACCGTAAGGCTTATACCCCAACTGCTTTAACGCTATTCTTGAATTTTCGCTCATTTTATCGCCGTCTTCGGCAAAAATGCCCGCAGAACTTACCCTTACGTCCTTTATCCCCGCAAGTTTAAGTTTTGCTTTTAATATCACTTCCGCCATAGGACTTCTGCACGTGTTACCCGTACATACGAATAATATTCTCTTCATATTCCCCTTATATACACGACTTGGTCATACGGTTCATTATTCCCAAAAACACGCCGTCTTCCCTTCTAAACCCTACCGCTATTATTATATCGGCTTTCTTTTCGCCTTCTAACAATTTATCGTAAAGGTTAAAAGCAATCTCTTCTCCCGTCTTACCTAAATACAGTATATTTTTCCCCTTAAATTTTTCGGCAACGTCATCAGAACACATTATATAAGGCGTTCTACCCTTATTCTCTTCTTCAATATATCTCTCTTTAACAAGGTCTAACTCGTCTTCGTAAAAAAGGGCAGTATCGCACTTGGGTCTATAATGTTTATACTTTACCCCCGGAGATTTCACCCTATCTCCTTCCTTATGCTCAGCAATCTCGCAACGGGAAGTAATTTTTTCTATCATTTCTCTCGTGATAAGTCCCGCCCTTAAAATTCTGGGAACTTTCCCCGTAACGTCTAAAACCGTACTCTCTATTCCGCCCGAACACTTTCCGCCGTCCAAAATCAAGGGGACTTTTCCCTTTAAGTCGTCGTAAACGTGCTTTGCAGTTACGGGACTCGTATGCTTACTTAAATTAGCGGAAGGTGCTACTATCGGTAAATCTATCTCCTTCAAAAACCTTTGACAACCTTCGTGAGAAGGCATTCTTATCGCAAGGGTATCTCCACCGCACACCGCTTCTTTACATATAACCCCTTTACTGTCGAAAACCAAAGTCAACGGCCCCGGCATATACGCCTTCATAAGGTCTTTTACGTAACCTTGCTTTATATCTACTAATTTCTCTATATCGTAATCTTTATGAACGTGGCATATTAAAGGATTATCGGAAGGTCTTCCCTTAATCTCGTAAATTTTTTTTACCGCTTCGCTATCCGTTCCGACAGCACCAAGTCCGTACACCGTTTCGGTGGGCATTACCACTACCCCGTGATGAATAAGTATGCCTTTCGCTCTTTCTATGCTCTCTTTATTTATAGCACAAATCTCAGTTTCCATTAAAATATCTCTTCGTCCGTATTTTTCCCGCTATCGGCGTTTTCGCTGTTTTCCACGTCGAAAGGAACTTCGTTATCCGCTTTCGGAAGTTCTTCTAACCCCTCTATATTAGTCGAAGGTCTATTCTCTATATTATCTTCCGGCACGTCTTCTAAATCGCAAAATTTAGTACACTCGCTCTTAAAGTAAAGTTCTCTCATGCCGACGGGTCCGTTTCTATGCTTTGCTATAATTATTTCGGCTACGTTCTTTCTTATTTTTCCTTCGGAAATTTCTTTCTCCGTCGCCTTTATATCGGGACGGTGTATAAACATAACTATATCTGCGTCTTGTTCGATAGCACCCGACTCTCTAAGGTCGGAAAGTTGCGGTCTTCTCTTTTCGGATTCCACCGCACGGGAAAGTTGCGAAAGGGCTAAAACCGGAACGTTTATCTCCCTTGCCAAAATCTTTAAGTTTCTAGAAATCTCGGTTATTTCGTTTTGACGGTTTTCGTTACCCCTTGACCTATCCGGCGTCATAAGTTGAATATAATCTACCATAACGAAGTCAAGTCCGTTTCTCGCCTTTAATCTTCTACACATAGAAATCATTTCGTGGGGAGTTATAAGCGAAGAATCGTCTATGTAAATTTTAGTGTTCTCTAAAAGTTTCTGTGCCTTTGCAATCTTCATCCATTCGGACTTAGAAAGTCTTCCCTTTGCCGCATTACTCATACTGACTTCGGCAACCGAACAAATCATTCTTTGAACCAACTGTTCCTTACTCATTTCGAGAGAAAATACCGCACAGGAATAGCCTTGAAGTGCTATATTTTCAACGATATTCATAGCGAGAGAAGTTTTACCCACGGCAGGACGAGCCGCCAAAATCATAAGGTCGGAATTATGCACGCCGTTTAATACTGCGTCTAAATTCTTGAACTTCGTTGGGATTCCCCTAAACGCCGACTTATCGTTGGCAAGTTGGTCTAATTTCGTCATAACGTCGGGAATAACTTTATCTATCTTAACCATAGAAGAAGTATCCGCCGTTTGAGAAATATCGAAAATCTTTTTCTCGGCAAACGCCAAGGAAGAAATTTTATCCGTACTTTGACGGCAATTATCGATTATTTCCGAAGAGCCTCTCATTAAATCTCTTAAAATGCTGTCTCTCGTAACTATTTCAAAGTATCTTTTATAGTTGGCGGAAGACGGAATTACGTTGGTAAGTTCGGTTATGTAAGATATCCCGCCGACCTGTTCTAATACACCCTGTTTTTCAAGCATATCGGTTAAGGTTACCAAGTCTACGGGTTGATTGGATTTCATAATTTCGTTCATCGCCGAAAAAATCAATTTATGAGATTCGGCGTAAAAATCTTCTTCTTTTAAAGAAGACGCTATATCCGTTTGCACCTTTGCGTCGATTAAAATGCACCCTAAAAGTGCCTGTTCGGCTTCCAAAGAGTGAGGCATTTCCCCGAAAACTTTTTCAAGGTTTTTCTTTTGAACGTTTGCCATAATGCTTTCTCCTTATCGAACTTGTATCGAAACGTATTCGTTTAAAGTATCCTTAAACGTTTGCATAGCCTTTTCGAAAGGCTGTTTGGAAGTTAAATCTACTCCCGCAATTTTAAGAAGTTCTACGGGACTATCCGAATTTCCCGAAGACAAAAACTTAAAATAATCTTTTACCGCAGGTTCGCCTTCCCTTAATATCCTATCGGCAATAGTGAGTGCCGACGTGATACCCGTAGCGTATTTATAAACGTAAAACGCTCTGTAAAAATGTGGAATTCTCGCCCACTCGTACTGAATTTCCGTATCGTGATAAACGCTTCTTCCGTAGTACTTTTTGTTGAGTTCCATATATTTTTCACTCATATTATCCTTGGTTAAAGGAAGTCCGTTCTCTACCAAAGAGTGCGAAAATTCTTCAAATTCCGCAAACTGCGTTTGTCTGAACAAGGTAGTTCTCATCATTTCCAAAAGATAGGACAAAAGATACTTTTTAAGTTTTTTATCCGTCGCCGTCTTCAACAAATACTTAACCAGTAAAACTTCGTTCACGGTGCTTGCGACTTCCGCCACGAATATCTTATAATCGGCTTTCATATAAGGCTGATTGTTATTGGAAAAATAAGAGTGAATACTATGCCCCATTTCGTGTGCTATCGTAAATATTTCGTTGGTCGTTTGTTGATAGTTTAGTAACACGTACGGGTGAGTATCGTAAACCGCAGTACTGTAAGCCCCGCTCCTTTTACCCTTACTTTCGTAAACGTCTATCCACCTTTCGTCTTTCGCTTTTAATAAAAGTTTTTGATAATCTTCGCCCAAAACCGAAAGACCTTTTACCACTAATGCGTAAGCGTCTTCATAACTTAATTTTAAGTCCTGTTCTTTAACGGTAGGAACGTACACGTCGTACATATGCATAGTTTTATAGCCTAATTCTTTCTTCTTTTCCGACATATATTTATGGAGAGAAGGAAGTCCTTTTTTCACCGAAGAAATAAGGTTTTTATAAACTTTTTCCGAAACATCTTCCCCGCTTAGTGCCGAACTTAAAGAAGACTTATACTTTCTCGCCTTAGCGTAAAACACGTCCTTTTTTACGTTACCGTAGTAGGTAGAAGATATCACGTCGATTAAAGATATATACGCACCGTAATATCTTTTGAACGCTTGCTTTCTTAAATTCCTATCTTCTCCGTGCATTATAAGTCCGTAAACGCCGTGAGATAATTCTGTCTTCTTTCCGTCCTTATCCTTTACGAAGGTTAAGGGAAGGTCTGCATCGTCTATCTTTCCGAATATATCGTGAAAAGACGAAAGTGCTTCGCCCGACATCGCCAAAAGCGTTTCTTCCTTGGTGGACAAAACGTGCTTTTTATCTTTCAATATGCCTTTCAAAAAATAATCGTAATCTTTTAATTCTTTATCTTCTATATATCCCTTTAACACCTTTTCGGAAAGAGAAGTGAGTTCGGGAAGAACGAACGCCGTCTCTTCGTTAAACTTTACCGAAAGAGAAGTGATTTTATTCACCATTGAATCGTACAAACTTACTCTCGTATCTTTATCGTGATTCATACAAGCGTAAACGGCAAGTTTATCTACTCTCCTTCCCACGCTCTCCTGCTTTTTCATTAAACTTAAAAATTCTTTCTTGTCTTTAAGTTTCCCTTTATATTCCGAAAAGTTTATCTCTGCCTTTACTTTCTCGTATTCCTTTTCCCACTCTTCGTTACTTTTATATATATCTTCCGTAGCCCATGTATACTTATTATCCATATCTACCACTTATTTACCCCTTAATTTTTGAAAGAATGTATGGGAGCAGGTATTCTTCCGCCCCTCTCTATAAACTTTTGACAAGAAAACGGACTTACTTCCATAATGGGGGCTTTCCCTAAAAGTCCGCCGAATTCTACGCTATCTCCTACCTTCTTATTCGGTACGGGAATAACCCTTACGGCAGTAGTCTTATTATTTATCATACCTATTGCCATTTCGTCCGCTATCATTCCCGAAATCTTATAGTCGGGCGTATCCCCCGCTATCGCTACCATATCTATCCCTACGCTACAAACCGAAGTCATTGCTTCTAACTTTTCAAGATTGATAGATTTATCTATAACTCCGTTTATCATTCCTATATCTTCGCTGACGGGAATAAATGCTCCCGATAATCCGCCTACGCTTCCGCTCGCCATAATTCCGCCTTTCTTTACTGCGTCGTTAAGAAGTGCAAGACAAGCCGTCGTTCCGTGAGTTCCTACCTTTTCAAGCCCCATCTCTTCTAAAATATGGGCAACCGAATCCCCTAAAACGGGCGTGGGTGCTAAGGACAAGTCCACGATACCGAATTCGGCGTTCAATCTCTTCGACGCTTCCTTTGCTATCAATGCCCCCGCTCTCGTTATCTTAAACGCAGTCTTTTTAACCGTTTCCGCAACATCTTCCAAACTTCCGTCTTTAACGAACTTTAATGCGTGGTGAACTACTCCCGGTCCCGATACTCCTACGTTTATAACCGTTTCCCCTTCGCCTACGCCGTGAAACGCTCCCGCCATAAAGGGATTATCTTCTACGGCGTTACAAAATACCACTAACTTCGCAGAACCTATTCCGCCGTCCTTTTTTGTCTTTATCGCAGTTTCTTTTATGATTTTTCCCATTAGTTTTACTGCGTCCATATTTATCCCCGACTTTGATGAACCTACGTTCACAGAAGAACATAATCTTTCGGTAGAAAAAAGGGCTTCCGGAATACTCTCTATAAAGGAAAGTTCACTCTTCGTCATTCCCTTTTGAACGAGTGCGGAATACCCCCCTAAAAAATCTATTCCGCAAGTCTTTGCCGATTTATCTAACGCTTTTGCCAAAACTACTTCTTTTCCGATAAAGTTCGCAGTAAGTAAACTCGCCGGCGTTATCGATACCCTCTTATTTATTATGGGAATTCCGTATTCCGCACTTAAATCTTCGGCTACCTTTACGATATTCTCAGCCTTTTTACATATCTTATCGTAACAACTTTGTGCCGTGGAAAAAACGTCTTCTCTTATACAGTCTAAAAGAGATATCCCCATAGTTATAGTCCTTACGTCAAAATGCTCTTTCTCAACCATATTTATGGTTTCTAAAATCTCGCTCCTATTTAGCATATCTCTCCTTAAATTTTGTGCATTGAATTAAATATATCTTCGTGCTGAACGTGTATCGATACACCTATTTTCTCTCCAAGTTCTACTAACTTTACGTTCAGTTCCTTTAACGTTACTTTACTATCCTTTAAGTCGCAAAGCATAAGCATCGTAAAATTACCCTGAACTATCGTTTGACTTATATCTTCTATATTCACTCCGTTTTCGGCAAGTTCTGTCGAAACTTTGGCTATTATTCCCGATTTATCCTTTCCTATTACCGTTACTATCGCTTTCATTTTATTCTTCCTCCGAAATTTTTTCGTAACTTATTAAAACGTTACCCTGCGTTATAAACCTTACCTTATCCCCTTCGTTAAAAACCGGAAACGGCTCTTCGTAAAACACTAAAACCTTTCTGTCGAAATACCCTTTTTTATACTTATTCCACTCCGAAAAGATTAAGGCTTTCATATCCACCCCGTCCTTTTCTTGGCTATCTTCCTTATACCCCGAAAACGTCGCTTCCGAAGTTTCCCTTAAACCCGTACTTAAATTCGTACAAAGTTTACAGTACTTTCTCACTCTCTTTACCTTTATCGTAAGATACACAAACGAAAATATAACGAATATCCCAGTAAGCGGATACTCTATAAGTTTTACCGTGGTGATTTTGGGAGATTTATAGGGAAGCGTTAAGTAAAATAAAAACATTCCTACGCTTATCAAAAGATATATTGAAAGCACCACGTAATACACTATAAGCGTTCTCTTTTTCTGCTTTTTCCCGTTAATTAAAAATTCTTCCTTATAATAATCAATCATTTTTCTCTCCGCTACTCTCTGAATTTTTAGACGAACTTTTTTTGTTCTTTTTGCCACCGCCGAACAGTTTTACGAGGCTTAAAGACAGCCCGAACAAAACCAAAAATCCCGTTAAAACGTAAAACAACATAGGCATAAAAGACACTTTATCCATAACCCCTATAAAGAACAACAACGTCCCTACCGCTACCGCTAAAAGTGCGTATTGAAGGTTTAATACCGCAAATATCTTATATATAAATTTTATAACCGCCTTAATCGCCTTATAAATAGTGCTGATTATAAGCCTAGATTTTATATATATCATAATCTTTTATCTCTTTTTCTATCTGAACAGATTATATATCGCCTTGTTAAAGCCTATAAATGAAAACGACCAAGGTTCTATAACCGAAACTATCTGGTCGGTATAACATTTATCGTAACCTATATATCTACTGTCGGTACTGTTATTCCTGTTATCTCCGAGATAGAATATTTCATTATCATTTAACACCCACTCGTGTGCCGAAGTTCCCTTGGTACTCGTCGGATAATAAGTCTTTCCGTAGTTTTCTTCGTTTAAATACTTTTCGTCTAACTTTGTAAAATCTTCTTCGTAACGCTTTTTTAAGTACACGTAACCGCCTTCGATTTTAACGGTATCTCCGCCCATACCTATAACCCTTTTTATCAAGAGTTTATCCTTATTCGAAGAATCTTCTCTCTCTATTACGACGATATCTCCCCTACTCGGTGCTTTATGTCTTTTTCCTAGCACCACGTCCCCGTCTAAAAGAGTTGATTGCATACTTTCTCCTTCTACCAAAAACTTCTTATACACGAAGTTGTCCAAAATTACGAAGGTCGCCATAATTGCGGTAAGTATGGCTAAAATTATCAAAAGTACGGTAGACGCTACCCCGCTCTTTTTAGGGGGTTCTTGTACGGCTTCACCACCGACTTCGATTTCCGTTTCTTTTATTTCTTTTACTTCTTCTGTTTCTTCTGTTTTTTCAGTATCTTTATTTTCCATAATTGCCTCATATCCAAAGAACGTTATTTACCAAATAGTTTCCGTCCACTTTTATTTTTATACATTGAACGGGAGCGTAATTTTTAAGCGGGAAATTCTCCACCGTCTTAAAATCAGGCTTTTCAAGTTTTATATTATTCCAAATCTTTCCGCCGATTAAATTTACTCTCGCCGTATATTCCTTTCTATCCCCCAAATAATCGCATATTAAGGAAATCTCCGCAACGGAGTCTTCCTTTGAATATATATCAAGCATCAAGATTGCGTCTTCGTTAAACACGTATTTTTTACAAAATGCCTTAAAAGATATAATGCCGTCTTTACTCGTGATTCCGTGAAATCCCAAAGGACCTGAAGAAACCGTTATTCCGTGTTCTTTCAAAAGGTCTATACCTTCGTCGGTTTTATCCCCTGCGTCCACGAACACCCATTTTAGTTCTTCTCTTCTCGAAGAATATATTAAATTTTCCCTATTGTCGTTTTTAATATCCTTTTCTTCGAAATTCACACAAAAAATATTAGACGAAGAAGAAAATCCGCTTTTGTAGAACGCCTTCAAAAAGAAAAAACATTTTTTAGAACGGTTACACGGCGAAACTTCAAAAACGTACGCCTTCCCGTCTTTTCCTTTTTCCGTACTCTTTATCCAACAGCGAAGTGCAGGATTAGTCTGCTCTTCCGAATAAAAAAGTTCTACTCTATCCAACTCGTTTTCGTTAACCTTTCCCCTAACGAAAATCTTTCCGCCTTTTATCTCGCTTTCCACTTTGAACGAAGAAGGCAACGCAGTTTTCCTACGCTTTCCGTTTAAAAACTCTTCCAAAAACGCAATAAGATTTTTATAACAAGAATTATCCAAGTTATACAAGTCGCCTACCGAATAGTCTAAACAAGAATACACTTGGTCGGGAATTCTAGACACCGTATCTCCCGCCCTATCCGCACTGAACTTAAAATTATTAGTCGCAATGAAAGTTATCGACGGACACTTTAATTTATTCGCATAAGATTGCGGTTCAATCCCCGCTAATATCTGCATCTCCCTATCGGAAAAATCTATATCCTTATCTTGCCCCGAAAATTTATCGTATCCTCGGTAAGCGTTCCAGCCCGCATTATGCAAAAAACAAGACGCATCTAAATTTTCGTCCATAGCCGAAACTTGCCACAATATAGTTCCCGCTTCACCTATACCGATTGCTCCGACTCTCTTTACGTCCGCTCTCGATTTTAAATACTTCAAAACGTACCTTACGCTCTTTGCCCATACTACCCAACAAGTGCTTTTTACGTTACTCTCTATATCGTACAACTTCTCTTTATCATAGTTAGCATAAGAAAGTTCT
This sequence comes from Christensenellaceae bacterium, assembly GCA_045598545.1. Lineage (GTDB taxonomy): Bacteria > Bacillota > Clostridia > Christensenellales > Borkfalkiaceae > UBA1259. The sequence continues at coordinate 12,791 of JAZLMI010000041.1, read as the reverse complement.
TCGGGATATAACGTGAACTTCTCGTTTCTTCCCGTATTCCCTTCAAGGTCTATAATAAACACGGCGTAGCCTGCCTTTACCAATAAAGTGGCTAAATTCCCTTCGCCGTTATCTTCAAAGTCCTTTATAAGTATAACCGCACTCTTCTTCTCTTCGCCCTTTTGCCTTATGTACTTACCGTATATTTGGGTTGTTTCTTCCCCAACCTTTTCGCCTTCTACGTACAGTTCGGCATAACTTATTCCGTACCTGTCTTTTTTAGATATCTCTTTAGCTTTAGGCGTTTCTTCTACTTTGAAATATCCCCACACCGCTATAGGCGAAAGAATCTCTCCTGCCATATCTCTTCTCCTTAATTACCTCAACCTTAGCCTAAAAAACAAAAATATTTTTTGCCATTTAGTTGATTTTTCTCTTTCGTTAGTTTATAATGTCCTTACCTTTCTTAAAAAAGACTTTGACCCCATTGTCATATTTATTATTATATTATATAATATACGCTGTAAAATAGCAAGCATTTTTTAAGATTTAGACATTTTATTAAAGGATGAAAAAAGTAGTTTTATGTCTTGTTTTTTTTCCAAAGACTTTTCTAAAAACGCTTTCACTTCGGTAGAAAACGAATTCATAAGAGAATATCTCCCACTCTCTTCGGGAGATTCCGCTAAGGTTTACCTTTACGGACTTTTCTTATGCCAAAATCCCGAACTCGATTTATCCTTAAAAGAAATAGCCGAAAGGCTTAATATGAAGGAAGAAGACGTATTAAACTGCTTCTCTTTTTGGGAAGACTTCGGCGTTCTTTCGGTGCTTTCCAAAGAACCGCTTTCTATTCAGTACCTTCCCGTTAAAACTACCTACTCTTCTAAGCCCAGAAAATTTAACGCCGAAAAATATACCGAATTTACAAAGAGTTTACAGGCACTTTTACCCTCTCGCATGATTTCCACTTCGGAATATTCCGAATACTTTAATATTATGGAGACTTTTAAAATCGAACCCGACGCTATGCTTATGATTGTTAAGTACTGCATAGAAGCAAAGGGTAAATCCATAAATTACAGATACGTTTCCACCGTCGCAAGAGATTACGGCGAAAGACACGTAACGACGGTCGAAAAAGTCGAAAAAGAACTCCAAAACTTTAACCTTCGCTCGATAGAAATCGAAAGAGTCCTTTCCGCTATGTCCGTAAAGAAAAAACCCGAACTCGAAGAGTTAAACCTTTACAAAAAATGGACGCTGGAATTAGGCTTTGAACCCGAAAATATTATTTTCGCCGCAAAAAATTTGAAAAAAGGAAACTTTAATAAGTTAGATTCCTTTATCTTGGAACTTTACTCCAAAAAGAGTTTCACTAAAGACGAAATTAAAGACTACGTAGACAAAAAACAACAGATATACGACCTTACTTTAAGAATAAACAAGGCACTCTCGGTTTACGTCGATATTATCGATACCGAAATAGATACTTACGTAAACAAGTGGCTTTCCTTCGGCTTTACGGAAAGTGCTTTAATCTTTATCGCTTCCGAACTCTTTAAGGAAGGCAAAAATACCCTAAAATCTATGGACGAAACCATAGAAGACTTTAAGGAAAAAGGCGTTATCGATTTATCGAGTGTGGGAGATTACTTCGAATCGGTGAAAAAAGACGATTCCTTTATATCCAAAATGCTTTCGGTATCGGGCATAAACCGTCGCCCCACTTCTTGGGACAGAAACAACCTCATACTTTGGAAAAGTTGGAATTTTTCTGAAGAGATGATTTTAGAAGCCGCTAAACTTTCGGCAGGCAAGTCTAACCCCGTTTCCTATATGTACGGAATTTTAAGCAAGTGGAAAAATCAAAATACTTTCGACGTTTCTACTATCAATTCCTCTTCCGTTTCTTCTCAAGAAGAATACAATTTGGAATACGAACGCCGTAGAGAAAAAGCCATTTTTATAGCACAAAAAAATTACGAAAAAGCAATGGAATTACAAGGCTTTCCCGAAATTTATTCTAGACTTAACTCCATTGAAAAAGATTTGGCGTTCTCGGAAATCGCAAATAATAAAGAAGCCCTTCTATCCTTCGAAAAGGAAAAAGAAGAACTCCTTAATAACGCTAAAAATTTACTCGATAAAATCAATCTCGATATCTCAGACTTATCGCCAAAATATTTCTGCGAAAAGTGTAAGGATACCGGCTACGTTAAAAATTCACGTTGCGATTGCTTTTCAAAATATAAAAAATAATTACCAGTCTTCCTTTATACTGGTTTTTATATCGTCGTAAAAATCAAAGTAGTCGTCTCTTAACGACTTCTTTTTTTGTATCTCTTCCGGAAAACAAGCGTCTTCTTCGCTGTCTTCCGATTCTCTCATATAGTCGTATTGCGTTTTTTCTTGCATTTATAACACTCCTTAAAATTACAGGTTCTACACTTTACTCTCTTTAATATCTTAACCGAAATGAAAACCCCTAACGCTATTATTATAACTATAATTACGGGTAAAAGCAAATTCCTTTGATACAAAAATCCCGAAAAACTTATAAAAAAGGAAACTATATACGCCGTTAAAAACTGAAACAGGAAAAATAAGCAAAACTTTTTAGTGCTTTTAAGTTCTTTTTTTGCACAGACAAGCGTCGCCATACAGGGCGGAGACAACAGTATAAACGCCATATACGAATACGCAATAAAAGGACTTTCGAAAAAACAAGAAAAATCCGTAGATATAAGTTTTATGCTCTCCACTACCCCCTCTTTTGCAAATATCCCCGATATAAGTGCCACCGAATATTCCCACTTAAAAAATCCCAAAGGATAGAAAATATACTTTAAAGCATTGCCTAAAAGAAACAAAAAACTCTCTTCTTGAACGTGAGTATATCCATTGATTCCGAAATTTTGAAGTACCCATAGCCCTACCGAAACCAAAAATATAACCGTTCCCGCTTTAAGAGTAAAATCTTTTACCTTCTCTAAAAGCGTCAACGCCACGTCCTTAACAGAGGGCGTTCTTATGGGCGGAATTTCAAGGAAAAACGCCCGTTCTTTTTCTCCGCCTTTAATCTTTTTAAGTATAAACCCAAACAAAAATACCGAAAATATCCCCAAAAAATACATAGAAGAAGCAATCCACGGGTTGCCGTTAAAAAAGGCGTACGAAAACCAACCGAATATGGCTGTTTTTGCTCCGCACGGCATAAACGGACATAAAAATATGGCGTTTTCCCGTTCAAAATCGTCTTCTACCGTCTTACAAGAAGTTATCCCCGATACCGCACAACCGCAAGAAAGCGTAAGCGATATAACCGACTTTCCGCTTAAACCTATTTTCTTAAATATGCCGTCGAACAAAAACGCAACCCTTGCCGAATATCCGCTCTCTTCCATTATCGACATAAAGAAAAAAAGTATCAGTATTTGGGGAAGAAAGGAAAGAACTTCGCCCACCCCCTTAATCACTGCGGAAGATATTAAGGAAATTAAAAACTCCGGAACCCTTTTAAGTGTTAAAAAATCGGCTGTTCTTTTAGACAAAACCGATACCAAATCCGACAGGTATTCTCCCAAAATTCCGCCCTTTAACGAACAGTAATATACGAAGGTCATAACGAGAAAAAATATCGGTATCCCGAAATACCTATTCATTAAAATTCTATCCGCTTTCTCGGTAAAAACTTCACGCTTGGATTTTTTATTTTCGATAACCTGTACAACGGTTTTCTCTATAAAAGAATATAAATCTTCGGGAATTTCACAAAAATCTCTTTTCGTTTCATAATAATTTTTCGCTATACTTATAAGTTCCTCTATCCCCGTGTTTTTTAGTGCCGATATCTTCACGACGGGAACTTTCAATACGTTGGAAAGTTTTTTCTCGTCTAAAAAAATTCCGTCCTTTTTTAAGTCGTCCGAAAAATTTATCGCTATAACTATGGGTATTTTCTCTTTTATAAGTTCCGCCGTTAAATATAAATTTCTCTCTAAATTAGTGCCGTCTACAACGTCTATAACTACGTCGAAATCCTTACTTTTTACGTTCTCCACCGCAGTCCTTTCGTCCTGACTTTTAGGCGTTAAAGAATACGTCCCCGGAAGGTCTACAACCTTTATTCCCTTGTCCTTTTTTAGCCTTCCTTCCTTTTTTTCGGTGGTAACTCCGGTAAAATTCCCAGTCTTTTGATATAGCCCCGTAAGTGTGTTAAAAAGTGTGGTTTTACCCGAATTCGGATTGCCGATAAGTGCAAAATTTTTCATAAAATTATTTTAATCTTCCCTTTCTATTTCTATTTTCTTTGCGTCTTCTCTCCGTATCGCAAGACAAAACGAATTGATTTTTATCTCTATCGGGTCTGAAAAAGGGGCTTTCCTTAAAAGCCTTATCTTTACACCTTCTCTTAACCCCATTTCTATTAGCCTTGCCCGTTTACTCTCTATTAAATTTACCGCCTTAACTCTTCCCGTTTTACCTATTTTAAGTTGTGTGAGTTTCATATTTATAAACTATTATTTCGTCGCCGATTTTATGATTAAAATAAAAAAGAGAGTGAAAAAATCACTCTCTATGCTTACTTTTTTATATCGCTTTTACCTTACGCCCTTATTCTTAAACACGGCGATAAAAGTCTTTACTAATATCTTTATATCCATAATAACCGAAGCGTTTTGAACGTACTTTGCGTCTAATATCGCTTTGTTCTTATAGTAAACGTCATCTCTTCCGTTGACTTGGGCATACCCAGTAATTCCCGGACGCATTGAATCCACCCCTAACTCTCTACGCATTCCGATAAGTTTTTTCTCGGTTAAAACCACGGGCCTATGACCTACTAACGACATAGTTCCGATAATTACGCACCAAAGTTGCGGAAGTTCGTCCAAACTGAATTTTCTTAAAACCTTTCCGACCTTAGTAACAAAAAAATCTCTACCGTTAAGTATTTCCGTCGGAGTGTTTTTAGGAGCGTCCTTTCTCATAGTTCTAAACTTTAAGCAATGAAAAGGCTTACCGTCCTTTCCCATACGGAGTTGACTGAAAATGGGATATCCCCTCGAATCTATCGTACAAACTATAAGAAGAACGAACATCAAAGGGAATAAAATTATAGAACCGATTAGGGCAAGAATAAAATCGAATAACCTTTTTATAAATCTATAAACTATTCTCTTTTTAGTGTTTTTCTTAAAAGTTTTTATAAAATGTCTATAAGAGGTATCCGAATATTCTACTGTATTATCGAAACCTTTTAAGTCCGAAGGTAAATAAGGTTTATCTTCTTCGGATATCACGTTTTCTTCTTCAACAGCAATCATAAATTTCTCTTTATTTTTCTTCTTTTTTTCCAAAAAGTGTTAAAAATTATATCACAATAAAGCCTTTTTGTCAAACGATTTATCAGGTTTACGGCTTTTGAATTTTTGTATCGATAAAACCACTAAAAACATAAAAACGCTTGCCAAAAACACTCCCGAAAAATCTATCAAAACGTCGGTAATGAGAGCCCCTCTTCCGTCGGAAAATATCTGTATCGTTTCGTCCACTATTGCGGTAAAAAGCCCTATCGGAAGCGAAAACAAAACGTTTATTTTCTCTAACCCCCTAAGGTTAAAAAACAAAGCCGTGATTTCTACTGACAACATAAAAAACTCGAAAAAATGTGCGAATTTTCTTATTACCGCAACCGAAGTTTCAGCGTCCCCGAATATGATATCGAACACCCCGCCGACTCCTTGATAAACGGCTTCGGAATCTTTTACCGACTGCTCTCTCGTCCTTAGAGAATGCCCCCAAATAAACGAAAGGGTTAATACTATTAAAATACTTAGCATTACCGTTAAAATTATCTTTCTTTTAGTCATCTATTATACTCTTTTACCGCTTTTTTTAATTTAAAAGATATCTTTTCGTTAAAATCTTCTTTACTAAATCTAACCGACCAGTTATTTACGCTTACCGTTCCCGGCTCGTTAATACGATATTCTTTTCCCCTACAAATTATGTCTGCATAGGGCATTATAAACCACTTAGCCTTACTCTTAAATCCTAACTCTATAACGGCGTTCACAATGCTTTTCGGAGTAGAAACGTCTTCAAAAATTCCCATTTTATGAAGGCTATTTTTTACGCCGTTTTCTATATTCTTTCTATCCCACATAGAAGCGTTTTCTATAAGCCCCAAAAGGGTATCGTTATCGTGAGTTCCCGTATAACACACAGAGTTAAAGGGAAGATTTTCGGGAAGATACAAATTGTTTTCATCTCCGTTAAACGCAAAGGACAAAACTTTCATTCCGGGGTATCCCGTAAAGGACAAAAGTTCTCTGACGCCATCGTCTATTATACCCAAGTCTTCGGCAATAATTCTATCCTTTTTTACGCAAGACTTTATTTTATTAAATAATTCTTCCGACGGCACTTTTACCCAACTCCCTACGGTTGCGTCCTTTTTATCGCTATCTATTTCGTAGTAGCGGTCTAGCCCACGGAAGTGGTCTATTCTTACGTAGTCGTAAATTTTAAGTGCTTTTTTTATCCTGTTTACCCACCACGAAAAACCGTCTTTTTGTAGTCTATCGTAATCGTAAACGGGGTTACCCCAAAGTTGACCTTTTTCGGAAAAATAATCGGGCGGAACTCCCGCAACTTTTTTAGGCCTATAATTTTCGTCCAACTTAAAATACTCGGGATTTATCCACACGTCTACGCTGTCTAATGCGACGTATAAAGGCATATCTCCTAAAATTTCCACGCCTTTAAAATTAGCGTATTCTTTTACTTTTTTCCACTCCAAAAGGGCTTCGTACTGAATAAACTGCCAAAAAAGTATCTCTTCTTTATACTCTCTTTCAAAACTTAAAAGTGCTTTTTTATCCCTTCTCTTTAAGCCTTCTTCCCACTCGTAAAAAGGCTTATCCCCGTAAGCGTCTTTAATTGCCATAAACACGGCGTAATCTCTATAACTTTTACCCTTTACGAACTTTTGAAAGTCTTGGTTTTCTATATCAAATCTCGAAAACGCTTTCTTTAACGTTTGAAACCTTACTCTGTTTAATTCTCCGTAATCTATCCTCTTTTTATCGGTTTTTAAGAATATCAAGTCTTCGCTCTTTAATAACCCCTTATCCTTCAAGACTTCGGGACTTATAAAAAAAGGATTAAACGACGTGGAACTCACCGAAGAATAAGGCGAATTTCCGTACCCCGTTTGAACGAGCGGTAAAATTTGCCAAACCTTAACGTTAGAATTTGACAAAAAATCTATAAAATCGTAACACTCTTTCCCGAATCCGCCTATACCGTATTCGTTAAAAAGCGAAAATATCGGCATTAAAATTCCACTCTTTCTATCTGTTTTTTCCATATTTTTATAACGGATTGAAAGAATTATTCTCTCAATCCGTCTTCTCCGAAAATTATAAAATTAAAATACTATGTAGGCTTCTCTTTCTGCACCGACGGAAACGTATTTTATCTTGGCTTCCACCGATTTTTCCAAAAATTCTATGTACTCTATCGCTTCTTTCGGAAGGTCTTCTTTCTTCCTGCAACCGCTGATATCTTTATTCCAACCCTTCAAGGTCTTTATAACGGGTTTATAACTTTCTAAATCTATTGGGAAAGGAAACTCGGTCGTAACCTTACCGTCTTTTTCATAACCCACACAAACTTCTATCTCTTCATAAAAACTTAAAACGTCTAATTTTGTCAACGCTACCTCGTCCGCACCCTGCATTCTTATACCGTACTTACTTGCGACGACGTCGAACGGTCCTACTCTTCTCGGTCTTCCGGTTGCCGCACCGTATTCCCCGCCTGCCTTTCTCAAAACTTCCGCTTTATCGCCGAAGTATTCCGCAACGAAAGGTCCTTCGCCTACGCAGGTCGAATACGCTTTCATTATTCCGATAGACAAGTCTAACTTTAAGTTGGGAACGCCCGCACCTATCGGAGCGTATGACGCTATCGAGTTAGAAGAACTCGTATACGGATATATACCGAAGTCTATATCTCTTAAAGCACCGAGTTGGGCTTCGAACATTATCTTCTTACCGTTCTTATGTGCCTCGTTTAAGTAAAGCCCCGTATCCGTTACGTAAGGCAAAAGTTCTTTGCCGTAAGTGGACAAGTGATTTATCATGTCCGAAAGTTTTATTTCATCAGCATTATACACGTTTTCTACGGTAAGATTTTTCCACTCTAATATATCTTCAAGCCTTTTAGTTAAAGCGTCCATATCTTTAAGTTCGCCCATTCTTATGGCTTTTTTACTGTACTTATCACTATAAACGGGGGAAATTCCACGCCTTGTCGAACCGTACTTTTTGCCTGCAAGTCTATCTTCTTCAAGCCCGTCAAGCAAAACGTGATAAGGCATACATATTACCGCCCTATCGGATATCTTTAAGTTCTCCGGCGTTATCTTTATTCCGCCGTCACGAAGTCTTTTCATCTCTTCGACAAGGTGCTTTATATCGATAACCATACCGTTACCCATAACGTTCACTACCTTATCTCTAAGTATCCCCGAAGGCAATAAATTCAAAATGAATTTACCCTTTTCGTTCACGACCGTATGTCCCGCATTATTACCGCCTTGGTAACGAACTACCACGTCGTAATCTTCGGACAAAAGGTCTACCATTCTGCCTTTTCCTTCATCTCCCCAGTTAATCCCCGAAATCGCTGTAAGCATAATATATCATCTCCTAAAATTTTTTACAAATTAAATCCGCCGTCAGAAGTAATAACTTCGCCCGTGATAAAAGACGAATTCTCACTCGCTAAAAAGTAAATGAGTTCGGCTATCTCTTCGGGCTTTCCTAATCTCTTTAACGGCGTTCTCTCTACAAGGTCTTTTTTCTCTCCTTCCGAAAAGCAATCGTTCATCTTGGTATCTATAACGCCCGGAGCAATACAGTTTACCCTGATATTAGACGGTGCAACTTCCTTCGCTAACGCCTTCGTAAACCCTATAAGGGCAGACTTAGACGAAGAATACGCCGTTTCCATACTCGCCCCAGATATCCCCCAAACAGAAGATACGTTCACGATACTACCGCTTTCATTCTCTATCATCTTCTCTAAAAGAAGTTTTGAAAATATAAACGCCGATTTCATATTCACGGCAAATATTCTATCCCACTCCTTATTAGAAGTTTCGGTACAGAGTTTATACAAGTCTATACCGGCATTATTCACCAAAACGTCAAAACGACTGAACTGCTTTTCAATAGAAGAATACGCAGAATATATACTCTCTTCATCTTCTAAATCACAAGAAAAACAGTAAAGCATACACCTTTCTTCTTCACTAAGCGTCGCCCTTAATTCTTCCAAAGCTTTGCCGTTTTTATTATATCCCGCAACTACGAAATATCCCTTTTTTATAAAAGTCTTAACGGTGGCAAGACCTATGCCACCGCTACCGCCGGTAATTAAAACCTTTTTCATAGAAAACCTTAAAAAAGCGTCTTTTACGACGCTCTTTTTATTCTTAACCTTTAACTCTTTCCATATATTCGCCGGTTCTCGTGTCTATTCTGATGAGTTCCCCTTCATTGACGAACATAGGTACTTGAATCTTTGCTCCGGTTTCCAAAACTGCGTCTTTCATTGCGTTGGTTGCCGTGTTTCCCTTAACCGACGGGTCGGATTGCGTTACCCTTAACACTACGAAGTTATCGCAATCTACCGAGAACGCTACGCCTTTATAAAACTTAACTATTACGTGGTCGTTCTCCTTTATATACTTTAACGCATCTTCTACTTGGTCGTAGTTTAACGGAGTTAAGTTGAACTCTTCGTCCATAAAGTAATAAAGTTCTCCGTCGTTATAAGAATACGTCATATTCTTGGTTTCTATCGTCGCTTCTTGAAGTTTTTCGGTCGGGTTCCAAGTCTTTTCCAAAACTTTTCCGTCGATTACGTTCTTCATCTTGGTTCTTACGAACGCCGCTCCTTTACCCGGTTTTACGTGTTGGAAGTCAACTATCGTCCATACCGAATTTTCATACTCGAATGTCGAGCCTTTTCTGAAATCTCCTGCTAACATAATAAATTCTCCTTAATGTTTTTCTATTATTTTGTTTTTATTATCATAAGGCTTTTATCGTCCGAAAAAAACCTTTCTATACCCGATTTCTTTAATATTACCGTATCTTCTATTCTTATCCCGAACTTATTTTCGAAATACAGCCCCGGTTCTATCGAAAACACCATACCCTTTTTAAGAACTTCTTTACTCTTTTTGGATAAATACGGGGCTTCGTGAATATCTAAACCTATACCGTGTCCCAAAGAGTGCGTAAAATATTTATCGGTGTTATTACTCTTAAAATAATCTCTTGCGATACTATCGGCTTGTACTCCCGAATACCCGACGGATATTTTCTCTTCCGCCGTTAAGTTCGCCCTTAAAACCTGCTCGTAAGCCGTTAAAAATTCCTTATCGGGAGTTCCGAAAAAACAAGTTCTCGTAAAGTCCGAACAGTACCCGTTCACCTTACAACCCGTATCTATTAAAATTACCGAATTTTCTTCTAATCTCGTATCTCCCGTTTGATGGTGCGGTACGGCGGAATTTTTAGAAAACGCAACGATTGAAAAAAAACTCTCTCCTTCAGCCCCTAAAGAAATCATCTTCTTTACCAGAATTTCTTTAAGTTCTTTCTCCGTCATTTCCTTTCTTACTTTGCTTATCGCATAGTAATAGGCTTTTTCGGTAATCTTACACGCCTTTTTTATGCAGGATATCTCTTCTCTTTTCTTTACTGAACGGAGTTTATTTATCCTATCTTTAACGTCCTTTATTTTCAGCCCCAAACTTTTATATTCTTTATACTCTTTTACCGTGGTCTTATTATAATCTATAAAAACGGTGCTGATATTTTTACTCTTTAAAAACTCCAACAAACTCTTTATATCGGTATAAAGTTTAGCCTCTATTTCGCTACTTTCTAATTTTTCCTTTAATGCGGAAAAATACCTTGCGTCCGAAAAATAATACTTTTCCTTACTTATTACCAAAATTCCTTCCGAAATATCTACCTTGGAAAAATATCTTCTATCACTGAAATCGGTTATTAAATATGCACTTTTACCGTCTGACTTTAACCCTTTCATTTAGCACCTTACCTATTTTACCAAACTTTTATAATTAAGTCAATCACTAAAATAGGCTTTTTTCATTTTTAATGCGTCTACGTCCTGCGTTCCCGCCGATTCCGACACTATATACGGCTCGATTTTCGTACTCTTTAACGCTTGTATAAACGGAATATAATCGGGTCCGAACTTTTGGTCTTCAAAAGTTAAGTGCCTTAATTCTCCCTTTAACCCATACTCTATCTTGGAAAAATGAACGTGCATTTCGTTGGCTTTTTTCTCGCCCAACTCACTTCTTATGTATTCTATCCTATCAACGAAATCTTTTTCGGTTTTCAAACTCCCGAATTCCCTTGCGTTTATATGCCCGAAATCTACCGCAGGATAAAACACTTTATCCCTTAAACAAAAATAAACTACTTCTTCTATCGTTCCTATTTGGGATAGTCTTCCCATAGTTTCTATGCAAAACTTTATATCTTCTAAATTCTCTCTGTATATTATTTCGGTCAGTTCGTCTATCCTTCTTTTGGTAAGTTCTACCGCTTCTTCTCTTTGTAACTTACCTTGGCTTGCAGGGTGAAACACTACCCTTTTTCCGCCCATAAGTTTTGCCTTTTTTGCGGACTCTATTATATAAAAGTAAGACTTTACCGCATTTTCTTGTTCGGGATTTGCAAGGTTAATGTAATACGGTGCGTGTACCGATATCTCTATCTCGCACTTTTTAAACGCTTCTCCTATTTTTACCGCCTTTTCGTCGGATAAATTCACGCCACGCCCGAACGAATATTCAAAACAATCGAGTCCCATATCTTTTATCCAAACGGCGGACTCTTCGCTATTACTATGCCCCGCTTCGAAAAACGCCGTGGAATTTCCGCTCGCTCCGAATTTTATCATATACCTATTACCCTCTCTACGTCTTTTTTTAACTGGTTTTTGAGTTCTTCTCTATCCTTAAACTTTACTATATCTCTCAAATATTTATCGAAATACACCGTAATACTCTCGCCGTATATATCCGAATTAAAATCTAAAATATGTGCTTCTACAACGCTTTTTTCTTCCCCGAAAGTCGGGCGTGTTCCATAGTTTATAACCGCTTTATACTCTCTATCCTTAACTTCCACTCTTCCCGAATACACCCCGAATTTTAACTCTGTTTTATCTTGCGGATATTTAACGTTTGCCGTTCTAAACCCCAAAGTTTTTCCCACTTCTCTATCCTTAAAAACTTCGCCGTAAACCGAAAAACTCCTGCCTAAAAGAAAGTTGGCTTTTTCTATTTCGCCCTTTTTAATCAGTTCTTTTATAAGCGTTGTGGAAACCTTTTTATCTCCCGTTTTCACGGTATCTACAACCGTTACTTTTTGACCTTTTTTACAAGCGTATTCTTGCACCGTTTTAAGGTTGCCTTCTGCGTTTTTTCCGAAAGTATAATCTTCTCCGAAAACGTACTCTTCAATACCAAAATTAGAGTTCATATAGTCTAAAAACTCTATTTTATCCATACCTAAAAATTCTTTGGTTACGGGTGCGAAATAGACCTTTTCTATGCCTAAATTTTTAATGATTTTCTCTCTTTCACAAGAAGAATATATAGACTTTTCGCCCTTACAAAAAACACCTTTTAAATTGCCGTCAAAGGTAAAAGCCGTGCAGTTTATTTTGTTTTTTAACGCTTGTTC
>JAZLMI010000040.1:0-11947 GCA_045598545.1 Christensenellaceae bacterium | reverse complement strand
CCCCCCAACCGAATATTGAATAAAATCACAAGAAAAAGGACTGAAATTTACTTTCAGTCCTTTTTGTTTTTTATCTTAAATTTATTCGTTTATTTTTATATCGAATCCGCCGATAAACTCTTTACCTTTCTCTAATTTTATAATGTCTTTTTTGGTGGTTATATCGTCGGTAACGTCTTCCCTTCCCGGTCTTCCGTGCCACGGTTCTATACAAACGTATTTAGGCTTTTTATTCTTTACTTGCCAAAATCCTAAAAGCGTCATATCGGAAAAACTCACCTCTAAACTCTTATCGCTTTTATCAGATTTTAATTTTATGGTATTCTCGTCGTTTACCAAAAACAAATCTTTATTAAATAAATCGTGAGTTAAAGATATTTTATTGCCTTCTTCCAAAGTTAAAGATTCGTAATCTTCTTTATACAATCCGTCTTCGTTAAACTTTACCCTATCGAAAGTCTTACCGTTTTTAAACTCTAAATAATAATCTTCAAAATTCTCGTCTTTATCGAAAGGTACGTTAAATCCGGGGTGTCCGCCAAAGGAAAAATACATATCTTTATCCCCCGTATTCTTAACGATAAACTGCTGTTTTAACACGCTTTCTTGCAAAGAATAAACTATATTCAAAACAAAATCGAAAGGATACGCCTTTTTGGTCTTTTCGGTGGAAACGGCTTCCAAAACCACTTTATTTTCGGTGCGTTCTTTTACGCTAAAACAAGTCTTTTTCGCAATGCCGTGAATAGGTAAAGAATATATCTTACCCATATAAGTATATTTCCCGTTAAAAAGCCTTCCGCATATAGGAAAAAGTACGGGGGCTTTACCCTTCCAGTATTTTTTTCCTTGCCACAAATATTCGGTATCCGTTTTTTTACCGTTAATAGAGCAAAGTTCCGCCCCTAAAAGAGAAACTTTTACCTTCAATTTTTCGTTTTCAATACAAATTTTTTCCGTTTGGTCAATAGAATTTCTGAAAACGAAAAACGTTTGATACGGAAATTCGGTTGAAACGTTAAGTAGCATATTTATTAAGGTAACCAAATATTCGTTTAAGCCCAAACCCGTCAAATAGTCTTCAAGCAACATAGTAAGCGGAGTAAATACTGCGTAATAGATTAAAACTTTAAGCATTGCAACGGGAACGTTATTAGCGGATTTAAACGTGAATTTTCTGTTAAACGTAAAATTCCAAATAACCGATAACGTCAAAGCAATTCCGTAAGAAAGCCAATAATAAAGATGTGCCGTTTCATTTAAGACGGTAAAAGATACAATCTGAATCGCTCCGGCACTTGCGGTAAGCAAAAGGTACTTTATAGCCCTTATAAATTCTTTTTTCTTTTGCATGATAACCCCTTATAAATACTTAACGGTCTCTAAAGAAGAAAGTCTTACTTTTTTTCTCTTTTCTATATCCGAATACCCTACCGCAACCACAATATTGCAAGTTTCCCCATCGGGATAATTTACGGCTTTTTTAAGTTCTTCCTTATTTACCCAACCTATAATGCAAGAAGACAAGCCTTCCGATTCCAAGGCGAGAGTAAGATAAGCGATAAATTCGCCTATATCGTATTTAACGAAATGCCCTTCGGAAAATTTTTCTGAAATATCTTTTTTTAAGGGCATATTTCTTTCCGCTATAACGATAAACGCCTTTGCTTTGGAAGTAAAAGCGTTTCTACCGCCTTCTTGCAAGCATTTTGCCACTTTATTTAAGTTTTCCTTTTCGGATACGCAGTAAATTTTCCACGGCTGACTGTTACAAGCCGAAGGGCTTAAAAGTGCAAGGTTAATAGCGTTTACGAGTTTTTCGTTTTCCACTTCCTTTTCGGAAAAATCTCTACACGATTGACGGTCGTTTACAAGTTTTTCAAAGTCTTTTAATTCCATAATTTACACCTCTTAAAGATTATATCACAAAAACCTAAAAACGCAATAGAAAATCAAACGCCCATAGATTTTTCTTTGTTATATCTTTCTACCGCTTTTAAATATTTTTCGGAAAGAGATAAAGAATAACGCTGTTTTTCTTCGTAGGAAAGGGAATTGAAAACGGTTGTATCGGTAAGTCTTCCCAAAGCATCGGAAATTTCGCCTTCTTCGTCTAAAATCTTCTTAACTTTTAAGTAAAATTCCTCGTCCAAGTCCTTTGTGTTTTTTATATCGTTAGAAACTTTTTCGCTGTAATATTCCCGTATTTTAGACGAAGGAATACCCGAAGATTCGGCACGTTCTATTTCCTTAGAGAGGTTAGAGTTATAAGATTGCCAAAATCCGCTTTTTAATCTTTTTTTAGCTTCTTTCGCATATTGTTTTAAGGTCTTTTGCCCATTTTGCATAAAATACTCCTTTAATTAAACAAATTCCGACAAAATGTTTTATATTTTGTACAAAAATAAAAAATCTACCAAGAGCTTCTTTGGTAGATTCTTCAAGTTAGCCTTTAAGACTTCTTTTTCTAGCCGCTTCAGATTTTTTCTTTCTTCTTAAAGAAGGGCTTTCGTAGAATTCTTTCTTTCTCATATCGCCAATAATACCGTCTCTAGCACATTTACGCTTAAAACGTCTTAAAGCACTGTCGAGATTTTCGTTTTCTCCTACTCTTACTGTACTCATTGTTATTCCCCTCCTTTGCTAAAAGCGGTTAGTCATCATTTAAGATGCTTAAATAGTATACTTAAAAGTATTAAGTTTGTCAATTATTTACGATATATTTTTAAAAAATATTTTTAAGCGGGAGTCCAGCCCATTTTTTGTCCCGAAAGTATATGTATGTGCAAGTGAAACACCGTTTGACCTGCGTCGTCGCCCTGATTTATTACCAAGCGGTAACCGGTCTTCAATTCCAACTCTTTTTCTAAAGTCGGAATTTTCTTTAAGCATCTTTTAACGAGTTCGGCTTGAACTTCGTTCATTTCGGCTAAAAGTTTAAAATGGCTTTTCGGTATACATAAAAAATGATTTTTTGCTTTGGGGTCGATATCTTTTATTATTATCATATCGTCGTCTTCGTACATTTTGGTACAAGGAATTTCACCCTTAATCATTTTACAAAATAAGCAGTTGTCGTCTAAATTGTTATTCATAAAAATCTCCTTTTATTCCTTTATTTTATAATTTCGGCAATTAACCCGTCTTTATAAGGTTTAACCGTTCTTACCTTTTGAATTTTACCGTTAAATTCAAAATCTTTAACGTAAAGTCTTAAATAGTTTCCCGAATACCCTTCCGCATATCCGTCCTTAAAATATTCGAACAAAAAATCTTGTTCGGTGTTTATCATTTTATCGATAAACAAACCCT
The DNA here is from genome assembly GCA_045598545.1 of Christensenellaceae bacterium. GTDB lineage: Bacteria > Bacillota > Clostridia > Christensenellales > Borkfalkiaceae > UBA1259. The sequence goes on along the minus strand of JAZLMI010000040.1, from coordinate 8,635 downwards.
TGCACTCTTTTTTCTTTTCTAAAAGTTTGTCCGTTCTTTCTTTTTTCAAACTAAAAGGTAAATCTTTCATTTTGTAAGCGACAGTTCCTTCCCTACGACTAAAAGTAAAGGGGTGAATATCCGAAAATTTAACTCTGTCTATCAAAGAAAGAGTGTCGTTAAAGTCCTTTTCCGTTTCGGTAGGAAATCCCGCTATAATATCGGTGGTAATTCCCGCATTCGGAAAAAACTCCCTTATTAAATCTACTTTTTCTATATATTCTTTAGCCGTGTAATGTCTATTCATTTTCTTTAACACGTCGTTTGACCCAGACTGCAACGAAAGGTGAAAATGCGGTGCAAAGTTATTTAAGTTTTTAAGTTCCGTTAAAAATTTTTGGTCTATAACGCCCACTTCCAAAGAGCCGAGCCTTATTCGGGTATTTAAGCCCTTTAATTCTCTTATAAGCCCCGATAAACCTTCCCCGTTAAAAGAATACGCCGAAAGATTTATCCCCGTTAAAACTGCCTCTAACGGCGAAAGAGAAGATATCTCTTTTACTACGTTTTCGGGGTTACGGCTTCTCACTCTTCCACGAAGATAGGGTATAATACAGTAAGAACAAAAGTTGTTGCAACCGTCCTCTACTTTTATAAACGCCCTTGAACGCATAGTTTTTACGGGAAATAACTCTTCGTAGTCTTTGCTCTCTTGTAAGATTTTTTCTCCGCACTCAGATAGCATAGAAATTATTTTGTTTTTTCCGTAGACTCCCGTAACTAAAAAATTTTTATCTTTATCGGTAAAGGAAGAAGGTTCTTTTTGACAAGCACAACCCGTAAATATTATTTTGGCAAAAGGATTGAGTTTTTTAACCCTAGTAGCCGTTTGCCGAGATTTTTTTTCGGCTTCCTTGGTAACGGCACAAGTGTTTATCACGTAAACGTCCGCATATTCTAACTTGTCCGAAACTTCATAACCTAAAGAAGAAAGCCCCGATATAATAGAATCGCTTTCGCACTCGTTGACCTTACAGCCTAAGGTAAATACTACCGCCTTCATAAAGTTTCCTTTTTCATAACGAGAGCCGACCACTCCCCTTTTATCTTATGTTCTACGTAAATAAAGCCTGCGTTTTCGTAAGCCTTTATAACTTTATCGAGTCTATCCGTTAAAATACCGCTTAAAATTATAAGCCCGTTTTTATTAAGATTATCGCCTATTTTAACCGAAAAAGATATTAAAAGTTCAGCCATAATGTTGGCTACTATTACGTCGCCTTTTACGGTGTTGTCGTCTAAAAGATTTTTAAATAGGACTATGCCGTTAGTAACTTTATTAAGTTCCATATTATGCTTGGTTGCCACGACTGCACATTCGTCAATATCAGTCATAATGATAGACTTTGCCCCGAGTTTAGAAGCGGTAATTCCCAAAATACCGCTACCGCACCCTACGTCTAACACGGTATCTCCGCTCTTCACGAATTTGGATAAGTACTCTACGCACATAGAAGTGGTTTCGTGTTCACCCGTGCCGAACGCCATATTAGAATCGAGTAAAATTTGTATCTCTTGGGGCTTACAATCATACTTTATCCACTCGGGGACTACCACGACCTTTTCGCCGATATGGATAGGCTTAAAATGTTGTTTCCATTGTTCCTTCCAAGCGTCGCCGTCCACTTCCCTTTTAACCGTTTCAAGCGTGCCTAAATCGAAAGGCGAATTGCTTTTAAGTTCTCTTAAATCTTTCTCGACGTCTAAAATTACGCTTTGTTCTTTTTTAGGAAAATATGCTTTAACTATAACTCTTTTATCTGCGGAAAAAATAGACTCGTCCGCATAGTCCCAGGACTTACCTTCTTTTGAAAGTGCTATAACGTCTTCAACGTCTTCTATAACTACGCCGGAATCGGTATAATTCCACATAACGTCAGAAACCAAGTCTCCGCCGTCGTGAGTAGTATAAACGGAAAATTCAATAAATTTATTCATAAAGTAATTGTAACACAATAAAGTAAAAATAACAAGCAAAGTAAAAAGCGAGAAAAAATTTCTTTTTTCTCGCTTTCACCGTGTTTTTATAAATTAAGAATTATAAACCTTAAAATCTTTCATACAACATACCGCCTCTAACAAAACGTTTTTCACGTCTACTCTTACGGGTTTCATATCTTCAAGCGGTTTATTTAAAAATCCGTCGAATATCGCCTTTTCCTTTTTCATATTGATTTTTATAGGTTCTCCCGTTTTCATACTCGTTTTAAGATTAGATAAGAACATATCGTATTCTTTAAGATAAAGGTTGTCAAAGAGTTCGTAAACGTAACTTCTGCAGTATCCGTTATAAGCGTTATCTTTCAAGACGTAAGCAAAATCTTCGGGAACGTCGTGAACTTTTTTAAGTTTATTTAAAGAATCGTTTAAGGTGTATTCGGGATAACAACCCAAAAAATCCCCTAAAATCTTAATGAGTTTTTTGCAGTCGTTAAGTATTCCGAATAAAACGTCTGTATTCCCTATTTTATTCCTTTTTGCGTAATACTTTTTAGCAAGTACCAAAGAATAATGAATATATCTTCCGATAACTGTTTTAGCGATATCGAAACAATCTCTCTTTAACATATCGTCTTCGGTATCGACAACGTTTATAAGATTTTCCAAGATATTGATGCAAGCCTTTCTGTTTTTTAAGAACTTTTTAAGTTTAGGGTTATAAAAATCGGGAGTATCTATTTTGTAACGCCAGTTGATATTAAAGAAATATTCGATAGGCATAACCGCCTTATCGGAATCGTCCATATTCCAGTGCATAAGTTCTATTATGGGGAAAAACTTTTTCCAAACCGAATACATAAAATCGAAGTCTTTACTTAAATATCTGTCTTTACAGAAATTATAGAGTCGTTTTTCCAAACTTTCCTTTAATGGCGACCAAGCGTTTAGGGGATAATATTCAAGCATAAACGTATCGCTGTGAGATAATTCCGGCCAAAATACGAATCCTATACATTTATCGTCTTTTAAGGTAAGTTTAATTCTTTTTTGTGAGTGCGTATAATCTCCCCTTATATCGCTGTTCATTTGGTAACCGTGGAAAAGTCCGAACGTATGCGGATATTTATTGACGATATCCCATTTAGAGCCGTTGTATTTTCTGTAAGTATCCGAAGTATAATCCATAATAATTGCGTTATCGGGGTCCAAGGTAGAGAACAAACTTTTCATATCCGAAGTAGAGAAGTTGTTAAACCAAAAGTCCCAACCGCAAAGCATAAGTTTACTGTTAGGATATTTTTCCTGTAATTTAAGGGCAAGTTTATGATACCCGTAAAGTTTTAATCGTAAATTTTCCTCTTTATCGTAAGACAAATTTCTTTCGGCAAAACCTATGGTATAAAAGAATCCTTCTTTGCTGTATTCTTTAACCAAAGTTTCGGTAAGTTTGAAATACAAGTCGAAATTTTTCTGGTCTTTAATATCCCAAACCAAAGCCCTTTGGTCGGAATAACCCGATTCCTTTGTCTGTCCGAAGAAAGTGGGGTGATATTTGTCTAAAAACTCTTGCGGAGTTTTGGTATTCCAGTGAGTAAGAGTTCCCGAATTTTCAAAACTTATCAAATCCCTGTCGTGTAGATAATCGAGAATTTTTTTACGGAGTTCTCCCCTGTATTTTAACGGCCAAAAAGATTTTCTGTTTTCATAACCGACTCCGAAGTCTTCTTTTTCCACGCTTTCGTAACCTACGGCGTCGGGGAAAGCACGTTGAAACAAATCGTCAAGCCCTATAAACAAACTGACGAAATTCAATCTTTTTTTCAAAAGCCAGTCTATCTCTTGTTTCCAGTCTTCAAAAGACCAGTGTTCCGCCTGAAAACGGTGCAATCCTCTGTGAGCGAAATAGCGTTGACCTCTGTATTTAAAACGTGGTTTTTCCAAAACGTTTAATTTTTCTATGGGTAAACTCGTAGTTTTAGGAACTCTTTCGCCATCCCAAAAGAATTTAACACTGGCGAATTTTTCAAAGTAATAATAAACGGCGTAAATATTTGCTCTGGGTCTTCCGCCCGAGAGTAACAATACGTTTTTATCGTCTATTTTTACCGATTTAATCAAAAAATTGTCTTCGCCGTATCTTAAATCGAACTTATCTATTTTCTTTTCCAAATAAAGTTTTTGAATATAATCGTTATCGGTTTCGTTGCCGATAGTAACCACGTCGAAATCGCCGTCCCTATCGGTAATTTCTAAGTCTTTACCCGTAACGAGTTTATAATACTTTTTAAATTCTTTTGCGGCGATAAGATTAGCCTTTGAATTTTTCGTAACTATTATTTTTAAGTCTTTCATATTATTCTCCCTTACTGATTTCGAGTATTTCTACCCCGTCGTTAAAGAGTTTAACCGTTATTGAATTTTCGGTGATTTTCTGAACTGCCGATTTATTGAAAAGTGCTTTTGCCTTGGATATTTTAACGGGCAAAGTAATCGTTGTGTATTCAAAATGGCAAGAGTTATTGTAAACGTACAATCGGTATTTTTTCCCTAAGTCGAAGAGCATTACTCTACAATGTGGTTTATCGGTTAAAGGAATATTCTCTGCATTTATAATTTTGCTAATAGTAGAGAAAAATTCGGGATTAACCTTTTCGAATTTCAATTTAGCCGTCCAAATTCCGTCGAACTCGTCAAACGGAGATAAGTCTACTTCTTCTTTAACGTTATCGATAACGGCGTTTTTATATTTTTTAGATAAATTGTAAAAATCGCATTTTAAGGTAGAATTTTTTAATTTAACGGTGCAAACGGGTTTAATATTTAAAGGATTTTGATATCCTATCACTGCAAAAGTCCCTTTATGAAGAGAGAGTTTATCTAAATCGTATTTAGAATAATTTTCTATACCCGTAACTATTAAAGGTTGGTCTATAAAGGGGAGGCTTTTTATATCGGTTGAAAAAGACAAGGTAGTGCCTGCGGAGATTATGCGTTTTCTTATTTCGTGGCTAAAAAGCCTGCGAGTCGAAACGTAAGTTTTAAGTTCTCTACTTAAATTATCGTTAAACACGAAACCGCAACCGAAAACCTTATTTATTTTAGATAGGTTTGAAATTTTCTCGTGAGAATTCACGAAATTCCAAAGATTAGAATTTAATCCGTCCGCCAAACAATACATCGCCCCGAAAGTACTTTTCAAAAGTTTTTTATTACTGTATATGAAATTAGAATTTCTTAAAGCGATGCCTTTTGCAAGTCCGTTAGGGTTATTTTCAATCAAATTCCACTGTTCGAAAGTATCCTTAATAGGCGTTAAATTGATTACGTTTGCGTTTGGGGTGTAAGATTTTAGAGAAGATAGAGTCATAAAGAAGTGATATTGAACGTCTTTTCTGAAATCTTCGGAAAAATCTACTCCCCCGCTTTCTTGTTTTGAAAACACCGCCATAGAAGCGCCCATATTTTCAAAGACGTAGGCGTAAGCGTTATTAAGGTTAAGTGTTTTATTGTCTATCCCGTAGCGGAATAAACATTCAAAGGGGTCTCTCGTCCAAGCCCCCATAAAGAGAACCTTTTTATTTTTCAAGGCAAAAGATGCGTATTTATAGAACTCCGAATAAAGCGAAGCGATAAATTCCGAATATTCGGCACGCAAATTAGCGAGGATATAATTATACCTATTAAGTAAGCGTTCGTTATCGCCGTCGCAAGCCCCCGATATGTTTTGGGGCAAGGAGATTTTGTTCTTATTTATAAATCGAAGAACCAAGTCGTCGGAGAAATCGCCGTCCTGAATTCTTCTAATCGGGAAAGATAAGCCGTCCGCAAAGTGAACGCCGTCGAACCCGAAATCCGAGATAATTTTTTTAATTTGTTCTATTAGGAACTTATAAAAAGGATAGCCGTCTTGAAATCTTTTAATCGGGCTAACGCTACCGAAGTTGCCTAATTTACAAGTAATATTTTCTCTTATATCGAGATGAGAATCGCCGAATTTACCGACGATAACTTTACCGTTTTTATTGCGGTAAATAAAGGTACTGAAAGTGGAAAAGAGTACCGAAACGCCGTATTTTTTTAATTCTTTTACTAAACCCTTAAGTTGAGAATAAGACCAAACCTGTCTTTTTCTTTCTTCGTTAAAGGGGTGAGCAGCGTAAGAGCAAAATTCGGGGTTTAATAAAGAGTTCGAATTATACTTTTCGTAAGAAGTAATGAAATCCGAACTGTATAGAAATAAAGACACTCCCGAAACTTTTTGAGATATGCGGGAGAGGTAATTTTTAACGCCGAAATCTTTTAATGAATTATCAAAACCGATAAGTTCAACCCAGTACCATTTTTCCATAAACAAATTCCCGTGAAAGAGTTTTTAAATAATATAACACTTTTAGAAGTGATAATCAATACAAAAAGAAATGTTTAATTCAATGGTGTCGGTTTCCCGACACCATTGAATTAATTTTTTAATTAGATACCCCATTTATCCCATAAGTCCGAGACAGCGTATCCTTGAAGTCTTTCGGTAATACCGAAGGCTTCGATATCGTTCTTAAACTGACGTCTTAAAGCGTCTACCTTTGTAGGTTCGTAGTTTTGAACGAAGAAGCTCAAATATACGAATCTTACGCAAATAGCTTCGATATCGATACGGTTTTTCAAGACTTCGTAAAGTTCTAAGTCTTGGTCTTTCAAGTATTCGATAGCCTTGTAAGCGTCGTCGATAAAGGATAACCATTTAACGGTTTCTTTATCGTTCCAGCAAACTTCGTGGCGAACGTCTTCCGAGAAAGAGTCTGCATTTTGCATATTTTCCGCAGTAGAGTAAGCACACAAAGCGTCGAAGTATTTTCTCATTGCCGGAGCAGCGTCTTTAAAGTATTCAGCGAAGAACTTATCCGTCAAAGCGTCTACGTCAACGTCAACGTCCCAACCGAGTTTAGACTGTAAGTATTCTTTGTAGATAGCGAAACTCGAATTAACGGGAGTGGTGTTGTAGTGTTGACCTTCGGGGAAGATAGCGAATACTTTGTTTTCCTTTAACGCCTTATAAGTGTCTTGCATGTTATCAAAGATTGCATACGGCGAGAGATAAGAAGCGAACGAAGTGGAATAACTCCAATAGAACACCTTATCCGAAACGGTAGCCCATTTCTTTAATTCGTTCAAGTTTTCCGCATTTACGGAATCCTTTAACGAAGCGAAGTTAACGTCGTTAACACCGCAAAGGATAGGATAAACTCCGTCTTTGCAAATTAAAGGAGCGTTACCGTTAAGGGCGTTGGTGATAGGTTCGTATACACCGTTAGAGCCGGAAACGGGGGCTTTGATAGTTTCGTTGTACGCAAGGAATAATATATCGATTTCTCTGTCAATATTTTCTTGAATTAACCAAGCGTCTAACTTATCTCTTAAATCGTTAAGGAAGTGAACGACAGAAGCACTGTCAGAGCCGTAAGCATTTTTCCAACTTTGACAAGTAGCACAAGTGCAGGAGTGGTTCATTCCGTCGGTAGAATCCTGAATAGAGAACTGAACGAGTTTTAAGGTCGGGTTATTGTTTATCGTAGCCTTTAACACGTTGAACGCCGTATCGAGCATATTCTCGTATTCGGTTTGGTTACCGTGAGCGGTATAGCATAACTGCATATCGGTAAGGCGTTGCGTGTTAGTTTGACTATACCAATCGGGGTGATAAGTAGCGAGAGCGGAATCGTTATAAGTTTCAGGAGGCAAGAAGTAGAAACTGGTATGGTGAATAAGGTAAGTACCGTCAATCATCATAAAGGTATCGTAATAAGTTCTTGCTTCTCTGAATAAATAAGCGAGATTGCTGTCGTTATAAGTTTGAGCATCACCCGAAAGTCTGTATTCGAAATCAGGGATATCGACGATATCAAAATCGAAGATTTTGATATTGTTTACTTTGTCGAAGAGAATTTCATCTATAGCGATAGCGTCGAAGCCTATAACTTGTTCCAAGAACCCGTAAACGCCGAACACAGTACCCAAATCTCCGCCACCCATAATGAATAACGAGTTGCCGGAGGTTACGATTTTGAATCCTTGAGAAGTCAAAGTAGCTTCAGAGAAATCAAATCCGAGTTGTGTAGCCTTTTGTGTAGCGCCGATAAAGATATACTTAGAATCGTCAGTGAATACGATTTTATTTTCTCTCTTTACACGGAGCGACGCTTTGGTTGAGAGTTCTATATATTTTGCCAATTCTTTTGCAGCGTAAACTTCTTTGTCGGAAGCATTTTGGGGAACGACTATGGTGTAATCGGTTTCGTTATCTTTAACGATATATTGTTCTTCTTTTACTTGTAAAGTAGTTACTTCGGTATTTTTAAAGAACAATTTTCCGTCTACAACGTTCCAGTAAGCGACTCCGCCTAAAACCGCCTTTGCACCGGTAATAGAATTATCGGTATTAAGAGCGTTTTTGTCGGTCAATTTCTGACAGTTGTTAGCAGTACCGTCTTGAGTTACCCAGAAAGGTAAATCGCTGTCGGTTACGCCGTAAATATTTTGAATATGACTGTTAATGTTGTATTCTGCGTTAGTACCTATCATACCGTCTACGTTTTTATTACCACCGTGAGCGATAACGACGATATTAGAAACCGTTCCGCCAAAGCAACCTGCAGCATTA